>JAQBQJ010000418.1 GCA_028287065.1 Labilithrix sp. | reverse complement strand
AAGGCCGCGACGAACCAATTCGTCGCGGCCCCTTGGCACGATCGGGCGCCTGCAAGTCCGACCGCATCAAGCTTGCCGAAGCACCGAAGTCACTCACCGAGACCCGCGCGCGCCTGCAAGAACGCGTGAGCCCCGGTGAGCCTCTCGAGGTCGCTTCGTGATTCAGGGTATTGCAGCGCCCGAGCCAACGCAGAAACCCCGTAAATCACGTCAAATAGCGTCGAGCTCACGACCGGCATGCAAAGCGATGCACTCGAAGTGCACGAACAAATGCACTTGGCGTCTCCACGTCCTGGCGGCCAATCTCTCGTCTCCTCGCGTCGCGCCGCTACTTGTGGATGACGATGCTCGTGCCCTTGCCCGCTTCCACGTTCGTGCCGTGCCAGCCCTCGGGGACCGGCGGCTCCGTGAAGCGGAACACGCGGAGCGCGTCGATCGGCGCCAGGTTGATGCACCCATGGCTGCGCGCGGTGCCGAAGTGGTCATGCCAGTACGCGGAGTGCAGCGCGTAGCCCTCGTGGAAGTACTGCACGTACGGCACGTCGCGGAGCTCGAAGTTGCCTGCATGCTTGTCGTCGTCGGTCGGTGACTCGCTCTCGCCGGACTGCGGCGCGGCCCCGCCGGACTGCGCCGAGCGACCGTTCGAGTCCATCGTCGTCGTGATGTGCTTGCTCTTGATCCGGAACGTGCCGAGCGGCGTCGACTTGGTCGTCTTCGGATCCTTCAGGCCGTCCTGCCCCGTCGACACCACGGTCGCGTAGACCGGCGTCTTCCCGTCCCAGATGACGAGCGCCTGCTCCTCGATCGAAACGTCGACCCACTTCTCGCCGCGCTGCGCCGCTTGCGGCCAGAGGTCCGGCCGAACGGCGACGCCGACGTCGCTCGACCTCACCCAGGCGCCGTCCTTCGCCTCCAAGAAACGGGAGCCATTGCCATTGCGTTGGACACCCGTGAGCTGGAGGACGCCGCGCGTCGGCAAGACGTCGTCGGTCCGCTTCAGCGTCCCGTTGTCGTCGCGATACGTGTGCCGGCACGGGCGCGGAGTGCCCTTCGCGTTCGGATTGCAGGGCTTCGCGAATGCGACCGGCAGCGTGACGTCGCCCTTCAGCTCGACGCCGTGAAACGCCGATGCCGGCTCCGGCTTCAGCTTGTCGACGGGGACGAGCCGCATGTCGACGGTCACCGCGAAGCGCCGATGATCGAACTCCGGACCCGAAGCGAACGCGCCGATGAAGGCGATCCCCGTGTGTCGGTGGACGCGGTTCGCGAAGATCGCTTTGGCCGGCACGTCGAACGCCGCCACGTTCGGGATCTTCCGCGCGCCGGTCTCGAGCCAGAACGGAGGAGGATCGAATTCGGTCTTGCCGCCGAGGAGGATCCCGTCCGGCAGCGTGTTCGTGGGCGGAGGGATCGGCACGTCCGGGAAGATCTCGTGCGCGGCGTCGTTCGCCCCGAGACGATCGATGTGGTTCGCGATCTTCCCCTTGCGGCCCCACCAGTCGAGGTGCGGTTCGAGCTTGAACTCCGTCTGGTACGCCTCCTCTTTCGAAGGCAGCCGCAAATAGAGCGGCGCGACCGCACGCACGAATCCGTAGGAATAAGGAAGCGGCTTCGAAGTGTCGGGCCGCGTGCTCGCGGCGCGGACGATGGGAGCGTCGACATCGAGCGTCGCGTTCTTGCCGATGCAGACGAAGCCGCGAGGCGCGACGGCGTACCACTCGCCGGGGCAACCCTCGGCGCCGAACGACTTGTCGGAGCGCTGGACGACCGCTCCGAGCCGGAGGTATCCGATCTTCTTCGCGGTGTCGGAGGGCGCGGCGTATACGACCGTGGACATCGCGATCGACGCGAGCTTCGCGGTCTTCGAGAGCACGACGGCGGGAGGCTCGGTCTCGAGTGCGGCTGAGGTCACCGTCGTCGCGGACGGGTCCGTGGAGCCGTCGCGCTTGCAGCCGATCGAAGCGAGCAGCACGCTCGCGCCGAGGCTCAGGACCAGCATCCCCCGGGTCGTCATGCTCGGAAGGTGCACGATCCGCCGCGGTCACCCAAGAAAGTGGCTTTTCCGGCGCGGACCAAGACGACTTAATGAAGCACGCAGGCGCCGTGCTAAGAGCGCGTCCCTCATGGCTGCCGTTCCCGCCACGCCCGCCGCGCCGGATACGGAACCGAAGCTCGGTTTCGTCGCGACGCTGAAGACGTTCCCTCGATCGTTCTGGCTCGGATGCGGCGTCGAGATGTGGGAGCGGATGGCGTACTACTGCGTCCGCACCGTCCTTCCTCTGTACATCGCGCAGGCCGACGATCCGGGCGGTCTCCACTTCAGTCAGGCGCAGAAGGGAACGATCTTCGCCGTCTGGGCGCTCGTGCAGTCGCTCGTTCCGATGGTGAGCGGCGGCTTCGCCGATCGCTACGGCTACAAGAAGACGATCGCGACTTCGGTCACGCTCGCGTGCACGGGCTACGTGCTCATGGCGAACATCCGGAGCTATCCGGGGTTCTTCTTCGCGTGCATGGTCCTCGCGCTCGGCACGGCGATCTTCAAGCCGGGCATCCAGGGCACGCTCGCCCAGTCGATGTCGAAGAAGAACTCCAGCGTCGGCTGGGGCCTCTTCTACTGGCTCGTGAACGTCGGCGCCGCGATCGGGCCGTTCGTCGGGACGTTCATGCGCAACACGAGCTGGTCGCTCGTCTTCTACAGCTCCGCGGTGTTCATGGGGATGAACTACCTCATGATCTTCACCTACAAGGAGGTGGAGTCCGGCGCGGACAAGAAGAAGAGCGCCGCGCGCGTGTTCATCGACACGTTCAAGAACATCCTCGATCTACGGCTCGCCACGGTCATCGTGCTGTTCAGCGGCTTCTGGATGATGCTGTACCAACTCTGGGATCTGATGCCGAACTTCTACGCGGACTGGGTGAGCTCCACCTCGTTCGTCGAAGCCAACACGTGGCTCCCGAAGGCGTGGCTCGTCAACGAAGCGCGCGGCGTGCAGCTCAAGCAAGAGATCGCGCTGAACCTCAACGCCGGCCTCGTCGTGTGCTTCGTCATCTTCATCTCGTACCTCGTCGCACGGCTGCGCGTCATGACGTCCATCGCGATCGGCGTGACCATCGCGACCCTCGGCACGATCGTCTACGGCACCTCGTCGAGCGTGTACGTCCTCTTCTTCGGCATCCTCCTCTTCTCGCTCGGCGAGATGCTCACCGGTCCGAAGAAGACGGAGTACTTCTCGCTCATCGCGCCGAAGGGGAAGAAGGCGCTCTATCTCGGCTACGTGAACATCCCGGTCGCGCTAGGGCAGGCGCTCGGCGCCAAGCTCGCGGGCTGGCAGTACGGGCGGAACGGCGAGAAGGCCGTCCTCGCGCTGAAGTACCTCGCCGAGAAGACCGACCGCCACGGGCCCGGCACGTGGGACGGCAACGTCGATCACCTCGCCGAGTTCGTCGGCGTGAAGCGACCCGCGGCATTCGACACGCTGACGTCGGTGCTCGGCCAGGATCCGAACGCGGTGAACGCGCTCCTCTGGGAGACGTACAAGCCGTATCAGGTCTGGTACTGGTTCTCGGCCGTCGGCTTCGCGTCGCTCGCGGGCATCCTCGTCTTCTCGCACGTGAGCAAGCGCTGGAAGGATCTCGACGTCTGAACGTCGTGCCCGATCGCGGCCGCGATCACATGTCCTTGCAGCACCGGATCCCGACGTCGCCGAAGGTCCCCGTGGCCAGCCCGAGGAGCTCACCGCTGCAGCGGGCGCCGTCTATCGTCTGCTTGAACGAGCCGCCGCGGATGCTGCAGTTCCCGGTGGGACCGATCGCCGTGCACGCGTCTTCCCATTCACCGACGTTCCCGCTCATGTCGAAGAGGCCGGCGGCGCTGCCGACGCAAGCCGCGGAGCTCGCGGGCGCGAGCGCGGCGGCCACCCCGCGTTCCTTCGTGTTGCACACGCTCTGCGCGGTGGCGCCGTACGGCCAGCTCATCGCGGACGTCTGTCCGGCGCATGCGCGTGTCCACTGGCTGCGGTGGAGATCTCGCGTGTCGTTCTCGTCGACGGGACCGCCGCCGATCTTTCCGCAGAGCCGCTTCTTGGCCCACGTGCAGTACTCGATCGCGTCGCACCAGTCGGCGCAACCGTAGGCCGCCGCCGGCGTGGTCGGACACTTCGGCGCGCCGCCGCCGTAGTCCGTCCCCGCCTTCCAATCGCAACGAGCGTCCGTCGGCTCGAACGCGCCCGTCTTCACCGCGTCGAGGAAGAGCGCGAACTCGGCGGTCGTGACCTCCTTCGCGTCGATCAGGTAGTTCCCGTCGACGGTCGTGATCGCGACCATGTCGTGCGTTCCTGGAGCGGACGCGTCCACCGCGCCGTCGATTCCCGGCGGTGCCGTCTCCGTGCTCGACTCCGGCACAGCGGTGCCGCCGCCGCCGTCGGGAGCGCTGTTCGACTCGCCGAACGACCCACACGATGCGAGCACGACGCTCGCTGCGACGGCGCCGACCGCAGCCGTCGCCGACGTGAGGTGCCTCGCGCGCGTCACCACCTCGCCGAGGATAGCTCCTCCGGCAGGCTCATGGACAGCAGTAGAAGGTCTCGAGCGCGGTGCTCCCGGCATCCGTGCCGGCGCAGCCGGCCGGTGGAGCGACCGGTGAGCCGCTCTCGTCCGGTGGACACTGGTACCGATGCGGCTTGCCGGCCGTCTTGCATTCCTTGTCCTGATCGGGCTGAGGAACGCACTCGTTCTCGGGGCAGCAGTACGTGTCGCCGAACGACGTCGTGCCCGCCTGCAGGCAACCCGCGAAGCCGGGCGGCCCTCCGTTGAAGCACACGTAGCCGAAGGCCGGCAGGCCGCACGCTGCGCCACACGGCGTTCCCTTGCCGAAGCCGATGCACGTCTCGCCCTTGTCGGGGACGGCCTTCCCGGTCGGGCAGCTCGCGTCGTTCGACGCGCCGTCGGACGCGGTGTGCGCGTCGCTCGCGGCTCCGCCGTCGTCGCCGCCTTCGCCGGTCGTCGCCGCATCGCCGGACGCCGGTGTGGTCGCCGTCGTGTCGTCGGAGCAGCCGTTCGCGACCAGCGCGAACGCGCCGGCCGATAGAGCGACCAGCGCGGACGCGAGGACGTTGCGGCGGCCGCGCGCACGACGTGACGCGACGACCATCGAGAGTCCGAAGAGGAGCGCGGCGGCGAGACCATGCGGTCGCTCGCGTCCTGCGTGCGCCGTGCTGCAGCCGCCGCTGCCGCCGCTGTCTTCGCCCGGAGCGGGGGACGACGTGTCGGCCGGCGGCGTGCTGGGATCGCCGGTGCTCGTGCCGCCGTCCGGAGACGCCGCGCCCGGACCTTCGGGCAGGACGACCGCCGGAACGTCGAGCGGGGCGGAGCGCGTGCGGCCCTTGAAGAATGCCCACACGAGCGCGCTCGCATTCGGACCACGCGGATCGCTGTACGAGGCGCCGTCCTTGCCGCCGGGCCAGGCATGACCGAGCCCGTCGACGACGTAGTGCTCGATGACCGATGCTCCGTTCGCTTTGTTGCGGTGCACCATGCGCGTGAAGGGATAGCCGGCGTCGCCCGCGAGGCTCTGCACGGGCTCGATGGCGCCGTCGCCGAGCGTGATCGTGTTCGTGCGCCGCCATTGCGCGGCGACCTGATCGCCGTTCACCTTCGCGACGACGCCGTCGGAGGTGCCGTGCACGACGAACGTCGGGACGGTGCGCGCATACATGCCCATTGCGGCGTGGGCGACGTCCCCTTGCGTATCGGGGGACGGTCCGCCGTTGCTCGACGTCGAGAACGCGCTCGAGACGGACGTGGCGCCCTTGTACTCGATGCCCGCGACGACGCCGATCGCGACGAAGCGATCCGGATACGTCGCTCCGAGGATCACCGTCATCGCCGCGCCGGCAGAGATGCCCGCGACGTACACGCGTTCCGGATCGACGCCGTGCGCCTTCATGACCTCGTCGGTCGCGTCCGCGAGCTCCTTCGGCTCCCCGGCGTCGCGCGACTGGTGCGCGGGCTCGTACCAGCGGTAGCAGCGCGTCGCGATCGTGTCGGCCGACTGCTCTGGATAGGCGACGACGAAGCCTTCCTTCTCGGCAATGTCGTCCATCTGCGTTGCGACCGCGAAGTCGTCGGCGGTCTGCGTGCAGCCGTGCAGCATGACGACGAGCGGTGTGTTCGTTGCGACCTTCGACGGCACGAACACGCGGACGCTCCGGCCCGCGTGCGACTCCACCGCCACCGTGCCGGCGAACGCGACGCTGCTCGCCAGCGTGGCCGCGGCCGTGAACGCGAGCGCCAGGCGGAGCTTCATCGACCGCCCGAACGCGTCGGGCTCTTCTTCGCCTTCTTGGCGCGCGGCGGCGGCGGCATCGCCGGCGCGCTCGCGGGCTCCGCGGCGACGGCAGCGCCGTTGGTGTGACCGTTGGCGTGACCGTTCGCGTGTCCGTGCTCTGCGGTCACGCGCACCTTCACGTCCGCGTCGCGCTTCGCCCAGAACGCGCTCATGCGAGGCCACAGCGCCTTCTGCGCGCCGCGCGAAACGACCGCGCCGACGTGGCCGCCGGGCAGCTTCAGGAGCTCCTTGTCGGTCGAGCCGATCTGGTCGACGAGCACCGCGGCATTCTGCCAGGGCACGATGTTGTCGTGCTCGAAGACGATGCACATGGTGGGCACCGTGATCTTCTCGAGGCGCGCGGCCTTGCCCGACAGCGTGAACGTGCCCTTCATCAAGGAGTCCTTGCGATAGAGCTCCTCGATGTAGCGGACGTAGCAGGCGCCGGGGAACGACACGTTGTCGTTGCCCCACGTCTCGAGAGCACGGAAGCCCTCGGAGAACTCCTCCCACTTGTTCGCGTTGATCGGATCGTCTTTGACGGCCTTGTCGACGACGTGCACGGCCTTCGAGAGAGCGAGCGTGGGGCGCAGCATCGTGAACGCGCTCTGCATCAGCTGCCAGGGCACGTTGCCGAAGGCCTCGACGATGTCGCCGACGTTGAAGCTCGGCATGCGCGTCCACGTCTCGAGCAGACCGACCTCGCCTTCGAACGACACCGGCGCCGCGAGCACGAGCAGCGACGCGATGTGCTCTTGGTGCACTGCAGCATGGATCGTCGACATCGTGCCGCCGAGGCAGTAGCCGAGCACGTGCGTCTTCCCGCGCGGCGAGAGCTTCGCGACCTTGCGGATCGCGCGTCCGAGATACCGATCGCAGACGTCGTCGAACGTGAGGTGGCGATCCTCGTCGCCGGGCGTGCCCCAGTCGAGGCAGTACACGTCGTGACCGGCCTTCACGAGGTCCTCCGCCATGCTCTTGCCGGGCAGGAGATCCATGACGTAGTGCCGGTTGATGAGCGACGGCACGAGCAGCACCGGCGTCTCGAAGCGCGGTCCTGCGCTGCCGGCCGCGGGCCGATAGCGGAGGAGACGCCACTTGTTCTCGCGATGGATCACGTCCGCCGGCGTCGTCCCCACCGGGGGCTTCGGCTTCGTGACCATTCCCGCGAGCTTCGCGAACGGGTTCACGCCTGCGCCTCTCGCTCCGCGGGCCGAGCGGCATCGGCGGGACCGCCGAGCTCGTACATGGCTTCGAACTCGGTCTTGAAGCGTTCGTACACCTTCTTGCGCCGTACCTTGAGCGACGGCGTGAGCAGCTCGTTCTCGACGGTGAGCGGCTCGGTGAGGATCGTGAACTTCTTCAGCGTCTCGTAGCTGGCGAGCTCCGAGTTGACCTGATCGATGCGCTTCTGGACGAGCGCACGACGAGCGGCATCGCGACCCTCCGCCGCGACGGCGCCGAGGTGCGCGCTCACGGCGTCCTCGTTGAGCCACACGCCGGCGACGAGGAACTTCTTCGCCTCGCCGTAGACCACGACGTGCGCGATGAACGGGTCGTCGCGGAAGCGCATCTCGATGTTCGCGGGCGGGACGTTCTTGCCGCCGGCCGTGACGAGGATGTCCTTCTTGCGATCGATGATCTGGAGGAAGCCGTCCTCGGTGAAGCGCCCGACGTCGCCGGTCATGAACCATCCGTCGGCGGTGAAGGCCGCGGCGGTCGCCTCTGCGTCCTTGTGATACCCGCCGAACACGCTCGGGCCGCGCGCGAGGATCTCGCCGTCCTCGGCGAGCTTCACCTCTACGGACGGGAGCACCTTGCCGACGGTGTCGAAGCGGAAGGCATCCGGACGGTTCAGCGTGAGCGTGGGCGACGTCTCGGTGAGGCCGTAGCCCTCGATGATCAGCACGCCGCAAGAATAGAAGAAGTCCTTCACCTCGCGCTTCAAGCCGGCGCCGCCCGAGAGGCAGAACTTGAGCTTTCCGCCCGTGACCGCCTTGAACTTCTCGAGGCGGGCGACCGGGTTCGGCTCGTGCATCGCCTGGATCGCGAGCTTCTCCCAGTGCGACGGCACGCTGAAGAACACCGTCGGCTTCACCTCGGGGAGACGCGCGAGGCACGTCGCGGGATCCGAGAGGTACGACGTGTATCCGAGCGCGTTGCCGATACAGAGCTCGCCGAAGCCGAAGATGTGGCTCATCGGAAGCCAGAGCACGTCGATGCCGCCCTCGTGGAGGATCGGTGCGTTGCACTTCATCCAGTCGAGACCGTTCACCGCGACGTTGCGGTGCGTGAGCGGCACGCCCTTCGGGTTGCCCGAGGTGCCGCTCGTGTAGAGCATCACGCTGTGCTGATCGAGCGACACGCCGTTCATCGTGCGATCGAAGGCGAGCGGATCCTCGCGATCGCGGGCGGCGCCCAGGGCACGTGCGCGCGAGAGCGTGATCAGCTTTCGCTCGACCTCTTCGAATGCAGGGACGCTGACGCCCTTCGTCCGGAGCGACTCGTGGACGCGTGACGCGTCGAGCGTGTCGTCGAGCAGCACGATGCGCTCGACGGCCTCGAGCGAGCTCCAGGCCGAGAGCAGCCGGCCGAGCAGCGCGGGCGTGTCGACGAACACGACCTTCGCGTCGCTGTGCGACGCCACGTACGCGACCTGCTCCGTCGTCGATGCCGGATAGATCGGGACCATCACGCCGCCCGCTGCCTGGATCGCCAGCGCTGCGCTTCCCCACTCGACTCGATTCGGCGCGTAGATCGCGCCGCGGTCACCACCTTTGATGACGCTGCCGAGGAAGAGCGCGAGCTCTCGGATCTCCTGCGCGAACGCGCCCCACGTCACCGCCCGCCATTCGCCTTGTGCGGACGGCACCATGAAGCGGACGCGCGTCGAGCGGTCGGGAAGCGCATCGAACACGGCGCGCGGCGCGATACGGAGGTCGAGGAAGGGCGTGATGTCCATGACGGGCTAGTCCTTTTTGTGCGATGTCGTCGCGTCGACGAGACGCTCCTCGAGATCGAGGAGGCGGCTCTCGAGCTGGTTCAACGTGTGGAGCGCGCGCTCCTGGTCGCGCTTGGTGGCCATGCCGAGGGAGCCGACCCACTGCGATGCGGCCTTGTCGTAGGCGGCCTTTGCCTTCATCGCTCCGCCCAGCAGGGCGCCGGTCGGACCGAGGACGAGCGGGCTCTTCATCCAGTGCTCCGTGTACTTCGCCGTGGCGTTCTCCCAGGCGTCGAATCCTTTTTTCCAGGTATCCCAGATCATCTCGGTCTCTCCTTCTTCCCCCGCAGAATCCGTGGGCCGCGTCATTGCGCGAGCCCGAGGCGGCGTAGCTCGCTCGCCGTCGTGAAGTTCTCGTCCGGCTCGTTCAGCTTGCTCGTCGCGCGCGTCACCTCACCGAGGCACTCGAACAGGAAGCCGACCTGACGCTGCGTCGTGACTTGCCCCGCGGACGGCGCGATCGACACGTTCGTCCTGACACGAAGAGCCTGCGTGAGCACGAAATCCGGGAGCCCGAGCTCGCCCGCGCCGTCGACCTTCACGTCGTAGGTGTCGCGGCTCGCGAACGGCAGGCCGCGCAGCGTGCCGTTCTTCACCTCGCCCGCGCTCGTCCACGCGGCGCCGGGCTCGAGGGGGAAGCGATAGAGCATGACCGGCTGCGTGTAGACGAGGAGCGTCTTGCCCTCGGGCGGGTCGGGGAGCGACGAGGCGATGCCGTGCAGGAAGAAGCCCTGGTCCGTCTGCGTGTAGACGCCCTCGGTGCGACCGGCGAGGTCGTTCGCGACGATGACCGGGTTCGCGACGCCGGTGAACGAGGCCGCGTACCACTTGCCGTCGATCCGCTGCGCCTCGATCTTCGCGACCTCGTCGTCCGCGAAGTCGACGCCGAAGCTCCACGCGAGCTTGCCCTGCGCGTTGGTCTTGCCGACGATGTCGACCGTCCTCTCCTTGCCGCTCGGCGAGACGAGGTAGTTGGCCGGGATGCCGACCTGAGGCACGAGCTCGCGCGACTCGATCTTGCCGTCGAGGTTGGGCACGCAGGGAAGCGCCGTGACGACGCCACCGTCGTAGGCGGCGTGCGCCGGCGCGAGGGTCTCGTTCTCGCTGCACGAGCTGCAGAGCACGATGAGAACGAGCGAGGTGGCGAGGGTGGGCTTCATGGTGTTGCCTAGAACAGGTAATTGAGGCGGAGGCGCACGAGCTGCGCGATCTTCGCGGACTGGCTCGTCGCGACGTTGTCGAAGCCCGACATCGGGAAGAGGACGGCGTAGTCGAGCGCGGCGAGGAAGCCGTTCGTCTCGAAGATGAGCGACGGATCGATCTCGATGCCGAGCGGCGCCTTGCCGGACAGCGTGGACGAGGCGTCGACGGCGCGCGATGCGACGACATCGGTAGTCGCGCTGAGCTGCGCGCTCCTCGTGCGCGTCAGGCGCAGGCGCGCGTGCGGGCGCGCATACACCGCGTCCGTCACGGTCCCGATGATCTCGCGAAAGAGGATGCGATCGATCCGGTAGTCGGAGTGGAAGCGGAAGTTGTCGACGCGGTTGTCACGACGCGGCGACGCCTGCGGTCCGTCGAGATCTCCGGGCTGCGGCGCTGCAGCATTCGGGCTCTGGATCGCGCCGAAGCCGGGCGCTCGATCGCCGCTCGCGTAGCCGGCGTCCAGGCCTGCCGTGAAGAGCGAGTCCGGCGCGCCGAACTCGCTCTGGAGGACGGCGCCGATCTGACGGCTCTTCGCGGGATCGCGGAGGAGCAGGCCGGGCACGAGGCTCGGCTGATCGATCGTCGCCGTGATGAAGGCGCCTTCGGCCTCGATGCGTGCCCACGGGAAGGTGAGCCGGATCCACGCGTCGAACGCGGTGGCGCGGAAGCCCCGTGCCATGATGCCGGAGCCGCCGTTCGCGAAGGGGTCGATCGGCTGCGCAGTCGACACGTACGACGAGGGGATGTCGTCGCTCTGCCAGCGATGCGTGATGTAGCTGCCGTACTCGACGGTCGCCTTGTCGGCACGACGACGGCGCGCGCGCGTCTCGTCGTCCTTCCAGCGCAGCCACGCGAACGTGACGGTGCGCACGTCCGTCGTGGGCTCGATGCCGATGGTGCGGTTCTGGACGCGGCGCGAGCCCTGCGGGCCCGTCGCGCTGAAGTCGTAGGCGAGCGCCCAGATGTGGCCGGCCAGCGGCGTGATGAAGGCGACGCGATCGGACGCATCCGCGCTGTCGCAGTCGAGGCAGTCGCCGCCGTTGGCGACCATGCCGAGGCCCCAGTGCGTGCCCATGCGACCCGCGGCGAGGAGGCCGAACGGCAGCACGAGCTCGCCGTACGCGCGTCGCACGCGGACGACGTCGGCGGGCGAACGCTGCGTCTGCGTGGTGGAGGGAATGCCCTCGGGGAGGCTGCCGAGCGCGACGTTGTCGAGCACGTCGATGCGCGCCTTCACGCCGACCATCGAGCCCGGCGCGTAGATGCGCATGTCGGTGCGCCATCGCATGTCCCAGTGCGTGAGCGTCTGCGCGCTCGGATCGGACTGCGGCACGGGGAAGATCGGCTGGCCGTTCGTCTGCAGCCCACGATCGAGATCGAGGTTGTAGAGGGCCTCCCCGCGCGTGCGGAGGTAGCCCGAGAGATCGACCTCGGTCTTGTCGCGCGGGATGTAGTCCTGCCCGGTCTCGTGGAAGCCGGTAGCGCGCGCGGTGGTCGTGATGAGACACAACGCAGCTGCGATTGTTGCAGCGCACCAAAACGTGGAGCTCACGGCGCGTTGCCTTCGGTGAGGAACGCGACGAGATCGCGGTTCGAAGCGGCGAGCGCCTCGATCATCGGGACGTGACCGCAGCGCGGGTACACGATGAGCTTCGAGCTCGGGAGATCGCGCGAGAGC
>JAQBQJ010000223.1 GCA_028287065.1 Labilithrix sp. | reverse complement strand
CCTGCCTTCTTGCAGATCTCCTTCGCGAGGGTACGGCCGATTCCGTAGAGGTACGGAAGCGAGTACGCGATCTGCTTGTGACGGGGAAGGTCGACGCCTGCAATACGAGCCATGACTTGATTCCTTGGGCTGCTTTGGCGGTGGATTGTGCTGGCAGCTCAGCCCTGACGCTGCTTGTGACGGGGGTTGTCACAGATGATGCGAACGACGCGCTTACGCCGGACCACCTTGCACTTGTCGCAAATCTTTTTGACGGACGGACGAACCTTCATGACTCACTCCAAAACTTACTTGTGCCGGTACGTGATGCGACCGCGGCTGGGGTCGTAAGGACTGACTTCGACGGTGACTCGGTCACCAGGCAGGATCCGGATGTAGAACTGACGCATCCTTCCACTGATCGTCGCGAGGACCACGAGCCCGTTGTCACACTTCACGCGGAACATGGCGTTCGGCAGGGCCTCTTGGACAACCCCATCGAACTCGAGCTTGTCGCCCTTGGGCTCTTTCCGCTCACGACGTTCACTCATCAACTCAGCCTCTTACCTGTTCAAGCGCGCGGACAACTCGTTGTGTGACTGCTTCCACATCCCCGACACCGTCGATCCGCTTCAATAGCCCGGCCTTCTCGTAGAAGGGCAGGAGATCCGCGGTCATCTTCTCGTAGACGTCGACCCGATTCCGGACGACGTCTTCGTGATCGTCAGCCCGGTGCTCCAAAATGGCGTCCGGGGGGGGCGGTTTATACTTCAAGTGATAAATCTGTCCAGTGCGTTTGTCGGTGCGACGCAGGCAGGCACGCTCCATGAGGAGCTCCTTGGGCACGTCGAGCGCGACCACGATGTCCAGCTTCTGACCACGCGAGTCGAGGAGCTTGGTCAGCGCTTCGGCCTGCGGCACCGTGCGCGGAAAGCCGTCGAGAAGGAATCCGCCCTTGGCGTCATCCTTCTCGGTGCGCGCGCGGATGAGATCGATCACGACCTCGTCCGGGACGAGCCCGCCGGCCTTCATCTTCTCGATGAGGTCCTGCGGCAGCGTTCCGTTGGCCTTCGCCTCGCGCAGCATGTCGCCGGTGGAGATCTGCGGGATCTTCCACTTCTCGGTGATCACCTTGGCTTGCGTGCCCTTGCCCGCACCCGGCGGCCCCACGAAGACGAGGCGCATCAGACGCTCCTCGCAAGGCGCACTGACATAGGCGTGCCCGCGGCGCTTCTGAGCGCCGGTCGCCGAAGGCGATGCACGCCGGAAGAGCACATCACGGGGAGGCTCGGCGAAGCCGAGGGGCGGAGCCCCGCAAGAAAGACGAGGCGCATCAGACGTCCCTCCTCCCACGGACGCGCGTGGCGCGACCGCCCCCACCCGAAAGGCCTTCGTAGTTACGCGTGATGAGGTGCGCCTCGATCTGCGAGACCGTGTCGAGCGCGACGCCGACGACGATCATGATCGACGTCCCGCCCCAGCGGAACGGCACCTTGAAGTACTCGCTGATGACGGTCGGCACGACGCAGACGGCGGCGACGTAGAAGGCGCCTCCGAGCGTGATGCGCGTCATCACCTTGTCGATGTACTCGGCAGTCTGCTTGCCCTGCCGGATGCTCGGGATGAACGCCTGCTGCTTCTTGAGGTTGTCCGCCACGTCGACCGACTGGAACGTGACGGCCGTGTAGAAGAAGCAGAAGAAGACGATCAGCGCGACGTAGAAGACGTTGAAGAGCCAGTCGCCGCGCTCGAGGCTGGACTGGAGCTGCGCCATGCCGGGGACGTGCATGCCGGCGAGCGTGGCCGGGAACATGAGCAGCGAGCTCGCGAAGATCGGCGGGATCGTGCCCGCGGTGTTGACCTTCAGCGGCAAATGCGCCGTCTGTCCGCCATACACTCTTCGGCCTACCGTCCGACGCGCGTAGTAGATCGGGATGCGACGCTGGCCGCGCTCGAAGAACACGATCGTGGCGACGGTGCCGACGACGATCGCGCCGACCGCGAACAGGTTCAGCGGCTGGATCGAGCCCTTGTGCGTCTGGAAGTAGCCGAACACGCCGGACGGGATGTCCGTGACGATGCCGGCAAAGATGATGAGCGAGATGCCGTTGCCGATGCCGCGCTCGGTGATCTGCTCGCCGACCCACATGATGAATGCGGTGCCGGTGGTGAGCGTGATCATCGCCATGAGGCGGAAGCCCCAGCCGGCGTGGGTGACGACGTCGCCCGTCGCGCCGCCTGCGAAGTCGGCGTTGTTGAGCGCCTCGACCTGCATCGCGATGCCGAAGCTCTGGAAGAGCGACAGGCCGATCGTTCCGTACCGCGTGTACTGGTTGATCTTCCGCGTGCCCTGCTCGCCCTCCTTGCGGAGCTCGTCGAGCGGCTTGAAGACCATGGTCAGGAGCTGGAGGACGATGCTCGCGCTGACGTACGGCATGATGCCGAGCGCGAAGATCGACATGTTCGACAGCGCACCGCCGCTGAACATGTTGAAGAAGCCGAGGAGGCCTCCTCCCTGCTTGTTCATGACCGCACGCATGACGTTGCGGTCGACTCCCGGGATCGTGACGAACGCACCGATCCGGAAGACAGCCAGCATCGCCATCGTGAAGACCACGCGGCGCCGGAGCTCCGGGACCTTGCTGATGTTCGAGAAGCCGGCGAGAACGCTCATGTGGCCGTGGTCTCGATCACTCGGCCGCGGCTGCGGCCTGCGCGACCGCGACGAGGACGGTCTTGCCGCCGGCCTTCGCGATCTTTTCCTGCGCGCTCTTGGAGAACGAGTGAGCGGTGACCGTGACCGACTTCGTCAGATCGCCCTTGCCGAGGATCTTGATGCGGTCCGCACGGCCCTTGATGATCCCGCGCTCGCGGAGCGCGCGCTCGTCGACCTTCGCGCCGGCGTCGAACATCTCGAGCTGGCTGACGTTGATCTCGGCGACGACGTCGCGGTTGTGCTTCTTGAAGCCACGCTTCGGGAGGCGACGCGCCATGGGCGTCTGACCGCCTTCGAACCAGGGCTTGAACGTGGAGCGACGGGCGAACTGGCCCTTCTGTCCACGACCGGCCGTCTTGCCGAGGCCGGAGCCGACGCCGCGGCCCTTACGAATCTTGTCGCGCGTCGCCCCTTCGGGCTTCGCGAGCTTGCTGAGAGTGTCAGCCATTGTCCACCTCCTCGACGGTCACGAGGTGGAGCACCTTCTTGACCGCGCCTCGGAACGAGGGCGTATTCGCGACCACGACGGTCTTGCCGATGCGACCGAGGCCCAGACCCTTGAGGTTCTGGATCATGCGGTATTCGACACCGATGCAGCTACGGATCTGCTTGATCTTGAGCTTCGCTTTCACGGCGTCACCCCATCACCTGGCACAGGCGGAGTGGCGACCTTCTTGGTCTTCTTCCCCGTGTGAACCGTCAGCTCCTCCGTCTGCTTCCGGCGCTTCGCCGCGATCATGTCGAGGCTCTTCAGCTGGCGAAGAGCGTCGAGCGTCGCGTGAACCACGTTGTGCGGGTTCGCGCTGCCGATGCACTTCGTGAGGATGTCGTGGATGCCGGCCGACTCGACGACGGCGCGGACTGCGCCGCCGGCGATGACGCCCGTTCCCTGCGACGCCGGACGGAGGAACACCTTGCCTGCGCCGAAGTGCCCGTGGGACTCGTGCGGGATGGTGACGCCGTCGAGCGGAACCTTGAACAGGTTCTTGCGAGCCTGGTCGTTCCCCTTGCGGATCGCCTCGGGGACCTCGTTGGCCTTGCCGAGACCGACACCCACGTGACCGCTCTCGTCGCCGACGACGACGAGGGCTGCGAAGCTGAAGCGGCGTCCGCCCTTCACGACCTTCGCAACGCGGTTGATGTGGATGATGCGCTCCTTGAGCTTGTCTTCGTCGATATGCTCGATCGCCATAATCAGAACTCCAGCCCGGCTTTGCGCGCGGCTTCAGCGAGGGCCTTCACACGGCCGTGATACATGTAGCCATTGCGATCGAAGACGACCTTCTTCACGCCCTTGGCGAGGAGCTGCTTCGCGACGGCGGTGCCGACGAGCTCGGCAGCGCCGGTCTTGTTCGCATCCGCCGCGCCCGGCTTGACGTCCTTCGACAGGGTCGAGGCGTGCGCGAGCGTGGTGCCCGCGACGTCGTCGACAACCTGCGCGTACATGTGATTGAGGCTGCGGAAGATCGTGAGGCGGGGGCGCTCGGGCGTCCCGCTGACGTTTCCACGGACACGGAGCTTACGGCGCTCGCGACCAATGAGACGGCTACCCATGACTTCCTACTTTCCGCCCTTCGCGGCCTTGCCGGCCTTCTCGCGGACCTTTTCGCCCTGGAAGC
>JAQBQJ010000376.1 GCA_028287065.1 Labilithrix sp. | reverse complement strand
CGAGGTCGCCGTCTCCGGCTCCACCGGCGCGGCGAGCGATCGCTTGAGGCGCGCGCTGAGGGCAGGCACCTCGACCTCCTCCACGTTCTCCTCCGCGTCGGCCTGCTCGACCGCGTCCGCGTGCTTCTCGTCTTCGCTCATCCGATCTTCTCACCGAGCTCACGCTCGACGATCTCCTTGAGCTGGGCCCGCGCCCGGAAGATCCTGCTCTTCACTGTACCAGCCGCCAGTCCGGTGATCTGCTCGATCTCCTCGTAGCTGAGCTCCTCGACGTCGCGCAGGATGAGGCATTCGCGGAAGGCCGGCTCGATCTTGAGGATGGCGTCCTGCACGATCTTCTCGATCTGTCGGCCCGCCATCGCCTCGTCGGGGCGCTCGATGTGAGCGACGTTGGCGTTCTTGCCGTCGCCGAGCGGCATGCGCTCCGCGACGGCCTCGAGCTCGTCTTGTTCGTTCGCATGACGGACGCGCAGGTACTTCGAGCGGTTCTTGCAGAGGTTCACGGCGATTCGATAGATCCACGTCGACAGCTTCGACTCGCCGCGGAACGTGCCGATGGCCTTGAAGACCTGGACGAAGACCTCCTGCGTGAGGTCCTCGGCCTCGGCACGATTGCCGAGCATGCGGAGCACGAGCGCCGACACGCGACGTCCGTACGCCGTCACGAGCTCGTTGAACGCACGTTCGTCACGTGCGATCAGCCGCTCGATCAGCTTGGCTTCGACGTCGTCAGGCAGCGCCACGTCGGGCCATGGTGCACGATTGTCGGCGAAGAGTGCAAAGTCCAGCGAGGTCGGCGGGTCATCCGCGTTTTGCGCTGGCATCGGTCCTCTCTCTCGCCGGCGCGGCGCGGTACGTCCGCTCGTGAGGACAGCACCCCAAACCGGAAAGTTCCGCCGGAACGTCTATTCGGGGAGGGCGTCGTCGGCCGCATCGTCGGCGTCGACGGGCATCGCGCCGTCGGACGCGTCGTCGTCGGGCGGGGCCGCATCGAGTGCGATCGCGGAGTCGTCCTCGTCTCCGGCTTCGAGCGGAAAGAATCCGTCCGTCGCGATCGGGTCCTCCGAGACGCCGATCAGCCACGAGCAGCCTGCCGTGGCCGAGGCGAGCACCACGACCACCAGCGTGCCGCGCAGGCTCGCGCGCGTCAAAACACGCCTCCGACCGCGAGCTCGGCGCCGCCTGCACGCGGCGCGACGAAGGCGCGCGTCGCTGGGCCCGTCGCCTTCGGCTGGCTCGTGAAGAGCAACCAGCCGCCGACCGCGCCTGCGCCGATCCCGAGGACGGTCGACACGGTGGAGATCGCCGCGTTCGTCTGCGCGTCGCGATACACCTGAGCGCCCTCGGCCGTGCATCGATTGCCGGTGCAGCGCGCGCCGATCTCGTCACGCTTGTCGACCGCGAGGATCCCGAACGTGAGCCCGAGCGCGAGGCTCGCACCGCCCGAGGCGAGGAGCACGATCCCGACGAGCCGGCGCGTGCGATCCGGATCGGGGTCGGACGGCGGGACGGGCGCCGGCTTCGGCGGAGGCGCGAGCGCGACGTCGTCGCTGAGCGCAGGCACGTTGACGAGCTGCTCGGTCGGCGAATTCGTGACGCGGAACTTCACCGAGCCGCGCTGCTTGCCGGGCGCGCTGAGCGACACGGTGTGCTCTCCCGGATCGAGGAACACGGGCAGGTACCAGCGCGAGTCGGGCAGCGGCTCGCCGTCGACGTCGACGGATGCGATCGCGCTCTCGCGCGGGAGCTGGAGGAGCACGCGCGGGAGCTTGTTCTCGAGCGCGACCGCGTGCTGGAGCGCGAAGTCGTGACGGTCCTTCTGACCGTTCTGCGCCGCCCACGCTGCGCCGTGGTGGTACTCGCTCCACGCCGTAGCCGTCTTCCCGACCGTCTCGTGACAGAGCGCGAGGTTCAGGAGCGTGCCGAGCTTCGGGCCGAGACGGAGGCTCTCCGAGAAGTCGTTGCAGGCCTCCGTGTACTGCCCGGAG
Source organism: Labilithrix sp. (assembly GCA_028287065.1). Classification (GTDB taxonomy): domain Bacteria; phylum Myxococcota_A; class Polyangia; order Polyangiales; family Polyangiaceae; genus Labilithrix. The sequence goes on along the minus strand of JAQBQJ010000376.1, from coordinate 3,886 downwards.
TCGAACTTCTTCTCGCCCTGCCGAAACAGGTACTCTGCACGCATCTCGTTGGACATGCCCGACGACTGCGCGCTGGCTTCGCGCGGCGCGACGATGCCACCGAGCAGGACTCCCGCTGCGACCGCACCCCGCGCGCACCCGAGGAGCCTGCGGTGCACGTTTGGGGTCATCGGATCATTCGCGTGTATTCAGGAACTTCGGCCGCTGCGGCTTTGCAGGCTTTGCGTTCCTGGAACGCTTCGCATCGCCAGTTTGTCCGGGCGTGTCCGGCAAGTCCATCACCATCGGCGCGCCGTCACCGTCCGCGCCTTCCGTGCCCTGATCCGCGGCTTCGCCGGTGCCGTCGTCGGGTCGTCCCGAGGCCCCGCCCGCGCCTTGCGACGCGGCCGAACGCGAGTCGGCATTCGAGACCGCCGCCCTCAGCGGAGCACGTTGCTCGGCCGATGCGGCCCGGCCCGAACGCACGGTCGCGACGGTCGCGACCGCGCCGATGACCATGACGGCAGCCGCGGCAACGGCGATCGAGCGCGCTCGACCGAGACGCCAGACGAAGCCGCGCGCGCGCGTCTTCACGCCGTCCTCGCGCGTGTCGCGCCCGGCGTCGCCGTTCTTCACGGCGGGGATCGGCGTCGCGTCGGCAGCGGCCGCGAGCGCGCCGGCGCCGTTCATCGTGCGCGCGCGCTCCGCGACGGCGTTGAGCGCGTCGACGACGCGACGCGCCTCGGACGGCGTCTCGGGCCGCTTGAAGAGCTTCGCGCGCGTGAGGACCTGCTCGGCGCGATCGACGACGCTCGTCCACGCGCCGCTGCCGTACGGCTTGAGCGCGCGCGCGAGCTCCGCGGCGTCGCCCCACCGATCCTCGACCTTGCGCTGGAGGCACTTCGCGATGACCGCGGAGATCTCGGGCGGGAGGCGCCAGTTCACGATGTGGACGGGCTCGGGATCCTTCTCGAGGATCGCCGCGAAGATCTCGCCGACGCCGTCGCCGTCGAACGGAGGCTTGCCGGTGAGCAGCTCGTAGGCGACGACGCCGAGCGACCAGACGTCGGCGCGCGCGTCGATGTCCTTCGCGTTGCGAAGCTGCTCCGGCGACATGTACACCGGCGAGCCGAGCACGGCCTGTCCCGTGAGGACCTTCTCTTCGGGGCGCGAGCGCATCGCCTTCGAGATGCCGAAATCGAGAATCTTGATGACGTTGCCGCCGTCGGGCCGGCACGCGAGGAAGAGGTTCGCCGGCTTGATGTCGCGATGGACGAGGCCGACGGCGTGCGCGTGGGCGAGCGCCTCGAGCGCTTGCATCAAGTAGTCGACGACGTCCGTGAGCGGCAGCGGTCCTTCGACGGACAGGAGCTCCTCGAGGTCGCAGCCTTCGAGGTACTCCATGACGAGGAACGGCGCGCCGGTCGCCGTGGAGCCGGCGTCCATCACGCGGGCGACGTGCTCGCTCTGGATGCGCGCGGCGGCCTGCGCCTCGCGCGCGAACCGCTCGACGACCATCTCCGAGGTCGCAGCGTCGGGAAGGAGCACCTTCACCGCGACGCGCTGGCGGAGCACGAGATGCTCGGCGGCATAGACGATGCCCATGCCGCCTTCGCCCGCCACCTGCTCGAGGCGGTACTTGCCGGCGATGACGTCGCCGACCTTGGGCATCGCGTACTCGGACACGCCTTCGGTTCTCCTCGTGCTCGTCGTCCGGAAACCCCGCTTCCGGAGAGAGAGCGCCAAGCAAAAGTATACGCGCGTGCGACCACGAAACCGAATGCGTTTCGCGTCGTTGCAGCGGCGCAATTTCGCGGTCGCCAAGCGTTTCATCCGTGCAACCGGCGCAACTCGATGCAACGCCCGCCAACGAGCGCCGGCCAGCGCGAGTGTGGGAGACGCGCCGGGCCGGCTCGGAAAAATGCCGCAGTATCTTTCGCGTTTTCGCCGTCGTTCAGCGTGGTTGCCGGAGCGTGGGAGCGCTAGATGTGCGCCATGCACGCACGGAAGTCGGCAAGAGACGCGTACTTCCCCACCCGCTTCGACGACGTGTTCTTCACGCCGCGGGGCGACATCGCCTTCAAGGACACGGGGGACGCGCGGCGGTTTGCCGACAAGGTCAACGTCCGTGACGACCGCAGCGGCCCCGACTGCCTGCGCCCGGCGGAGCTCGCCGCGATGGCGCTCGTCCACGAGATCTTCCACGCGGTCATCGGGATCTATCGCCAGCGCAACGCGGCGAGCTTCGACGAGCTGCGCGGTCAGGTCGGCGAGAAGATCGGATCGAACGGCGTGAGGGAGACGCTCCTCACCTTCCTCCGCACGTTCCCGACGCCTGCAATCTACAGGCATCAGCAGGGCGAGGGCGACGAGACCCCCGAGAAGCTCCTCGCGCGCGAAGGCAAGGCCGGCGAGGACGAGTACACGGAAGAGGTCCTCCTCCTCTGGCTCACCAACCAGAACCCGGCGTACGAGCCGGTGCGCGCGATCGTCACCGATGCCGACCTCGGCGACACGTACAAGGCGTTCGTCTCCGAGACGCAGCGCTTCTTCGAGGAGGACGCTCCATTCGGTCCGCGCGGCGAGACGCTCCTCGATCTCCTCCTCGCGCCGAGCCGCGTCGCGCCGGGATCGATCCTCGATCAGCTCAAGTACATCGAAGAGACCTGGGGCCAGTCGCTCGGCCTCGATCAGCTCCCGATCTGGCGCCGCGTGCTGTGGGCGAAGGACTTCCTCCACGAGGAAGGAAAGTATTTCTACCGCGGCGGTCCCGGCCCCGGCGCGCCGCTCATGGAGGCGCTGCGCTTCGAACGACGCCAGGAAGAGGAGCCGAAGCGCTTCAGCGCCGACCTCGACTGGATGCCTCGCGTGGTGCTCGTCGCGAAGACGGTCTTCGTGTGGCTCGACCAGCTCTCGAAGAAGTACCAGCGCAACATCGAGCGCCTCGATCAGATCCCGGACGAGGAGCTCGATCTCCTCGCCTCACGCGGCTTCACGGGACTGTGGCTGATCGGCCTCTTCGAGCGCAGCAAGGCTTCGAAGAAGATCAAGCAGATGCGCGGCGACCAGGACGCGGTCGCGTCGGCGTACTCGCTCATGAAGTACGACATCGCGTGGGAGCTCGGTGGCCACGCCGCCTACGAGAACCTGAAGCAGCGCGCGTGGCGTCGCGGCCTCCGCCTCGCCGCGGACATGGTGCCGAACCACGTCGGCATCGACGCCGAATGGGTCGTGAACCACCCCGATTGGTTCATCCAGACCGCGCAGCCGCCGTTCCCCGGCTATCGCTTCGGCGGGCCTGATTTGTCGGAGGATCCGCGCGTGGGCGTGTTCATCGAGGAGGGCTACTGGAACAAGACCGACGCCGCCGTCGTGTTCCGTCGCCACGATCGACAGAGCGGACAGGACCGCTTCATCTATCACGGCAACGACGGCACCAGCATGCCGTGGAACGACACCGCGCAGCTCGATTACACGAAGGCCGAGGTCCGGCACGCAGTCATCGAGACGATCCTGCACGTCGCGCGCATGTTCCCGATCATCCGCTTCGACGCGGCGATGACGCTCGCGAAGCGACACTTCTCGCGCCTCTGGTTCCCGCTGCCCGGAAGCGGCGGCGCGATCCCGTCGCGCTCCGACTACGCGATGACGCAGGAGGAGTTCGATCGCGTCTTCCCCGTCGAGTTCTGGCGCGACGTGGTCGACACGGTGAAGGAGCGCGCGCCCGACACGCTGCTCCTCGCCGAGGCGTTCTGGATGATGGAGGGCTACTTCGTCCGGTCGCTCGGCATGCACCGTGTCTACAACTCGGCGTTCATGAACATGCTGAAGCGCGAGGAGAACGACAAGTACCGGCAGACGATCAAGAACGTCCTCGACTTCGAGCCGGAGATCTTGAAGCGCTTCG
>JAQBQJ010000373.1 GCA_028287065.1 Labilithrix sp. | reverse complement strand
CGTACTTGAGCGGCGTGACGATGTCCTCGCGTCCCCACATGAGGAGCGTGGGCTTTTCGATCGTGCGATAGCGGTGCTCGACCTCCGCGTATCGCTGGCCGCGGACGGCGGCGAGCGCGGCGGCGACGGTGCCGGGACGTTCGACGGCCTCCTCGACGCTCTCGACGAGCTTCTCGGTGACGAAGCGGCGATCGTAGAAGGCGAGCGCGATGCGCTCGTCGGTGCGCTCCTTGTAGTAGAGGCCGAAGAGCGCCTCGCCGACGCCGTCGGCGCGGGCCCAGTGGAAGAAGGTCGGGAGCTGCTCCTCGTAGACCCACGCATCGTAGAGAGCGAGCTTCGTCACGCGATCGGGCGCCTGCAGCGAAGCGGCGAGCGCCACGGAGCTGCCCCACGAGTGCGCGACGATCGCCGTGCGCGACACGCCGCGGAGCTCGAGGAGGCGGAGGAGCAGCTTCGCCTGTGCGTCGGGCGAGTAGTCGCCCTCCGGGCGATCGGTCCAGCCGAAGCCCTTGAGATCGAGCGCGATCACGCGATGCGTCTTCGAGAGCGCGGGAACGACGCCGGCCCATGCCTCGAGCGCGGACGCGAAGCCGTGCACCAGCACCACCGTCGGCTTGTGCTCGACGCTGGCGATCCAGGCATTGGCCTTCGCGTTGGGATTCTCGCTCGTGCTCGTGCTCGTGCTCGTCTCGTCTTTCGGCGCTCCCGGCGCGGGCGCTGCCGCCTCGGGTTCCCCCGTATCCATGTATCGAACGCGGACGCCGTCGACGTCGGCGAACCTCGCGTTCGTCGGCTCGCCGGGCATCGGGCCCTTGTGGAACGAGAGGCAGCCGGCGAAGAACGGGAGGAGGAAGAGCAGCGAAAGCAGCTCGCGAGTCACGGCGAGATCCTCCGGATCTCTGCCGCGTGCGTGAACTCCACGTTCGTCTCGTTGTCGCTCGAGGTGACCGTCGCGATCGTGCCGTAGCACTCGGTGACGAACGCGAACGTGCGGATCGTGGTCGGCGCGAGGAACCCGATCGTGCGCACGAGGACGACCTTCACGCGAAGGACGTCGAACGTCCCGAGCGGAGTCTTGAGCGTGCCGGCCGCGTCGACCTCGGACGTGTACTTCTCGTGGTACGTCCCGACGAGCGCGAAGTCCTGCGCCGTGCCGCTCACGTCCGTGTCGGTGGTCCACTTCGAGCCGACCGTCAGCGGGAACTTCAGCACGGAGACCGCGGGCGTGTCGGTGAGCTCGGTCTTCGGCGAGCTCTCGGTCGGCGAGACGACGCCGCGGAGGAGCAGCGCGCCGGGCGAGGTCTCGAAGACGCCCAGGAGATTCGAGCTCTCGCTGAGCTTCGACGCGTACGAGGCGCCGGCGAACTTCGACGCGTACCACTTGCCGGCGAGCGGCTGCGTCTCGACGAGCACGCTGACGTCGCTCGCGAGCGCCGCCGAGAAGTCCCAGGTCCGCTTTCCGCCCGCGCCCGGGGTGCCCGCGGTCGAGACCTCCTCGTCCTTGCCGATCTTGTAGGTCGCGTGCAGGCCGGCCACGATCGGGACCTCGTCGCGGGTGATCGTGCCGTCCTTGTTGGGCGAGCAGCCCGGGAGCGCGGCGTCGGTCGAGGCCTCGGGCGCGCTGCCGTCCGAGGACGACGACGCGTCGTCGTCGTTCGCGCCGCCGTCCGGCCCGGGCAGCACCGCGGCCGCGGGGACGCACTTGCCGTCGGAGCCGCAGATGCCGGACGCGCAGTCGGCGCCGACCCGGCACTCACGCGCTGCGCTGTCGCTGCACGCGCCGGCGCCGGCTCCGAAGAGAGCGACGAGCACGGCGCCGCCGAGCGCGAAGACCTGGACCCCACGGTTTTGATACTGACGCACGGGGACCTCAGCGGGCTGCGTCCGCGCAGCCGGAGCGTGGTGTGACACCGCCGCCCACGGGGAGCAAGAACAGCTCCCCGTGAGCAGCGCCAATCGTTAGCGACATCCATGACTTACGGGTTTTGACAAGCGGCGCGACGGCCGGGACGGAGCGCGGTCGAGCGCGCTGCGCTCTGCCGACTCCGCTGCCGCCATCGACCCCGTTCGCCCAATCCCGAGCCATCGAGCACCTCGATTGTTGCACTGCACAATGGCAGGCGACGGATACCTACGTCCCGTCCCGCCCTTCGTCAAGGCGAATGTTGCGCTGCACAATTTCACTGCGGCGGGGCCGCGATGGAATAGTCTGCGCGGTCTGATGCTGGTCGTGAAGAAGTACCCGAACCGCCGTCTCTACGACACGGCGCAGAGCAAATACATCACGCTCGAGGATCTGGCCGACCGCATCAAGAAGGGCTCCGACGTCCTCGTGCAGGACGCGACGACCGGCGCGGATCTCACGCAGGCCACCCTCACGCAGATCATCCTCGAGAGCCGCGGCGGCGCGCGCCTCTTGCCCGTGCCGCTCTTGCTGCGGCTGATCCGGCTCGGCGACGAGGCGCTCGCGGAGTTCCTCGGCCGCTACGTGTCGTGGGCGCTCGAGATGTACCTGCAGGCGCAGCACGGCGCGCGCGCGCTCATGCCGCTGAACCCGCTCGCGAATGCGCCCTTCGCGGCGACGAACGCGCTCGCGCGTCTCGTGCTCGGCGCCACGCGCTGGGGCAACTCGGCGTCCAATCCGACGCCGGCATCGCCGCCGCCCGGCGCCGCGCCCTCGGGCGTGCCGCCGTTCGACGTGCTCTCGGACCTCGAGGCGGCGCAGGGCGCGCCTCCGTATCCGCCGGGCATGGTCCCCCTCGAGCCGATGGCGCCGCACGCCCCGCACATGCCGACGGGCGAAGAGGTCGCGGCTGCGATCGAGGCCGAGACGGCGCACGTGCACGGCGAGGTCTCGGACGTGGCCGACGACGTCGCGCGCCTACGTCGCGAGATCGAGGCGCTGAAGCGCTCGATGGCCGGCTCAGGCCGCGACGGGCGCAGTGCCCGCGACGGCGCGAAGGCCGCACGCGCGCCGCGGAGCCCGCGATCCGCGCGGAAAGTCGCGCCGAAGAAGCGCTGAACGCGGCGGAACGACGCGGCGCTGGCGCGTCGCAGCCGTGAACTTTGTTGCACCGCAACAAAATGGGTTGACGATCCCGACCTCGGTCCTTAGGGTGCCGGCGTGGCGATGTTGCGCCGCAACATGAAAGGGACTCCGACGATGAACTTCGATCCGTTCGCGCACATGACGAAGGCTTTCGAGCAGTGGCAGAAGATGACCGACGAGAGCATCCAGCGGGCGCAGGCCTTCTATGCCGAGGTCGACAAGCTCGAGGCGAAGGGCGTGGAGCGCAGCACCGTCGCGATCGACGAGGTCTCCGTGAACTTCAAGGAGACGCTCGCGTACGGCGCGCAGCTCGGCGCCGAGTGGCGCAAGCTCTCGCTCGACGCGATCAAGCAGGCTTCGGCCGCGTTCACGCCCGCGACCGCGAAGTCGGCAGGCTGAGAGGTCGGGACGATGGCCCAAGCGTGCAATACGCCGACGCCGAGGGACACGCTGTACCGCGATGGACGCGGCAGCGTGTTCCGGTTCCGCTCCCCCGCCTCGAGCGGATGGGCTGACGAGGGCGGGGGCTTCTCGACTCACGTGCCCGTGCTGCTCGTGCCGTCGATGTTGCACCAGTGGTACGTCCTCGATCTCTGTCAGGGGGGGAGCGTCGCCGCGGCGCTCTCGAACGGAACGCCGTGGGAGACGTACTGCCTCGACTGGGGTGTCCCCGAGGACGAGGACCGGTACGTCGAGTGGGACGACATCGTCACGCGCCTCGAGCGTGCGGTGCGTTTCGTCCAGCGCAGCACCGGCGCGAAGAAGGTCGCGCTCGTCGGTTATTCGATGGGCGCAACGCTCGCGGCGATCTACGCGGCGCTCCGTCCGGAGACCGTGGCGGCGCTCGTCAACATCGCGGGCCCGATCGACTTCTCGGAGTCGGGAAGGCTCGGAGCGATGGTCGATCCGCGCTGGTTCGACGCGGAGGCGATCGCCTCGGCGGGGAACATAAGCGCGCTGCAGATGCAGAGCGGGTTCCTCGCGCTGCGTCCGAACCACGCGATCTCGCGATGGGTGCGCGCGATGGACGAGGCTCACGACTCGGACGCGCAGGCCGCGACGGCAGCGCTCGAGGCCTGGGCCAACGACACGATCCCGTTCCCGGCGGCCGCGTACGTCACGTACATCCAGGAGCTCTATCAGGAGAACCGACTCGTTCGTGGCGAGCACTACGTCCGCGGTGAGCGCGTCGATCTCTCGCGAATCACGTGTCCGCATCTGTCGGTCGTCGCCGACCGCGACGGCGTGTGCCCCGAGGCCTCGACCACCGCGCTCGGCAAGCACACGCGCTCCGCAGTGAAGGACGTGCTCGTCGTCCCCGGTGGCCACGTCGGCGCGGTCACTGGCGCGGAGGCATCGACCGAGCTCTATCCGCACCTCGTCGCATGGCTCGCGCAGCACGCGGTCCGGCACATCATGCTCGCACCGGAGAGCCGCCTATGAATCCCCCGACCCACCTGAAGCTCGGCATCTGACCGATTTTTCCCGAGGACGAACGATGAAGCTCAACGAACTGAAGATCATGGTCACCGGCGGTGCGTCCGGTATGGGCGCCCACTTTGCACGCCGCCTCCACGAGAATGGCGCGCGCGTCGCGGTCGGTGACGTGAACGAGGCGATGCTGAGCGAGCTGCCGGCGGGCATCGCCCGTCGCAAGCTCGATGTCTCGAAGGAGGATGACGTCGCGTCGTTCGTCGAGTGGGCGGCCAAGGAGATGGGCGGCGTCAACTCGCTCGTCAACAACGCCGGCATCCTGCGCGACGGCCTGCTCGTGAAGCAGGACCGCGAGACGAAGGCCATCAAGAAGCTCTCGATCGAGGACTGGAACGCCGTCATCGGCGTCAACCTCACGGGCGCGACGCTGATGGTCCGCGAGCTCGTCGCGAACATGGTCGCGGCCGGCGCACGACCGGGCGTCATCGTGAACATGTCGTCGATCTCGCGCCACGGCAACCGTGGGCAGTCGAACTACGTCGCCGCGAAGTCGGCGCTCGCCGCCAACACGCTCACGTGGGCTCGCGAGTTCGCGCCCTACGGGATCCGCGTCACCGCGATCGCGCCGGGCATGATCGAGACGCCGATGACGAAGGGCATGAACCAGAAGGCGCGCGATGCCGTCGTCGCGCAGATCCCCGTCGGCCGTATCGGCCTGCCGGAAGACATCTGGACCGCGGTGCAGTTCGCGCTCGAGTGCGACTACTTCAACGCGCGGACGATTGACGTCGACGGCGGCCTGTCGTTCTGACCACGACCGCGAAAGCACCATAGAGGGGAGCAGACCGGGCCGGGGGCGGCCGCCGAGGCGCGCATCGCGCGGGGAAGAACCCCGAGCGGTGCGCGCTTCGTTCCGTCGGGGGCGCCGGATCGGAATAATCCTCGCTGCGCGGATCGCGCGAGAGATCACACACGACCACATCGACGGTCGCGGCGGAGCACGCAACGCGCGCGACCTTCAGGCGGACGCCTGACTCGAGCGGCGCGGGCACGGGTATGGTCGGACGATCGGACGCGAGCAGCTCCCCCGGACTGCTCACCCGCGCCTCCCCCTGCGCGGTCTCCTCAGCTTCGAGAGCAGACATGCGATCGAACGGTGCAAGTGCGGTGCCTCGACCGCATGTCGCGATGCGAGCCGGGGAAAGTTGCGTGCATTGCGCAAGTTGCGCCTCGCGGACCGCGACACGCCATGCGCCAGTGTGGCACGTGATGGCGCGTCACCGTTCACGATCGGATCGTAACTCTCGTAACGATCGGCGTGTCGTCGTGACGCATGCGCGGTCTACGGATACGGGAGCGAGACCTCGCCTCCGCACGGGACGACGACGACCTGCTCGCGTCCCTGCGAGCCTATTTTTACGGTGTGTCGTCCGCATGCGACGACGATCGGCGGAGGCGGAACGCCCGCGAGACGGCCGTCGACGAAGACGCGATGGCTGTCGGCGGCGGGCGGAAGGGCGAGCATGCCTTTCGTTGCGTCGAGGGCGGGAAGACTCGCGTCGGGCGGCGCGTATGACGCGGCGGGCGAAGGCGCGAGCGAGGGCGTCGGCGCGGGTTCGAGCGAGGGCGTGGGGGCGGGCGCGAGCGAGGCCGAAGGCGCAGGTTCGAGCGAAGGCGAGGGCTCGAGCGAAGGCGAAGGCGCAGGTTCGAGCGAAGGCGAGGGCGCGGGCGAGGGCGGCGGCGTGATCTCGTCCGGCTCCGCGGTGCGGATGATCGGCGGGGGAGGAGGTGGCTCGAAGATCCCGGACCGCGCCAGCATCACGCCGATCGTGATCGCGAGCGCGACGCCGAGTGAAACGATCCACCCGCGCGACGCCCGTGCCGGCAACCCGGCCCCACCCACGTCGACGTCCACGTCACCCCGCCGTTCCTCCTCGCGCGCGTGAGGCACGGCGTCCGCCACGTCCGTCTTCGCGTCCGCGTCCGCGTCCGCGTCCGCCTCGCCCTTCGCCTCCGCGTTCGTCAACAACGGCGCCAGCGCCGTCATCTCTCCCCGCGTCGGCGCCTCCTTCGGCGTGTCGAACCGCAGTCTCTCCTCCCAGGCGTCGAGGGTCGCGACCTCCGGATCGAGCTGCCGCGCGCGCGTGAGCAGCGCGCTCGCGCGTGCGTCGTCACCGCTTCGCTTCGCGAGATGCGCGAGCACGAACGTCGCGAAGCCGCGCTCCGTGTCCTGCGCGAGCGCGAGCTCGGCGACGGCGCGAAGCTTCTCGACGTGCGCGTCCTCGCCGCGAGCATCCGCACGCGCCTCCGCCCACGCCGCCCAGAGGTCGTACTCGACCGCGGAGTACAGGGACGCGGCGCGCTTCAGCTCCGCGACCGCGTCGGTCAACCGATGCGCGCGAACGAGCTTCTTCCCGTTCTGGTAGGCCTTCTCCGCGAGCAGCGGCGCCATCGGCCCCTCGCCGGGCGGATGAGCAGGCCCGACCTCCGGCGCCGGCGCCGGCGCCT
>JAQBQJ010000367.1 GCA_028287065.1 Labilithrix sp. | reverse complement strand
GCTCTCGTTCGTGCTTGTCGCTCGAGTTAGTTGCTGACGAAGATCGACTCGATCTCGGTCTTCACGTTCTCTTCGGTCTGGGCGCGAGCGATCGCGATCTCCTTCACGATGAGACCACGTGCGGTGTCGAGCATGCGGCGCTCGCCGAACGAGAGCTGCTTGTCGGTCTTCAAGCGGTAGAGATCGCGAAGGACCTCGGCCACGTCGTAGATCGAGCCCGTCTTGATCTTGTCCATGAACCCGCGATAGCGCCGGTTCCACGTCTGGTTGTCGAACGCGATCGTGCGCTCTTTCAGGATGTCGAAGATCTCGTTGATCTCCTGGTCGTTGATGACGCAGCGGAGCCCGACAGCGCTCGCGTTCGCGACCGGAACCATGATCTTGCGGTCGGTATCCATGATCCGAAGCACGTAGAACTTCTGGCGGCTACCGCCGATGTCCTTCTCTTCGATCTTGATGACCTCGGCCACTCCCTGAGCGGGGTAGACGGCCTTGTCGCCAACCTTGAACTTGACGTCCGTTCCAGCCTGCATAGCGTCTCCTTCGTCCGAAACCGTCCTGGACTCGGGAGGAGTCCGGACCGCGTTCGCAGGACGGGTTTGATGCCGTGCTACGAACCCGTTACTCATGCGCTCTCTAAATAGTTAGAGAGAGAAAAAGAGTGAGAGCAGCGCTCGCGCGCGCTTCATGAGAGTGAAGAGGAGCGGGGCTAAGGCGTCGCCTTTTGGCCACCCGCGGCCACAACTTCAGGCGGGCGTACTGTAGCTTCAAGACCCCACTTCTGTCAAATTCTTTGTGCAGAAAGCGGGCGCCAGGCCGAGGTCTGCGCCCATGTCTGCGCGGGTCGACTCTCCCGCGCGGGTGAAGGCTTCATGAGGGCATCGTGCCCAGGCCTCGAACTGACGACCGTTCCGTTTCCTTCCGGGAGTTTGGGCAAGTGCGCCCATCGTTCGCGTAGGAGCATGTAAGGAAAAGGGCGCTCGCGCAAGGCGAAATCGTCGCAGCGCTCTCCTCTCTATAGAGACGCGTTTGCAAGCTCCTCTGCGAGCCCCCAGCGGACCCCGCGATCGGACACGACCACGGACGGAGCTCCGACGTGACGGAGGAAGGCGAGCGCGACGAGGCCTCCGGCGACGATGACGTCGGCGCGTTTCGGCTCGAGACCCGCGATGCGCGTCCGCTCTTCGAGAGGAACGCGCGCGAGGAGCTCGACGACGCGCTCGAGCTCCGCGATCGGCATCACGTGCCCGTGCACGCGCGAGCCGTCGTACGTGCTCATGCCGAGCGAGACGGCGGCGAGCGTCGTCACGGTGCCCGCGATGCCGACGACGGGCGCGCCTCGCACCGACTCCGGAACGGTCGTGAAGGCGTCGCTCGCTGCGCGGAGCACCGATGCGCGCTCGGCCTCGGTGGGCGGATCCGTCCGCACGTGTCGTTCGGTAAGACGCACGCTGCCGACGTCGTAGCTGTGCGCGAACGCGATCGCGCGCGTGTGGCGATCGCCGTCGACGACCTCCGTGCTGCCGCCGCCGATGTCGAACACGACGACGCGCCCGTCCGAGAGCGTGAGGCCGCTGAGCGCACCGGCGAACGTCAACCGCGCCTCCTCGTCGCCGGAGATCGTCCGTGCTTCGACGCCAAAGCGCGCCTTCACGTGCGCGCGGACCGCCTCACCGCCGCCGGCGTCGCGCATCGCACTCGTACCGACCACGTCGGTCTTGGCGACACCGAGGCGCGTGACGATCTCCGCGTACCGATCGAGGCACGCGTTCGTGCGCTCGACGGCGTCGGACGCGAGCGTGCGCGTCTTGTCGACGCCCTGACCGAGCCTGGTGATGGTCGCATGCTCCTCGACGGCGACGAGCTTCCCGTCTCGCTTCTCGGCGACGAGCAACAGCACGGTGTTGGTCCCGATATCGATCGCGGCAACGCGCATGGATCACCTCCCACAAAAGCGAAGCGCCCCACGACACCGTCGCGAGGCGCTTTCTCGTGTCTCTCCCTCTTCCTCTCTTCTCCCCTCTCCCGCTTCGGGAGAGGGGCCGGGGGTGAGGCTCTCCCCTCTCCCGCTTCGGGAGAGGGGCCGGGGGTGAGGCGGGTGAGGCGGGTGAGGCGGGTGAGGCGGGTGAGGCGGGTGAGGCTCAGCGGATGTTGTTGAGGTTCAGCATCTCCTCGACGTTCGGCTGGACGACCAGCTCGACGCGGCGGTTCTTCTTCCGATCCTCGTCGGACTGCTGCGCCAGCGTGCCCGCCACCGGGTCGGTCTCGCCGTAGCCGGCCGCTGCCCAGCGCGCCGGGTTCAGGCCGCCGCCGGAGGTCGCCTTCGGGTTCTTCGCATCGACAGGCTTTGCATCGCCGATCAGGAAGAGGAGGACCTGGCGCGCGCGAGAGAGCGACAGGAGCCAGTTGTCCTTGAAGGGACCGCCCGCGGGGTACTTCACGTTGTCGGTGTGACCGGCGACGAGGAAGTAACGGTTCATGAGATCCTTGTCGCCTCGGATGACCTCGGCGACCTGACCGAGGACCTCTTTGCCCTGCGGCTTCAGGTCGTCCTTGCCCGAGTCGAAGAGGATGTCGCCCGGCAGCTGGATGACCAGCCGGTTGTTCCGGGGTACGACCTTGACGCCAATCGCGTTGAGCTTGTCGAGCTTCGAGCGAAGCTCGCGGAACCGCTGCTCGATGACGGCGAGCTGATCGGCGCGCTGCTTGTA
>JAQBQJ010000366.1 GCA_028287065.1 Labilithrix sp. | reverse complement strand
ACGACGCCGAGCGCGAAGATGTCCGTGCGGCGATCGATGCCCTCGCCGTGCACCTGCTCCGGGCTCATGTACGCGAGCTTGCCCTTGAGCGTGCCGGCGCGCGTGTGGCTCATGCGCGAGCTGAACTTCGCGATGCCGAAGTCGACGACCTTGGTGACGCCGTCGTACGTCACGAACAGGTTGTGAGGCGTGACGTCGCGATGGACGAGCCCGAGCTTCTCGCCGTTCTTGCCGAGCAGCTCGTGCGCGGCGTGGAGGCCTTCGGCGGCGTCGGCGATGACGCGGCAGGCGATCTCCGGAGGCATCGCGGTGCCGAGCTCCTCCGTGCGCCGCATCACCTCGCGGAGCGGCTCGCCGTGCAGGTACTCCATCGCGATCCAGTACGTGTCCTCGTGCTTGCCGAGGTCGAACACGGTCGCGACGTTGGGATGCGAGATGCGCGCGGCGACGCGCGCCTCGTCGAGGAACATCTGGACGAACGACTCGTCCTCGACGAGGTGGGGATGGATCTTCTTGATCGCGACCCACTTCTGGAAGCCGCCGGGGCCGTCCATGCGTGCAAGATGCACGGACGCCATGCCGCCGATGCCGATCTCGTCGACGATGCGGTAACGACCGAGGAAGTAGGTGCCGCCGCCCTGCGCGCGGATGTCCGGGAGCGAGCCGCCCATCTGCGAATGACCGCCGTGCCCGCGATCGCTGGGCGAGCCGCCGCGCCCGTCGCCGGACGGATCGCTGCCCTGACTCATTTGGTCCGGGCGCTGGGCGCGATCATGCGGCAAACGGGTTCTCCCTCATCCGGTCCTACGATTCATCACTTGCTCCGGACTCCCACCTGACCCACCGAGACCTGCTCGGACGGCCTGGTGCCGAAATAGACGGCAGTTCCTGCACCTGCGAGGGCGACCCCGCCGATGAGGTACGGCCAGGGCGACGACCAGAATCCGCCGCCCTTGCGCAGCGTGGTGTCGCCACCCGAGCCGGCCGACGACGACGCGCCCGGCTCCTTCGCGGAGCTCGATCCGCCGCCGCCGCCCGCCGCGACGCCACCTTCCGGTACGCGCACGCGCTCTTCCGCGGAGGCGAGTCGGTTGCCGTGCGAGTCGAGCGCATCGACGCGCACGAGGATGCTCGCGCTCGGCATCGTGAGGTCGGAGCTGACCTCGAGATCGACGGAGTCCGCGGACTTGGCCTCGGCGACGATCTCTTTGCCGCTCGTGCCGTCGCGCGCGACGAGCCCGATGCGCGCGACGATCGGCACGTGCGCGGGATCGAGCGAGGCGGTGACGGTGAACGGCTTTCCGGACGTCGCTTCCTTCGGCGCCTTGATCGAGAGCTGGATGCTGCCGATCTTCGCCGTGTCCTTCTTCGCCTGCGCGGCGTAGGCGGGGCCCTTCGGTCCGGCCTCGCTCGGGACCGCGAACGTTGAGTCGAGGATGCTCGCTGCGCGGAACGCCGCGATCGCTTGATCCTTCTTGCCGTTCGACGCGCGGATCGATCCGAGGCGCACGTAACCCTCGAGGACGTCGGCCGGCGCGAGCCCGCCCTTCTCGAGGGCCTCGCGATAGAGCGGCTCGGCGGTGTCGAGCGAGCCCTTCTCCCATGCGGAGCGCGCCTGCCGGAGCGCGGGACCACCCGCGGCGCTCTCGGACGCGTGCGCGGGCGCTGCTGCCGTGACGAGCACGAAGCAGGCGACTGCGACCGCGTGCGGAAACGCACGCATCACGCGGAACCTTTGCACCGTATGAAAAAGTATCGGGGCGTTAGCCGTGATGCAAGAAGGGCTACTGAACAGAATGCTTCAGGACTCGCTTCCTGCGCGGCATGTGCGCAAACCCGCGATGTCCTAGGGAAAGGGCTGACTCGGTCGTCCGCGCTCGAAATAGAAGCTGAATGTGCCGCGGATGTGGCCGCGGCAACGAGGCGGAGGCCCGAGGCCGCCCGGCGCGACCTCCCGCGGATCGGCGAGATACACGTCGAAGCACCCCTGGGTGAGGCGCTCGGCGGCTTGCGGCTCGTCGACCTTGCCGTCGAAGACCGCAGTGAACGAGACGAGGCTCTTGCCGTTGCCGACGCCCGCCGGTGCCTCCTTGGTGGGATCGCAACCGGTCGTCGGATCCGCGCCCATCATCGGACGCGCGTCGCACGTCCCGTCGCTCGGGATCGAGACCTCCTCGACGGCGTGGAGCGTGACGTTCTGCGTGCGGCAGCTCTTCTGCAAGTAGAGCGTGAGCGCGACGAGCGCGGGATCCGGCTTCGCCTTGACCGGGACACCGGGCGGCGTGACCTCGGGCGGGAGATCGACGGGCATCGGCTGCCGGTAAAGGCCCGCGAAGCCGTTGTCGGGATCGGGACGAACCTTCGTGATGTCGTAGAGGAGGATCGACAGGCCGTCGCTGAAGCTCTGGAAGTCCGAGCCGCTCTGGATGCGGAGCTGCAGGCCTTCGCGGTAAGGAACGCCCGCGAGGAAGTCCGCGTCGAGCTCGAACGGACCGGTCCAGCAGTTGGGCACGTTGAGCGTGCCGGCGACCTTGCCGCTCCCTTCGCCTTGCGAGCAGGCGGGGACGGTCGCAAAGACCGTCGCGAAGACGCCGAGCACGACGAGCGTAGCGGCGATGCGCTTCACGAAACGCGACTGTAACAGAGCCGCCCGCCGCCGAGAACGCGATCGCCGTTCGCTTCGTAGAACACCGCGACCTGACCGCGGCTCACGGCGCGCACCGGCTTCGCGAAGCGAACGATCGCAGTGCCGCTTCCGCCTTCGGAGAGCTCGATGCGTGCGCCTTCGCCTTCGTGGCGATAGCGGACGCGCACGCGCGCATCGAGCGGCAGCGCGATGCCGGGCGCGAGCACGACGTCGTCGAGCTCGGCGATCGTCGACGTGAGGCTTTCGCCTTCGCCGAGACGAACGGTCGCGGTGTCGGGCTCGATCGCAGCGACGAACGCGGGCTTACCGAGCGCGACACCGAGTCCCTTGCGCTGACCGATCGTGAAGCGATGGATGCCCTCGTGTGCGCCGACGACCTTTCCGTCGGCGTCGACGATCGGACCAGGGCGCACGCGCGAGCCCGCGCGCTTCTCGACGAACGCGGCGTAGGCGCCCGCGCCGGCACCGACGAAGCAGAGCTCCTGGCTCTCGCCCTTCGTCGCGCCGGGGATGCTGCGCGCGACGGCTTCGGCGCGGACCTCGGGCTTCATGCTGTCGCCGAGCGGGAACACGAGGCGCTCGAGGTGCTCGCGCGGCGTGGCATAGAGGAAGTAGCTCTGGTCCTTCGAGGGGTCGGCGCCTTCGCGGAGGTACGGCACGCCGTCGGGTCCTTCGCGCGTGCGCGCGAGCCGCGCGTAGTGACCGGTGGCGACCTTCGCGGCGCCGAGGCGATCGGCGAGCGCGATGAGCTCGGAGATCTTCACGCCGCGATTGCACGCCGTGCACGGGCTCGGTGTCTCGCCGGCGAGGTACGCGTCGACGAACGGCTCGACGACGGTCTTCGCGAAGAGCTCGCGACGGTCGAACGTGAAGTGCGGGATGCCGAGCGCATCGGCGGTGCGACGCGCGTCGTACTGATCCTCGGGCGCGCAGCAGCGACCATGGGAGCCGGCGCCTTCCTCGGGGTAGTCCCAGAGGTGGAGCGTGACGCCGACGACGTCGTGGCCGGCATCGACGAGGCGCGCGGCGGCGACGGCGGAGTCGACGCCTCCGCTCATGGCCACGACGATGCGCTCCCGGGTCATGCGCTCCACTTAGCGCATCACAGGCGGCGGTGCATCATTGGCCCTGGAGCACGGTCTTCACGCCGCTCGTCGCGCGATCGACGAGCTTCGCGGAGAGGTCGACGGCCTCGCTGTAACGGTAGACGCCGGCCTGGAGCGCGAGCAGCTCGCCGGGCCCGAGGTCCTTGCCGCCCCCCTCGATCGCCCGCCGGACGACCTTCTCCCCGTGATCGACCTCGCGCCCGAGCCCTTGAAGGACGCGCGCAAAGGCGCTGGGCTCTCCGTCGCTCGCCGTGGCCGTGGCCGTGGCGGTGCCCCGATCCGCGGCCGTTGCCATTGCCGTCCCCGTGCTCCGACCCTCTCCACCGATTCGCATCCCGCCCCGGTCGGCCGTCTTCGCGTCGAGTTGCGCGAAATCGTCAGGCGTCGTCGATTCGCCCGCGCTTCATCGCCTTCGCGACCGCCTCGATGGCGCGCGAATGCAAGCGGCTCGCCCACGACTTCGAGAGGCCGAGCTCGCGTGCCGTCTCCTCGAAGCTCACGTCCTCGAAGTAATGACGCTCGAGCAGCTTGCGCTCCGCCTCGGGTCGCTCGGCGATCGCTTCGCGGATGCGCGCGAGCAGCTCGGCGTTGCCTACGGCTTCTTCGGGTGTCGCGCGGTCGTCCTTCGCGCGCTCGAGCCCGTCGCCGGAGCGCATCGAGAGAAATCCGATCGCCATCGCCATCGCGGCGGTGCCGAGCTGGTCGCCGATCTTCGCGTCGGCGTCGACGTCGGTCGTGACCGGTGCTGCCGCCTGCTCCTCGGCGGCGTTCTCGTGCACGCGGTCCGCCGCTTGCAAGGCGCGGAGCTTGCGATAGACGCGTCGCGGCAGGTTTCCGTTCACGCGCACCGAGTCGATCATCGCGCCGCGGATGCGGAGGTTCGCCCACCGGCGGAACGGAACGGCGCGATCCGGATCGTAGCTGCGCGCCGCGGCGAGGAGCGCCTCGCGGCCTTGCGATGCCAGATCTTCTACGGTGACGTACGGTCCGAACTGACGGCGGAGCTGACGCGCGAGCAGGTCGACGAGATCGAGCCCGTCCTCGAGACGCGCGAGGACCTCCGGAGAATCCGGCGGCGGCTTCGCAGGTGGTGCGGGCGGTGGCAGTGGATCGACCATGCGTCGTGGGTTTCCCCCTGTGGGAAAATCCCAGGGACAGCATCGGTAAGTCAAGCGAGGTCTGGCATGCCAACGTGACGCCCGCTCGACGTCACGAAAGTGCCGGTCGTGACTTCCGGTCCGCTTCGATGATGCTAGGGTGCGCGGCCGTTCGACGATGAGCAGCGACAAGCCGAGCGACAAAGACGACGTCTTGCTGCGAGCGAGCGAGAGCGTGCGCCTCGCCGCGAGCGAGCGCGTGACGTCGCTCGATCCTCGCGCGCATGCCGCGTGGCGCACGTGGCTGGCGGCGCTCGCGACGGACGCTGCGGCCGCGACCGCGGCGGCGCTCGCCTACGATTCGCTCGCCGCGGAGGGGCGCGACGCATGGCTCGACGCGCTCGACGTCGACGCGCCGAACGTCGACGTCCCGAAGATCGCGCTCTACGCGCCGCTGCTCGGCGTCGAGCAGGACGACGCCCGTCGCGAACGCATCGCACGCAACGTCACGGGCGCCGCGAAGCGGAGCACGCCGCCGAGCGCGCTCGTCGGGTGGAAGAACGGCGAGCGCGTGTGCCTCATCGTCTCGCCGCTGTACCTCGACTTCGTCGAGCTCCTCCTGTGTCGGTACGATCAGGATCAAGGGATCCGTGAGGCGCGCCACGAGTGGCTCGTGCACAAGAACGAGGTCGCAGCGTGCGCGCGCGATCTCGGCGTCACGATGGTCGCCGCGCCGCTGCCCCAGGTCGTCGAGGAGCTCGCGCATGCGGTCGTCGCCGATCGTCGCGCGGGTCGTGCCGCGCCCGAGGCGCTGATGGTCTACATCGATCTCTTCGCGCCGGACCTGCCGCCCAGCGGCGAGCAGAGCAGCTCGCATGAGTGAGTCGCCGCCCGATCGCCGCTGCGGATCGTGTGCGCGTTTCGTGCGGGTCATCGAGAAGATCGACGAGAACGGGGAGGTGAGGCGCCACGGCGAGTGCCTCCTCGGCGTGTGGCCTGCGCCTCTCTATTCGACCAGCACGTGCTCGCAGTACGTGCTGCGCGGTACGTTCACGGCCAAGCCCCAGGCGCCGGCGCGCGGCGGGCGCAGCTTCGGCGGACGCGCGCTCCGGGTGCTCCCGGACCGCGACATGCCTGCAAAGCTCGAATTCCAACTGCCCGAGGAGCTGCTCGACATGAATGCAGACGAGTTCAGGGAAGTGCTTCGCGACGTCATCCGTGAGGAGCTCGGCGTCGGCAACGCGCCGCTCGGCACGCGGTGGGAGGGCGGCGAGGTCATCCTCAAGCCCGGCAAGGAGGGCACGGCCGAGAAGCGCATGCCGATCGAGTCGCTGTTCTCGAAGGTCGTGATGATCCGCGACAAGCTCCGCGTGCTCGAGCAGAAGATCAACGCGCACGGCAAGCTCAGCGCCGAAGAGAAGGTCGCGATGCAGCAGTACATCACCGGCTGCTACGGTTCGCTGACCACGTTCAACGTCCTGTTCGCGAACAAGAACGACAATTTCGTGGGTCAGAAGGGCGACGACTAGTCTGTATCGGATGCGGGTCAGGGGCGTGGCGCTGGGAGGTGCGATCGTGGTCGCGGCGATGGGCTGCGGGCCGAAGGTCGTCGAGCCGCCGGTCGGCGTCTCCGACAAGCCCGGCGCCTCGTTCCCGGATCGCCCGGTGACGTACGTGTTCGACACGCTCGACGAGCGGCCGGTGTCGTCGACCGCGCATCGCGGCAAGCCGACGGTGCTCGCGTTCGTGACGACGGGCGACATCGTGGGGCAAGCGCAGGTCGATTACCTGGTCGCGATGGCGAAGAACGACGGCGCGAAGGTGAACTACGCGCTCATCGCGATGCATCCGCGCAAGGAGATCGTCCTCGTCGAGGCATACATGAGCGCGCTCAAGATCGAGTTCCCGGTGGCGCTCGGCGATCCCTCGGTGATGACGCCGCAGGGCCCGTTCGGCGAAATCTCGGCGGTGCCGACGGTCGTGGTGCTGGACCGCGAAGGCAAGATCGCGTGGAAGCACACGGGCCTCGCGAAGAGCGGAGAGCTCCGCAGCCACATGCATGGCCTGTAAAAGGCCGAGATCCGAGAAGTCCGAGAAAAGCGCGAAAGCCAGAGAGATTGTCTGTTCGAGACACGCGCCTCGAAGCGCATGTCTCGAACAAAATAAATCTTCGCGCTTTTCTCAGACTTCTCGGATCTTCTACTTCGTCGGTTCGACGAGAGGGGCCGACGTCGACGAGCCGGCGCCCCAGAAGCTCAGGTTCGACGGCTTGTTCGGCATCGGGATCACCTGCGTCGCCAGCTGCGACGTGCCGAACGTGACCTCGAAGAGCTCTCCGGTCTCGTTGAAGCCGTAGATCTTCCCGCCCCAGAACGACAGACCGAAGACGTTGTGGTGCTCGATCGAGCCCCAGTTCTTCAGCATCTTGCCCGTCGCCGGATCGACCTCGACGAGACAGTCGTTCGTCGTGCAGGTGTTGTTCGTGCCCTTCACGGTCAGGTACGTCTTGCCGCCCTTGACCGAGACGATGTCGCCGCTCGACTTCAGACCGCCGCCGAGCGCGCCGATCTTCGTCTTCGTGCCCGTCGCCGTGTCGATGCGCACGTAGTCCGCGTCCTCGTAGCCGACCAGCGCCTCGACGGCGGCGTCGACCGTGCCCTTCGGCACGAACGAGAGCGAGTTCGGGTACGAGCCCTTCGCGATCTCGGTGCACTTCGCCGTGGCCTTGTCGACCTTGTAGAGCGCCTGGTAGCTGGTCGCGTAGAACGTCGAGGCCTCGTCGAGCGCGATGTCGATGACCGGACCGCAGCCGTCGAAGTTGCCGACCTCGGTGACCGCGTTCGTCTTCGGGTCGAGGCGGAACAGCGTCGTCGCGCTGTGTCCGTAGACCTCGTTCACCTCGGCCGGGTTGTTCGCGGGCGGCGGCGGGTTGTTGTTCTCGAAGCCTCCCGGCGTGGGTGCCGGCGTGCCGGTCTCGGCCGGCTTCGCGGGGTCCGGCGTGTCGTCGTATCCCGAGCGTGGAGACGCCGAGCCACAGCCTCCACACAGAAGAGAGAGGAGGGGAACCGCGACGGCGATCGAGCGCAAGGAGGACATGACGGCGGCAACCTAGCGCGAGCCAACGATTCCGCCACGATACGACCGCGTCTCAAGTGCGAATGGCCGCGGCGATCTGGGCGCTGAGCGTGGGCTTCACGACCTTCCCGAGGGCATTCTTCGGCAATTCGTCGAGGAAAATGATGTCTTTCGGGACCTTGTACGGAGCGAGCTTCTCGCGGACGAACGCCCGGAGGACCGCCTCGTCGCAGGCGCTCGTGGAGGGCGCCGCGGCGCGGCGGACCACGCACGCGACCACCCGATCGCCCCACGCCTCGTCGGGCACGCCGATCACGGCGACCTCGCCGACGCCAGGATGCTCGCGGAGCACCTCCTCGATCTCGAGGGCGCTCAGCTTGTAGCCGCCGCTCTTGAGGATATCGACGCTCGTGCGGCCGAGGATCTTGAACGGCCCACTCGGGCCGCCCTGGCGCGTGACCGTGTCGCCGGTCCGGAACCACGGCGCGCCGCCGTCGGCATCGGGCACGAAGGCCTTCGCGGTCTCGTCTTCCCGTCGATGATAACCCGCGAAGACGCTCGGCCCGCGGATCCAGAGCTCGCCAGTCTCGGCGACCTCGCCGCGATCGCCTTCGCCGACGATGCGCGTCTCGACGCTCGGGAGCGGGAAGCCGACGCAGCCCGGGAACCGTTCGCCGTCGAGCGGGTTCGTGATGCCCACGCCGATCTCCGTCATGCCGAAGCGCTCGAGCGGGATCTTGCCGGTGACGTCGCGCCATCGCTCCGCGATGGTGACGGGCAGCGCCGCGCTGCCGCTGGTCGCGAGGCGCAGCGCGCGCGCATGCGCCGACCATCGCGTCCGCGTCGCTTCGTCGGCCGCGTCGAACGCGACGAAGAGCCGGTGGTACATCGCGGGCACGCCCATGAACACGGTCGCGTCCTTCATCGATTCCCAGAGCGCCGGCGCATCGAAGGTCGTGAGGCGTGTGGCGGCTCCGGCGCCGAGCGCCGTGAGCAGCGCGATCGCGAGCCCGTGCATGTGATGGAGCGGCAGCGCGTGCAGCAGCGTGTCCGCCTCTCCGAAGCCCCACGCCGCGCCGACGAGCTCCTGCTGGACCTCGAGGTTCATATGCGTGATGACCGCGCCCTTCGGCTTTCCGGTCGTGCCGCTCGTGTAGAGCTGCACCGCGGGCGCGTCGCCTCCGGCCGCGAGCGCGGCGGCGGTCACCGCTCCGATGTCCTCGCGTGCGGAGAGGAGCTCGTCGAGATCGCGCACGTTGGCACTCGAGGCGAGCGGGGCGGCGAGGGCGGCGTGCTCGGACGACACGAGGACGGCGCTGACCTCCGCGTCGTCGCAGAAGTAGCGCGTCTCCGGCGCGGGATGCAGCGGGGACAGGACGACCACGCATCCGCCTGCGAGCAGCACGCCGAAGAACGCCTCGACGAAGCGCGCGCTCGGTGCAATCAGGATCGCGACACGCTGGCCTCCGAGCGACGCACGCGACGATGCGTGGAGGAGCGCGGACGCCACGCGGATCGAGCCTGCGACGACGTCTGCGTACGAATGCGTTCCGGATCGCGATTGCGATCGCGCGTCATCGAGAACGGCGGTCCGAGTCTCGGCCGCGCGGTCGAGCCACCGCGACGTGAGGGTGCTCATGGCGCGAGCTGTACTACGAGCGGCAGGACGCGACGAGCCTCGCGCATCGCGATAAGGTCTCCCCGTGAGCGGCGCACCGAAGACCCCGGCCGAGCATCACGCGCGGCCGGCCCTCCGCGGCACGCTGCTCGCGCTCGCCTCCGCGCTGGCTTTCGGCCTCGCGACGCCGCTCGTCCAGCGCTTCGGGCACGGCGTCGGATCGTTCGCGACCGCGGCTCTCCTCTATACGGGAGCCGCCGTCGTCGGGCTCGTGTCGCAGTCGAAGGACGAGGCCAAGCTCCAGCGCGCGCATCTCGGACGCATCTTCGCCGTCGCGGTGCTCGGTGCGGTGCTCGCGCCGGCGGCTCTCGCGTGGGGCCTCGCGCGCACGAGCGGAACGGCCGCGTCGCTGATGCTGAACCTCGAGGCGGTGTTCACGTTGGTGCTCGCGCGCATGTTCTACGGCGAGCACGTGGGACGTCGCGTCGCCGGGGCCGCGGCTCTCCTCGTGGCCGGTGGCGCGCTGCTCGTCTTCGATCGCGGTCAGTCGCAGGGCGGGGTCACGCACGTGATCGGACTCGTCGCGGTCGCGGGCGCCGCGCTCGGATGGGCGATGGACAACACGGTCGCGAAGCCGCTCTCGGCGCTCGACCCGGCGGCGGTGGTCGCGGCGAAGGGCGCGCTCGGCGCGATGCTCTCGTCGTGCGTGGCGCTCGCGCTCGGCGAGGCGTGGCCCGACACGTGGCCGTTGCTCGGTCTCGTGCTCGTCGGCGCGACCGGGTACGGCCTCAGCCTCCGCCTGTACCTCAAGGCGCAGAGAGCGCTCGGCGCGGGTCGAACGGCATCGGTGTTCGCGTCGGCGCCGTTCTGCGGCGCCCTGCTCGCGTGGGCGCTCGGCGAGCCTGCGGGCCCGTACGCGATCGCGGCGGGCGGCGTCATGATCCTCGGGCTCGTGCTCCACGTCACGGAGCGGCATGACCATCGGCACGCCCACGACCCGATCGAGCACGAGCACGCGCACCGGCACGACGATGCGCATCACGATCACGCGCACGATCCGATGCCGGAGGGGGAGCACACGCACGTGCATGCGCATGCGCGCGTCGAGCACACGCATCCGCACGTGCCGGACTTGCATCATGGGCATGCGCACGACGAGGGGGGAGAGGGACCGGAGCACGGGCACGGGCACGGTCACGGTCACGACACGGCCTGATGGACGGGCGCCGTGAGGCGTCCGTTCGCGGCCGGGTTCGCGGAACGATCAGTGCAGGTCGCCGACGAGATACGCGAGGCAGGGGACGAGCACCTCTTCGGGGCTCGCTCCGCCGTGGGTGATGCGTCCGCGGCGATCGATCGTGAAGCCATGATCGCCGAGGACGAGGAGCAGCGTGCGAGGGGGCAGCGATTCGACGTGCTTGAGGAGGGCGTCGGCGACGCTCGTGGCGATGTCCTCGAGCGCGGCGACGACGTGCGCCGGGCCGGTGCCGGCCGAGGGATCGGGTAGCGCGCCGAGCATCGAGGGGACGACGTCGAGCTTGTAGAGCTCGCGCGAGCCGACGCGCAGGCGGCGGACGGTCTCGGCGCTGCGTCCGCGAAGCGACTCGCTGCCTTCCTCCGCGGTCGGCGCGCGGAGCGCATCCATCCCGCGTGCGAGCGTCTCGAGCTGGCGGAACGTGGTCGTGGGGAGCGCGCTCCAGAGCAGCGACTCGCTCGTCAGCGAGGCCACGCCCGTGCTTCGCTCGGCGAGCCGATCGCGCACGAGCCCGCCGAGGTCGTAGCGCATCGCGTCGACCAGGAGGACCTGGCTGCTCCGCGCGTTGTGCGTGCGCGCGAGCTTGGACGCGATGTCGAACGCATCCATGACGAGCCGCGGACGGCGGCCGGTCGCTCCAAAGGCGGCGAACGCATCGGTGTACGAGCGCTCGAAGCCGTGCCGGAACTCGTCGTGCGCGCGAATGGCGCGCGGATCGTCGACGCCGTTCGCGATCGCCTTCGCGAGCGGCATGTAGCTCTCCGTGAAGAGGCGCTCGAACGCCCCGAGCGGCTGCGGGCCCCGCGCGGCGCCGAGCGCGATCGCCCAGGAGCGCCAGTAGTCGGACGGTCCGGAGACGGGGACACCGGCGGTCGCTCGTTTGCGGGCGCGGTCGACGGCGTGGTCGATGGCGACGGCGATGTCGG
>JAQBQJ010000359.1 GCA_028287065.1 Labilithrix sp. | reverse complement strand
AATGGAAATTCAAACGGAAATGCCGGAGCGCGCCTCCGGCATTTCCATTTCCGTTTCCATTTCCATCACCTGTTCTCTCCCAGCGAAGCGCGTACTACGCCCAGGATTCCTGGATCTTCCCCGGCGTTTTTGTCGCGGCGGATTGTGTTTTTCGCGCCTTGCGCGGCCCCGATCGCGGTGTCAAGGAGCCGGGAGAATATGCCTGCCCTCAACCTCAAGTCGGTCGGTTTGGTCTCCAATCCGCGGCTCGACTCGGCCCGCCGCGAGAGTCAGGTCATTGGCGTCCTCCCTGCTGCCGAGCGCGCTGCGCTCGCGAAGAACGCGCTCGACACCGCCGAGGAGCTCCTCTCGCGCGGCCTCCTCGAGCAGGCCGGCGAGCGCTTCCAGGCCGCGGCACGCGCCTACGACGAGCTCGGCGACGCCGCCGGCGGCGCTCGCGCGCTGCTCGGCCTCGGGCGCGTCCTGCTCGGGCTCGAGGACCCCGTCTGCCGCGAGGTCCTCGAGGACGCCGGCACCTGGCTCGAGGACCTCGGCGACGAAGCGGCGGTGCGCGAGGTCGACGGACTGCTGCGGGTCGCCGAGAAGTCGATCGACGAGTCGCCGCGTTCGTTCCATGCGATCCCGATCCACGACGTCCCGCAGACCGGCCAGGTGAGGTCGTCGAGCGAGCCGCCGGCGTCAGCGCGGAAGTAGCGCGATCAGAACATCATTCCTTCTTGCACGTAGATGCCCACCGGGAACCCCGGGTTCGCGGCCGACGCGTCGGGCGAGTACGCCACGTCGATGCGGAACAGTGCGGCCGTGTCCCAGATCAAGAACGGGCCGCCGCCGATACCGTATTTGATGCCGATCGACTTGCCGTCGCGTGGATCCGAGAACGTGTAGTCGTTCCACACGCGGCCGGCATCGACGAACGCCGTCGTGCCGACCTGGAACTTCGAGCCGAAGACGTGCACAGCGAAGTGGATGCGGCGGACCTCCGCGTTGCCGACGACCTTGAGCAGACCTGAGTAGCGGCCGTTCGGCACGCCGCGCACGCCCTGCGCCCCGCCGGGCATGTCGTTCGGATCGAACGCGCCGCCCTGTGAGAGATCGTAGAACGGAACGTGCCCCGCCATCGCGTCGACGATGATACGGCCCGCGAACACGAAGCCGCCGGGCAGGTCCGCATACCTTCGCAGGATGACGTTGAGGCCAGCCCAGTACACGCCGCTCGACGTCGGCGTCGCGCCCGACAGCCGCCAGGCGGCGAGGTGGAACGAGCCGCGCCTCGGATAGATCTCGTCGCTGCGCGTGTCGTAGATGACGCCCGCGTTGAGCGTCGCGATCCCGAGCGGCTGCAGTCCGCGGATGAGCGGCCTGCCGTCGTCGAGCCGCGTCGCTGCGTCGATCGCGAGACGGCTCTCGGCATATGCGTGCGGGTTCACGTACCGAAGCTGCCAGCCGTACATCGTGCTGTACGCGCCGCCGATCGGCGAGCGCATGTTGAGGCGCGTGCTCGCCTCCTCGTGACGGAACTGGTAGCGATCGCCGATGCTGCCGTCGGGACGCGTGACGACGCGCGACGCATTGCCGAGCCCGAAGTAACCCGAGTTGATCGTGCGGTCGTAGAACACGCCGGGCATGAGGCGGACCTTGCCGCCGCCGCCGCCGGGGAAGTCCCAGCGCATGTCGTGGCTCTGCTGCACGACCTCGGTTCCGCGCGGCCCGCCCTTCACGCTGAACGAGACGAGCGCGTCGACCTTCCACCAGTACGGCTTGAAGCGATCGCCGAGGTGCGTGATGGCGCCGGCCGCGCCGAGCTGGATGCCGATGTCCGTGCTTCCGCCGATGACGGGGAAGCCCGCCCACTCGGTGCGGTCCTTCGGATCCTCGAGCTCTTCGGCAGGGAGCTGGTCGTCCGCGCGTGCATCGCCAGCCGCCAAGGCGACGAACGTCGCCGTCGCCGCGAGCGATACTGCGAGGCGGTGAAGGACGTTCACGACTGCGGCGCGAGGGTAGGTTCGAAGCCCGTTCGCCGCAACAACTAGACGACCTGCGGGAGTCCGTGTCGTGTGCTTTGGCACACGACCTAGCGTCCTCCGTGGCATGATTGGCGCCGTGCGGACGCTGGTACTGGTCGCATTGTTCGGGCTCACCGTTTCTTGCCGGGAGAAGGAGCACGCCGCGCCGGCGGTCGTGCCTGCCGCGAGCGCGAGTCCGAGTCCGAGTCCGAGCCCGAACGTCGTCGACGCCAGCACGGCCAAGGCGGACGCCGGGCGCGCGCACGACCTCGACGTGATCGTGATCTCCGTCGACAGCCTCCGCGCCGACATGCCCTGGGCGGGCTACCCGCGGGACATCGCTCCTCGCCTCACGGAGCTCGAGAAGAGAAGCGTGAGCTATACACACGCTTATTCGATGTCTTCGTACACCTCGATGAGCCTCGGCGGCTTCCTCGGCGGGAAGCTGCCGAGCGAGATGAAGCGCTCCGGGTTCTTCTTCGGCAGCTACTCACCGGACAACGTGATGTTCCCCGAGCTGCTCGCGGCGAAGGGCGTCCGCACGATGAGCGCGCACGCCCACGGCTACTTCTCGAGCGCCGGCTTCGATCAGGGCTTCGACGTCTACCAGGTCGTCCCCGGCATCAAGTTCGACAACACCACCGACAACAACGTCACGAGCCCGCAGCACGAGGCGATGGCGGAGAAGATCCTCGACGACCCCAAGCTCGAGACGACGCAGTTCTTCGCGTGGTTCCACTTCCTCGATCCGCACGACCAGTACCTCCCGCACGAGAAGGACGGGATCCCGCCTTACGGCAAGTCGCTGCGCGATCGCTACGACGCGGAGGTCACGTTCACCGACCGCCATCTCGGCAAGCTCCTCGACTTCATCGCGACGAAGTCCTGGGCCAAGCGCACCGCGATCATCGTCACCGCCGACCATGGCGAGGCGTTCGGCGAGCACAACATGTACTCGCACGGGTTCGAGCTCTGGGAGAACCTCGTGCGCGTGCCGATGTTCTTCGTCGTGCCCGGCGCCGCACCGCGCCGCATCGACACGCCGCGCAGCGGCATCGACCTCGCGCCCACGATCCTCGATCTCATGGGCGTGAAGCCCGACCCGGATCCGGGCCTCGAGGGCAAGAGCCTCGTCCCCGAGCTCGACGGCGCTGCTGCCGAGCAGCGCGACGTCGTCATCGATCTCCCGATGACGAGCGACAACGACAAGCGTCGCGCGATCGTCCACGAAAACCAGAAGATCGTCGCTCATGGAAAAGACGAGCGGCTCTTGCTTTACGACGTCGCCGCAGACCCCGACGAGAAGTCGCCGATCCTGCGCGGTGAAGCATTCGACGCGATGGCGAAGCGCTATCGAGACTTCGCGAAGACGGTGAAGGAAGTCGCACCGACGTCGTGCAACGTCGGCTGTTTGAATCGCGCCTACGTCAAGTAGGGCTTAGGATGGCGCGCCATGCGCGTCACTCCCATTGCGTGCCTCTCGGACAACTACGCCTACCTGCTCGTCTGCCCGGAGACGAAGGAGGCCGCGATCGTCGACCCGTCGGAGCCCGGTCCGGTGCTCGCCGCGCTCGAGCAGCACCGCGGTCGCAACGGCGACGTGAAGGTCGTCGCGATCCTCGACACGCATCATCATCCCGACCACGTCGGCGGCAACGAAGAGGTCGCGAAGGCGCTCGGCATCTCGCGCGTGTACGGCCACAAGAGCGACAAGGGCCGCATCCCGAAGCAGTCCGAGCTCCTCGAAGAAGGGGCGTCGTTCACGATCGGCAGCCTTCTCGTGCGCGTGCTCCACATCCCGGGCCACACCCTCGGCGCCGTCGCATACGTCGTCAGCCGCGAGCCTCACGTTCCCGTCGTGTTCACGGGCGACACGATGTTCCTCGGCGGCTGCGGTCGCATCTTCGAGGGTGACCCGCCGATGATGCACACGTCGCTCCAGAAGCTCGCGAAGCTCGACGGACGCACGCAGGTCTACTGCGGGCACGAGTACACGGAGTCGAACCTGCGCTTCGCCGCGCATGTCGAGCCCTCGAACCAGGCGATCGTGCAGGCGAAGGCGCGTGCCTCCGAGCTTCGCAAGGCAGGGAAGCCCACCGTGCCCGCGACGATCGCGGACGAGCTGACCTACAACCCGTTCCTCCGCGTCACGTCGCCGGAGATCCGGAAGACGCTCGGGATCCCCGAGAGCGCGTCGCCTGCCGACGCGCTCGGCGCCATCCGCAAGGCGAAGGACACGTTCAAGTAAACCCGAAACTCCCCCACGAGAGGACACCGACCATGGCCATTGTGAAGCCGATTCCGGAAGGCTACGCGACCTGCACGCCGTACATCTACGTCCGCGGTGGCGACGCGGCGATCGAGTTCTACAAGAAGGCGTTCGGCGCGACGGAGCGCTTCCGCATGCCGATGCCGGGAGGAAGGCTCGGACACGCCGAGATCCAGCTCGGCAACTCGATCGTGATGATGGCGGACGAGATGCCGGAGATGGGCGTCAAGGCGCCGCCGACGCTCGGCGGCTCGCCCGTATCGTTCCTGCTCTATGTCGAGGACGTCGACAAGGCGTTCGCGCGCGCGGTCGGCGCGGGAGCCAAGTCGGTGCAACCGGTCGAGAACAAGTTCTACGGCGACCGCATGGGAACCGTCGAGGACCCGTTCGGTCACAAGTGGTCGCTTGCCACGCACGTCGAGGACGTGAGCCCCGAAGAGATGAACAAGCGAATGGAAAAAGAGATGGCGAAGATGAAGGGGTAGCCCGGCAGCTACGCCTTCAGCGCCGCAGCTCGTTCCTCCGCCACGTACGCAGCCACGCCGCGTCGTTCGCGCTCCAGGAACGACTCGAGGACCCCGCGGAAGCGCGGGTCCTCGATGTGGTGCGCCGAGTACGTGATGGTCGGCAGGAAGCCGCGCACCTTCTTGTGCTCGCCGCCGGCGCCGGGGTTGAACGTGGTGTCGCGCTCGCGGATCGCCTGATCGACGCCGTGGTAGTAGCAGACGTTGAAGTGGAGGAACGGCATCTCTACGTGCGCGCCCCAGTAGCGGCCGTAGATGATGCCGTCCTTCTTGATGTTGAACGCGCTCGCGAGGATGTCGCCGTCCTTGCGGGCCACGACCCACGCGAGGCGATCACGGAAGCGCTCGACGAGCAGCTCGAAGAAGCGCTTCTTCATGTAGCGACGGCCGTAGAAGTACTTGTCGACGGTCGTCGTGTAGAGTGCATACATCGCGTGCGCCACGTCACGCGTGTACTCGTCGGGACGCAGCGTCGCGATCTCGACGCCATCCATCGCGGGCTGCTTGCGCTCGCGCCGGATCTGCGTGCGCTTCTTCTGCGGGAGCGTCTTCAGGAAGTCCTCGAAGTCCTCGAACGGCGGCGCGCGGTTCGACCAGTGGTACTGGACGCCGTGACGCATCATGAAGCCGGCCTCGCCCCATGCGCGCGCCTCGTCCTCGCGCGGGAAGAGGACGTGCGCGCTCGAGAGCTCGAGCTCCTTCGCCAGTGTGCGGAGCGCCTGGGCGAAGACGGTGATCGTCTCGATGCGATCGCGATCGGGATGCACGAGCACCCGATCGCCCGTTGCCGGCGTGAACGGCACGGCGAGCACGAGCTTGGGGTAGTACGCGATGCCCATGCGGTTCGCGAGGTCGGCCCAGCTCCAGTCGAAGACGAACTCTCCCTCGCTGTTCGTCTTCGCGTACGCGGGCGCGGCGGCGACGAGCTTCTCGCCGCTCGCCGTCTCCTCGTACAGCGCGAGATGGTTCGGGATCCATCCCGCCGCCTCTCCGACACACTTGGCCTCTTCGAGGCAGTCGAGCCACGTGTGCTCGACGAAGGGCGAGCTGCCCTCGCGGAGCAGGGCATCCCAGGACTCCCGCGGGATGTCCTTGATGCGGGGGACGACGCGGAGGCTCAGCGTCAGGCGACGTCCTTCCGCACGAGCGTGAACCACGCATCCATCGGCTTGCCCTTCGTGGCGCGACCGATCGACACGTGGGTCGACACCTTGCGCATGTAATCGATCATCCCGCCGTAGACGAGCGCGCCGATGCCGCCGGTGTTGTCCCGGATCTCCGGCCAGTTGGCGGGCTTGCTCTTCGGGAGCTTCGTGTAATCGATGGCGAGCTCGCCCTCGTGCTCGCCGTCGCCGGGCCGGACGACGAAGTAGCCGGGGCCGGTGAGGCCGTTCGTCGAGGCGTGGTTGTAGCCGGCGATCTCGAACTCCTCGCGCGGTTCGGTGTCGCCCTTCGGGAGCCGACAGAAGCGCTTCTGCGAGTTGGAGAACAGCGGAAGCGTGTTGTGGAGATCGTGGATGACCTCGACGAGCGTGCCCATGCTCGGCGGCACGAGGAAGTCGTAGTCGATCGACTGGCCCTTGCACGCCTCGTAGATCGCCGCCTGGCGCTTCTTGCTCCAGGTGCGGGTCGCGTGGACGCGGCCCTCGTGACCGAGCCCGTCGAGGACCTCGGCGAGGCGAGGGAGGTCGATCGTGGGCTCGAGGAGAACGCTGACGTCCATGGGCAGATCCTTAGCACCAAATCTCCGGAATTTGGCCCGCACGGCCGGCGACTGATTCGATGCCGGTCATGGTCAGCCGTCTCTCCCTTTGTGCCCTCGGAATCACGCTCTCTCTCTCCCTGGTCGCCGGCTGTGACGCGCCAGGCCTTTCCCGCAAGGCCAAGGCGCCCACGTCGCCGGGCCAGCAGGGCATCGGCCAGGCGACCACGACGGGTGCGCCTCTCCCCGACAAGGACAACATGATGACCGGACCGGTCGTCGAAACGGTCGGGCTCAGCGTCTCGAACGCGATCGCGAAGGCCTGCGGCATTGCGGCGCGCGCCGACGGAAAGCAGGTCGCGCCGAGCTTCGAGTACGACTCGGCGGCGCTCGCCGAGGAGGACCGCGTCCTCCTGGCCCAGGTCGCGCGCTGCTTGACCGAAGGCGCGCTCAAGGGCCGCAAGGTCACGCTCGTCGGGCGCGCCGACCAGCGCGGCGAGCCCGAGTACAACATGACGCTCGGCGGCAGCCGCGCCGACACGGTCAAGCGCTACATGGTCGACCTCGGGGTCGGACGCGAGCGCATGCTCGGCACCTCGCGCGGGGAGATGGACGCGACCGGCAAGGACGAGGCAGGCTTCGCCCACGATCGCCGCGTCGACGTCGAGCTCGTGAACTGACTACGATGCCCTGAATGACGGGGCTTCCGGACGAGCGCCTACCGCGTGCATTCTACACGCGTGATGCGCTCGTCGTGGCGCGCGCGCTCGTCGGGACGTTGCTCGTCCATCGGCATCGCGTGGCGCGCATCGTCGAGACCGAGGCGTACCGCGGGCCGAAGGACCTCGCGTGCCATGCGCGCGCGGGGATGACGAAGCGCACGCGCACGCTCTACGGGCCGGCCGGGCACGCGTACGTGTTCCTCATCTACGGCATGTACGAGTGCTTCAACGTCGTGTGCTTCGGCGAAGGGAAGGGGCACGCGGTCCTCGTCCGCGGTGTCGAGCCCGTCCTCGGGATCCCCGACGACGAGCGCAGCGACGGACCGGGGCGCCTCACGAGGGCGCTCGGCATCACGCGCAACGACAACGCGGTCGATCTCGTGGAGTCCGAGTACCTGTGGCTCGCGCCGCGGACGAAGCGACCACGGATCGCCGCGTCCGCGCGCGTCGGCGTCGCCTATGCGGGCGAGATCGCCGACGCGCCGTGGCGCTTCTTCGATCCGACGAGCCGCTACGTCTCGCGGCCGTCGGCGAGGAGCATCGGGCTCGGGCTCAGCGTCCCGGCGCGCCCGCGCCCGCGATGACCTTCTTCACGTCGGCGAACCGCTCGTTGGGGATCGGGATCGACAGGTTGTATTGTGCAACCTTCCACCCCAGGGGCGCGGCCTTGTCACGGACGAGCACGCCGGACCCGCGCGCCGGACCGAGGTTCGGGGTGTCGAGGTCCTCGTCGAACCACGCGAAGTCGCCGCGCACCGAGAGATCGCGCCGCGTCGCGCGGAACGACCACGTCTTTCCGCTCGCGAACCTCGGATGCGCATAGGCGCGGAACTCCGGCACCGTCCAGCGCTCCTTCGCGTCCGTGCCGAGGAACACGCCGCCCTCGGTGAAGAACGCGAAGTACGTCGCCTCGTCCGCAGCTGCAGCCGCCGCGTGGAAGCGATCGAGCGTCGACGACGCCCTCGCCATGTCTTCGGTCATCGGCAACGGCGGCGCGTCGACCGCCGCGGCTGCCGGTCCGGTCGCTTGCAAGGTCGCGGGCGCTACGCCGGCATACGGCGGCGGACACTTCGGCGTCGCGCACGCGGCGGACCAAGAGGCGGAAGCGACGACGGCGAGGCACGCGACGAGCGCACGCGAACGGAGCATGCGCCCTCGTAGCAGACGTAAAAGACGCGGTCACGGCGCCGCAAAGATGACGGCACGCGCCGTCGACGCGCCTTCGCCTTCGACGACGAGGTGCATCGCCTCGCCCTTCTTGACGCAGACGGGCCCGCGCGGCGGCACGACGCCGGACGCGCTCGTCGTCGCGTCGCCGCGGGCGGCGCCGGACTCGTCGGCGAATGATGCGCGCACCGCGCTCGCCGCCGCGAACACCGCGCGCAGGCAGAGGTCCTTGTCCGCGCGCACGTCGGCCGATCGCGGCGCCGCGTGCTCGACGCGCAGCGCCTCGCGCATCAACGGCGCGTCCGCCGCGCCGCGTGCCGCGAGCGCATCGAGCGACGCGACTCCGTCGCCGGACGCCGACGTCGGCGGGCCCGCGTCGGCGCTCGATGCGGGAGGACGCGCGACGGACGGAGACGTCGCGGGCGGCGAGCCGCCGCAGGCGGTCGACACGACGAGGGACGCGACGACGGTGATGAAGATGCAGGCGCGACGCGAGCTCACGCGCCTCACACGGTCACGCGCGAGGCTGCGCTGCCATGTCGCGCGACGTGCGCGTGTCCGCCGCTTCGCGCGTGACCTCGACCGTGTTGCGCGCGTCCGCGGGATCGATGTCGTCCATGCGGCACGAGCCCTGGAACTCGACGCCGCGCTCGATGTAGAGCGACGGCGAGTGGATGTTGCCGACGAGCTTGCCCGGCGCGTGGATCTCGATCGACTGGCTCGCGCGCACGTTGCCGTGCACGATGCCGCCGCGGATGATCACGGTCGCGACGTCGATCTCGGCGTGGACCTCGGCGCCGTCGCCGATGATGAGCGTGTCGTCGCTCTTGATCTCGCCTTTGAAGACGCCGTCGACGCGGACGCGTCCTTCGAAGTAGAGCTTCCCCTCGAAGCGGGTGCCGCGACCGAGGAGTGCCGTGATTTCCGTGGCGGGGAGAGCGTCCATCGTGGGCGGTGGGGTAGCAGCGCCGCGGCGCCGTGGCAACAGCTGCGCCTTGGCAGAGCCTCTGTCTTAGCCTAAGCCGGTATTCATGATCGCCATTGGAACCGAGGCCCCCGATTTCGAGCTGCCGTCCAACGAGCTCCTGCCCGAGGGCCGCCCCGGCAAGAAGATCCGCCTGAGCGACTACCGCGGGAAGAAGAACGTCGTCCTCGCGTTCTATCCCCTCGATTTCAGCCCCACGTGCTCGAAGGAGCACGGCTGCTTCAAGGACGACTCGGTGAAGCTCGAAGGCGCGAACGCGCAAGTCCTCGGCATCAGCGTCGACAGCGCATGGGCCCATCAGGCCTTCGCGAAGCAGATGGGCATCGGCTATCCGCTGCTCGCCGATTTCCACCCGAAGGGCGAAGTGGCCGAGAAATTCGGGCTCTACAACGCCGAACGCGGCTTCACGAAGCGCGCGACCGTCATCATCGACAAGAGCGGGAAGGTCGCGTTCGCGCAGGAGCACTCCGATCAGCGCGACGACAAGGTGATCCTCGCGGAGCTCGCCAAGCTCTCCTGATCTCTCGCTTCGATAAGTGAAGTGGCGCCGGTTTGTCGGTCTTCGGACCGGCGTGCTCTACTAGCGCGATGGGGTTTTCCACTCGTAGCCTCGCCCTCGCTGCGCTCTTCGCGCTCCTCGCTCCCGCCAGCGCATCCGCGCAAGGCGCAGGGCCCGCACCCGGCACGGCTCCCGTGCCACCGCCGCCCGGTGGAGGCGGAGGTGCTCCCGCCGGCGCGACCGGCGGAGGCGGCGGCGGCACTGGTGCTGCAGCGGGAGGCGACAAGGCGCAGAGCTCCGGGAACGTCGGCGGCGTGTCGTTCAGCGACAAGCCCGCGCGGCGCGCGCCGGTCGCACGCGCTGCGGTTCGTCGGGGCGGCCCGCTCGCGACGTTCCCCGGCTTCGAGCAGCTCCCCGACGGCGGCTCGCGTCTGTTCGTGCAGCTCAGCCAGTCGGTTCCCGTCGAAGAGCGGCGCGCGCAGGGCTCGATCACGTACGTGCTGAAGGGCGCGCACCTCCGTGTGCACAACGACGCGAATGCGCTCGTCACCGTGCACTTCAACACGCCGGTGTTCCGCGCGCGGCTCACGCCGCAGGGCAACGATCTCCTCTTCGTGCTCGAGCTGCGCAGCGCGGCGACTCCCACGTTCAAGGTCTCCGAGAATCCCGACAAGACGTCGACGCTCCAGATCGACTTCCCGAAGGGCGACTTCATCTCGGGCGACGGCAGCGAATCGCTGCCGAGCGAGCGACCCAAGGCGCTCGGCAGGGTTCCGAAGGGCGCGAAGGGGAACAAGGGCAACAGCGGAGCGAGCCCCGCACCGAGCACGCCTCCGCCCGATGAATCCGGTCCGAATCCCTGATCCCCCCGGCATGAATGCCGGGGCACCGGGAGAGGGGAATGCCCCCAGGGGGCATGCAGAGGCATGAGGGCGCTGGTGGCTGCCGGCCATAGCTCGTATATCCCGGGGCCCGATGCGCTGCGCCGCGTCCCGCATCTTCCTCCGAGCGCTCGCTGCGATCGCTGCGTCCTTGCTCGTCGCGAGCACCGCGTCGGCGCGTGAA
>JAQBQJ010000356.1 GCA_028287065.1 Labilithrix sp. | reverse complement strand
CGAAGAACCACGCCTCCTGATCGACGCCGAGGATCTGACGCGCATCGTCGAAGCGCGCGGGGTCCTCGTCGCCGCTCTGGTTCTGTTTTCCCCAGTGGCGCGTGTCGAGGATGATCAGATCGGCGAGTGTGCCGTAGCGGAGCGTGCGCCAGATCTTTCCGTCCGCCAGATCCCCGCGGATCGGCATCCACTCGGCGTACGCGCGGAACGCGGCGCGCTTGCGATCGGCATAGAGGCCCTCGGACGCGTCGTGGTTTCCTGCGCCGTCCTTCGACGCGTTGTCGGCGACCTCGTGATCGTCCCACGTCGTGACGAACGGGTGCTGGCGATGCAGCTCGCGCAGATCGGGATCGGACCGATACTGCGCGTAGCGAAGGCGGTAGTCGGCGAGCGTGACCGTCTCGTTGTTCGGCTCGGACTTGCGCTCGTCGCCGTACTCGCCGTC
Organism: Labilithrix sp.; assembly: GCA_028287065.1. Taxonomy (GTDB): domain Bacteria; phylum Myxococcota_A; class Polyangia; order Polyangiales; family Polyangiaceae; genus Labilithrix. The sequence continues at coordinate 8,857 of JAQBQJ010000356.1, read as the reverse complement.
CGCGTACTCGTAGATGTAGTCGCCGACGTGGAGCACCGCGTCGAGGTCCGCGCGCGTAGCGAGCGCGGCGTACACGTGGAAGTATCCCATCGCGTAGTTCGAGCACGACACGACCGCGAAGCGCAGCTGCGTCGCGGTGCGCGGCGCGGTCTTGGTGCGGCCGATCGGCGACGTCTCGCCGAGCGCGCGGAAGCGGTAGTAATACGTGGTCCCCGGTTCGAGCCCGGTCGCGTCGACCTTCACGGTGAAGTCGCGATCGGCGTCCGCGGTCGCCGCGCCGCTGCGGGCGATCGAGGCGAACGTCGCGTCTTTCGCGATCTCCCACGTGACCTGCACCGTTCCGGTCGGCGCGGGCGCGGGGTCGGTCGCGGGGTCCTGCGTCAGGCGCGTCCAGAGGATGACGGCATCCGGCAGCGGGTCGCCGCTCGCCACGCCGTGGCGGAAAGGCCCGGTGGGCAGGGCGCTCTCCTCGCGCGCGCAGCCGGGAATCGCGGGAAGCGCCGCGGCGATCGCAGCGGCAGAAGCGGCCTTCAGAAGCTTACGTCGTGTCAGTCGCACAAAAGGCTCCGTCGCCGATCATCGCCCCGAAATGGGGCGACGCGGCGACGGAATGCACGAGCTGGGCCGACAGCTGAGCCGTCAGGACCGCTTCGCGTCGAGCGACATGCGCGCGAGCCAGAGCAGCGCGGCGATGTTCGCGGCGCAGAACACGCGCAGGCCGAACGAGCCGAGCGCGAAGAAGGTCTCTCCGCTGATGCCCATCTGCGCGAGGAGCGCGGCGCTGCCGAGGGCGACGCCGCCGACGAACGGACGGAGCCGCTTGTTGTTGAAGAAGAACGTCGTGAGGAGGAACGCGGGAGCCGCGCTCGCGAGGAGCAGCCATTTGTGCATGCCCGGCGCGAGGAGGAGGTCCCACTCGCCGAAGGGCTTCATCGCGAGCTCGGCGATCCAGCGCATGCCGCCGAGGCGCGCGGGGACACCGAGCGCGGGGAGGAACGGAAGGAGACCGATGCCCGCGAAGAGCGCGCCGATGACCTTGCCGTTGCCCTTCTCGATCGTGCCGCCCTTCTTCTTGATGCGGCGGGCGACGAGGCCGGCGAGCGCGAGGAGCGCGATCAGGCGCACGGCGATGTGCGCCCAGTGCGTGCGCATCGCGGCCTTGCCCGACTCGAGGATGCCGGCGCCGAAGAGGTTCTTGTCCTCCTTCGGCGTCGCCGTGGCCTGGAGCGTGGCCTTGACCGCGTCGGGGTCGGTGATGCCCTGACCGACGAGGATCGCGGCAGCGCCGGCGACGTGCGGCGAGGCCATGCTGGTGCCGTTGAAGACGCCCCACTGCTCGCACTTGTTCTTGCCGGCCTCGCAGATCGTCTGCTGCGTCACGCCGACACCGGGCGCGCCGATCGCGACCTCGGGACCGCGCGACGAGAACCACGCGATGCCGTCGTTCTTGTCGGTCGCGCTGACGGCGATGGCGCCGGCGTACGCGGCCGGGAAGCCGACGGACTTGCCGGAGTTGCCGGCGGCAGCGACGACGACGACGCCCTTCTTGTACGCGTGCGTGACGGCGTTCTCGACGACCTTGCTCCTCGACGAGGAGCCGAGCGAGAGGTTGATGACCTGCGCGCCGTGATCGGCCGCCCAGCGGATGCCCTCGGCGACGTCCGCCATCGTTCCCCAGCCGCGTCCGGAGAGGACCTTCACGGGCATGAGCTTCGCGCAGTGCGCGAGGCCGGCGACGCCGACGCCGTTGTTCGTCGTCTGCGCGATCGTGCCGGCGACGTGCGTGCCGTGGCCCTGATCGTCGGCGGCGATGTCGTTCTTCGCGACGAAGTTGTAGCCCGCGACGCAGGTCGTGCCCGCGAGGTCGGTGCCCTTCATGAAGCCTTCGGCGTCGTAACAGGCGATGCCCGTGTCGACGACGGCGACGGTCACGCCGCTACCGCACGCGTAGTCCCACGCGCGCTCGGCGCCGGCACGCTGCATGTGCCACTGCTCGGTGTACTTCGGATCGTTCGGCGTGAAGTACGCGCGAGCGACGCTCTCCTGCTCGGCGCCTTCGACGCGCGGATCGTTCGAGAGGCGCTCGATGAGGTCGCGGATGCGGAGGGACGAGTAGCCGCTCACGTCCGCCAGCTCGACCTTGCCGTCGTCCTTCACGCCGGGCGAGTTGTCGCGGAGCGCGAGGTGGTAGTCGTTGCCGACTGCGGCGATCTCGTCTTCCGAGAGATCGTCCTTCAGGTCGACGACGAGCTCACCGGGGATGAAGTCCGGGACCTCCTCGACTGCGGCATCGGCGGGGATGCCGACCGGGAACGCGTCGAACGGCGGCGCCCCGCCTATGGGCCCCTGGCCCGTCGACTGCGCATGGGCCGGCAGCGCGAACACGAGAGCGAGTGCAGACGAGGAGACCAGCAGAAGGGCGCGCTTGCTCATGGGGTCCTTGTACGACGCAGGAGGCGCCGAAGTTCTTCCTTCACGTGCCGAGGACGCGCGTTTCCCGCGCGGCTCCTGAAAGCTAAGCACGTTCGACGCCTGTCGTGACCCGCCGATACAAAACTCTCCTACATCGGCCCACGAAACGGCCGAGCTCCCGCGAACGCAAACGTTCCGCGGACTTCAGCGTGCGTCGCGCGGGCCCGCGTCCTTGACGGCCTCACGCGGCGCGCCGGCATCCTTGTCCGCCGCGGCCAGCGCGACGAACCGCTGCTCGGGTCCGGGCGGCGAGTACATCTGCACCGCGACGAGCTTCGAGCCGGGCTCGGGCCTCCAGGCGTGCTTCGCGCCGGGCGGGATCATCACGATCTGACGCGACGAGAGCCGGCCCTCGGTGCCGTCGAGGAGAAAGGTCCCGTTCGCCTCGACCGCGGCGAGGATCTCCCACGACGCCGGATGGTTGTGCTCGGCGACGCCGGCGGTGCCCTCGAGCCTTCCGAGGTAGAGCTCGGGCGAGACCGGCGGGCCCTTCGACCCCGACGACACGTCGAGGCGCGCCGTCATCGTGCCGCCGGCCCATTCGAGCTTCGGCGCTGCGGCGGCGCGAACGAGCGTCTTCACCACCGACGGCTTCGAGAGGACCGCGCAGTCGCTCACGGCCGTGCTCGCGGACACGAGCGTGCCCGTACCGGCGACGTCGAACGGCTCGGCGGCATGCGCGACGACGAGCACGTCTCCGGGAGTGAGCGTCTCGTTGAGGACCGTCACCTTCCCCTTCACGACCGCGATGAGCGCGCGGCGACACACGCCCGCTTCGATCTTCGCGGGCGCGTCGACGAACCTCGCCTTCACCGGCGACTCGAGCGCCGCGGCGAGGACCGAGGGTCCGATGCCGGAGTCGTCGGGCGAGAGCGACGCCGCGCCGTCGGTCGAGAGCGACCCGCGTGCCTGCGTGGACGCGCCGAGCACCGGTGCGCCGTCCGGCGACGCGGTCGTGAGCGGCGGGACCTCCGGGGTCGCGGCCTCGCGGCACGCGCCGATCGCGCCCGCCGCGAAGAACGCGACGACGCCGCCCATCGCGAAGAGGGACGCCGTCCGGCAAGCCTTCAAGGAGCTCTCCGGAGGAGGCTCGATGCGGGCAAGAGCGATGCGGTCGCTCGCGCGGCGAGCTCGCTCGTGGTGCGGGGTCCGGCGCTCTCGTCGCCGTCGATCGCGCGCGCGGCGCGCTGCGCCTCGGCGAGGCGCTCCTTGATGAGCGCGTCGGCGGCGGCGGGGTCGCCGGGGCGGAGGATGCTGCGCACGAAGACCTCGGCGGCCTTGTACGAGCTGCGAACGAGCGGGCCGCTCGCGACGAACGCGAAGCCCATCGCGCGCGCGGCCTCGGCGTACGACTCGAACGTCTCGGGCGTGACGTAGCGATCGACCGCGGCGTGCTTCGGCGTGGGGCGGAGGTACTGGCCGATGGTGACGAGGTCGACGCCGGCCTTGCGGAGATCGGCGAGGGTCTCGAGGACCTCGTCGTCGTGCTCGCCGATGCCGACCATGATCGACGACTTCGTGACGTGCGACGCGTCGCGGTCCTTCACGTGCGCGAGGACGCCGAGTGACTTCTCGTAGCTGCAGCGCACGTCGCGGATGGTGCGCTGGAGGCGCTTCACGACCTCGATGTTGTGCGCCCACACGTGCGGCCGAGCGTCGGCTGTGACGTCGACGTAGTCCATGTGACCGCCGAAATCGCCGAGCAGCGTCTCGATCAGGATGTCGGGCCGGAGCTCGCGAAGCCGCGTGACGGTGCGCGCGACGTGCGCCGCGCCGCCGTCGAGGAGGTCGTCGCGATCGACCATCGTCATGACGACGTACTGGAGGCCGAGCCGCGCGATCGCGCGCGCGACGTGCTCGGGCTCGCGCCCGTCGACCGCGCCGCGCGGATTCCCGGTGGTGACGGCGCAGAAGCGGCAGCCTCGCGTGCAGACGTCGCCGAGGAGCATCACGGTCGCGGTGCCTTCGGTCCAGCACTCGCCGACGTTCGGGCAGCGAGCCTCTTCGCACACCGTGTGGAGGTCGAGCTCGCGGAACGTCTTCTTCAGGTTCCCGTACGTCTCGCCGCCGGGCGCGCGGACCTTGAGCCACGGCGGTTTGGGCGCGAATCGCGACGGCGGAGGCGTGGCAGAGGAGCTCACCTCGCTGACGTAGCGTCACCGGGGAGCACGGTCAATGTGCCTTCGGAGACGATTCAGCGGGTCGTCGTCGTGGGCGCGCAGGTCGAGACGCCGGCGCCGACGATCTTGAAGCCGATCTTCGACTTCACGACCTCGATCTTGCCGTCCGAGGGCCGATAGCGCGTGACGTCCGAGCCGCCGCCGTTCCGCGGGAGGTTGCCGCTCTCGGAGCTCGTGTACACGTAGAAATCGCCGCCGTAGAACGAGAAGGCCCACGCGGTGCCGGCATACACGCCGGTGAGCTCCTTCGCGCTGATGACGTCGCCGGTCGCCTTCGAGATCTCGCCGATCTGCGCGGGCGAGGTGACGAAGAAGCCGTAGAGCTTTCCGTCGCCCGTGCCGGTGAGCTCGCTCGTGGTGCCCGCCAGATCGCCCGTGTACGGGCCGATGAACGAGAGCGCGAGGGTCTTCGTGTTCAGCTTCGCGAGGCCCGCGCCGTTGCTGTCGGAGAGGTAGAGGACCTCGGCGGAGCCGCCCTTCGTCTCCGTCGCGAAGCCCATGCCGAACTTCGTGAACGACTCGGCCTGCGGCTCGTACTTCGTGATCTCGCAGGACAGGTCCTTCGTGTCGACCTTCCACACCGACCCGTCGCTGTGGCGCACCCACGCGAAGCCCTCGCGATCGACCGCCATCGAGGTCGGCGTGGCGCCGCCCGTCGGGCAGTTGAGCAGGCCCTTGTTCTTGAACTCGAGGGTCGGAGGGTGGAACGAATAGAAGGAGCGATCCTCGGCGATGACGAAGACGTCCTTGTTCTCTTCCGCGCACTGCGGGAGCACGGGGGCCGGTCCGCCGTCCTGCGGAACGAAGCCGCCGCTGCTGCCTTGCGGATCGACGGGCCCTTCCTCGATTGGATCGCGGGTCGACTTGCTGCACGACGTCGCCGCGATCGACGAGAGCGAGCAGCCGAGCACGACGACCGTGTAAGCAAGCCTCCGCACGTGGACCTCCGAACCCATCAGCGTAGCACGCGAAAAGCGGCCCGTTACTCGCGCGCTACTGGGTCGCGAGCTTCGCGAGCTCTCCCTCGGACACCGGCTGTACGACGCCGCGCTCGGTGACGATCGCGGTGATGAGCGCGTGAGGCGTGACGTCGAACGACGGGTTCCGTACGCGGACGCCGTCGGGGACGATCTGGATGGAGTTGCCGTCCGGCAGCGCGAAGTGCGAGAGCTCGCGCTCGCTGCGCTCCTCGATCGGGATCGCGTCGCCGTTCGGACAACCGAGGTCGACCGTGCTCCACGGGGCCGCGATGTAGAAGGGCACCTCGTGCGCCGCCGCGATGCACGCGAGGCCGTACGTGCCGATCTTGTTCGCGCTGTCGCCGTTGCGCGCGATGCGATCGGCGCCGGCCACGACGAGATCGACCGCCTTCTTCGCCATGAAGTGCGCGGCCATCGAGTCGGTGATCACCTCGACGGGGATCTGATCCTTCGCGAGCTCCCACGCGGTGAGGCGCGCGCCCTGGAGATACGGGCGCGTCTCGCAGGCGAGGACGCGCACCTTCTTGCCGGCCTCGTGCGCGGCGCGGACGATGCCGAGCGCGGTGCCGTAGCCGCCGGTCGCGAGCGCGCCGGCGTTGCAGTGCGTGAGGATCGTCGCGTTCTCGGGCACGAACGGAGCGCCGAGCGCGCCGATGGCCTTGCAGGCCGCGATCTCCGCCTTGTGGAGCGCGCGCGCCTCGCTCGCGATGCGCTCGGTGCGGACCGCATACTCGAGCGAGCGCGCCTCTTCGGTGATGCGCTTCATGCGGTCGAGCGCCCACGCGAGGTTCACCGCGGTCGGCCGCGCCGCGCGAAGCGTCGCGTCCGCGGCGCTCATCGCCTCGAGGAACGCGGGCCCGTCACCCTTCTCCGCGACCGCCGCGACGACCATGCCGTACGCCGCACACACGCCGATCGCGGGCGCGCCGCGCACGAGCATGTTGCGGATCGCGTCCGCGACCTCGTCGACGCGCGTGAGGAACTCGTAGCGCTCGATGGTCGGCAGCTTGCGCTGATCGAGGACGACCACACGGAAGCCGGGCATGAGCTCGACGGCGGAGTACGTGTCGCCGCCGATCGGCTCCGGGTGCGGATGCGCCTGCCCCGTACGCAGCGTGGGGACGGGCGCAAACCGATGCTTGATGTCGCTCATGAAGGTCCGTCCTTGCCCAGCTTGCTCGCGGCGAGCCTGGTCGAGATCTCTTCCGCTACCGTATCGAAGTCCTCGGCCGCGCGTTCGCGATCTCCTTCGACGTACGCGAGGAGGGCCTCGGCCGCGACGATCGCGAGGCTGACGTTGACACCGCGGGCCGTCAGCACGCCGCCGACGTCGGGATTCTTGAGGAGCGTGTCGAGCTCCTCGAAGACCTCACGCAGCTCCTTCATGGCGGTGCTCTCGTCGGACATCGGCCGTATTTTACTTCAGGTCGGCGCGCTGGCGGGCGACGTTCTCGCGCGGCGCTCCGAGCTCCTCGGCGTGGTCGAGCGCGCGCTTCGCGTCGTCTCTTCGCCCGAGCTTCGCGAGCGCCCAGGCGCGGCCCAGCTCCGCGCCCGCATACGACGGCTTTCGTTCGAGAATGCGGTCGTACGCCGCGAGCGCGCCCTTCGCATCGTCGCGAACGACGGCGACGGTCGCGAGGCCGAGGAGGTTCTCGGTGCTCTTCGGATCGACCGCGAGCCCGTTTTCGTACGCTCGGGCGGCGCCGTCGAGGTCCTTCATGTGCAAGCGCACGAGCCCGAGCGCGTGAAAGAGCTCGGCGTCGTGCGCGCCGCGGGTCACGGCTTCTTCGAGACGCGAGAGCGCCTCTTCGGGCTCGCCCCATCGCGCGCAGCGCATCCCACCCTCGCGCGGACCGGCCGGTGACGTCGGCGCGACGCTTGCGGCGGTGTCGTAGGCGGCGAGCGCCTCGTCGTAGCGATGTGTCAGCTCGAAGGCGTGACCGAGCTCGATCCACGGAACGGGATCGTTCGGCAGACGCCGTTCGAGCTCCGCCACCTCGGCCCTCGCGGCCTCGAGATCGCCGGTGAAGGCGAGGACACGTACGAGGAGGCGGCGCGCGCCGACGTCGTCGGGATGCTTCGCGAGATGGCCGCGGAGCGTCGCCACGGCTTCGCCTTCGCGATGCATGCGAACGAGCTGCTGGGCGCGGTCGATCGGGCCCGGCGCGGCGCACCCGAGCGGGCCCGCGAGCGCGAGCGCGCATCCGACCAGCAGGGCTCCCATCCAACGCATCACGTGGTAATCCTCGCACGATATGGACATCCGAACGATCGGCGTGTTGGGCGCAGGACAGATGGGCGGCGGCATTGCACAGGTGGCCGCCGCCGCCGGGTACGACGTGGTGCTCGCGGACGCATCGATCGAGCTCGCCCAGAAGGGACGCTCGAAGATCGACGCGATCCTCGGGAAGCAAGTCGAGAAGGGGAAGCTCAAGGCCGAGGACAAGGACGCGCTCGTCGGGCGCATCAAGCCCGTCGCGAGCTCGGCGGACTTCGGCGCGTGCGATCTCGTGATCGAGGCCGCGACGGAGAACGTCGACCTCAAGCTGAAGCTCTTCAAGGGCTGCGACGACGCGATGAAGCCCGGCGCGATCCTCGCGAGCAACACGTCGAGCATCTCGCTCACGCGTCTCGCGGGCGTGACGAAGCGCCCGGAGCTCGTCGTCGGCATGCACTTCATGAACCCGCCGCCGCTGATGAAGCTCGTCGAGATCGTGCGCGCGGTGCAGACGTCGGAGGAGACCTACGTCGCCGTGCGCGCCGCGGCCGAGAAGATGGGCAAGACGGTGACGGTCAGCCGCGACGCCCCGGGCTTCCTCGTGAACCGCATCCTCATCCCGATGCTTTGCGAGGCGTGCTTCGCGCTGCAGGAGGGCGTGGGTACGGCGGAGGACATCGACACCGGCGCGAAGCTGGGGTTGAACCATCCGATGGGCCCGCTGGAGCTGTCGGATTTGATCGGCCTCGACACGGTGCTGGCGATCGCGGACGTGCTGCACGAGGACATCGGCGACGACAAGTATCGAGCGCCGACGCTGCTCCGGAATCTGGTGGCGGCGGGGTGGGTGGGGAAGAAGAGTGGGAGGGGGTTTTATGTGTATGGGGAGGGTGGGAAGACGGCGGCGGCGTTGAGGTAACGGGCCACACGAGACGAGAGAACAGGTGATGGAAACGGAAATGGAAATGGAAATGGCGAGAGAAGAAGCGTGTCTCGGAATTTCCATT
>JAQBQJ010000331.1 GCA_028287065.1 Labilithrix sp. | reverse complement strand
CCGCGCCACGAACACGGGTCGCGGCGGCGGCGGCGGCGGCGCGACGTGCGACGGTCGCCACAGCACGCTCGGTTGCGACGGCGGCGGGCTCGGCGCAGGCGCGGAAGCAGCCGCCGATGCTGCAGGCGTGCTCGCGCCCGTTCCTGCGGAGGCAGGAGCGGCGTTACCGATCGCGACGACCGGAAGGGTGACCGTCGACTCGCCGGCCGGCGCCGGCGCTGCGTTCGTGCCCGCTCCGGTCGTGGGCGCGACGGCCGCCGCAGCAGGCGCCGCCGCTTCGGGGTTCCCGCGGAGGAAGCCGCCGACGAGCCCCGCGACGACGAACATCCCGGCGGCGAGCCACGGCAAGAGCCGCGACGTACGCAGATCGTTCGCGACCTTGATCAGCGGCGAGGTCCCCACCCGGACGCGGTATGCGCCCGACTCGCGCGGCGGCGCGGCGCTGCCCGCATTCACCATCGCGCCCGGCGCGGCGCTGATGACCGCGCTCGGCATCGTCGACATGCTGCTCGGCATCCCGTGCGAGATCGCGTTCGAGATCGTCGCGAACGGGCTCGGCGCAGCGCTCGGGAACGCGGCCGCGCTCGGCGGCGGCAGCGGAAACGCGGCCACGACCGAACCGGTGGTCACGCGCTGCATGCCGGAGCTCGGCGTGTAGAGCGACGTGCGGCGCCAGCTCTCCTCGTTCGCGGCGAGCGTCTTCTGCCGCTTGTCGAGGAACTCGGCGCCCGCGGAGCGCACCCACGCGGCGACCGCCATCGACGTGGCCGACGGGCGCACGTCGAGCAGCGCGCGCAGCATCTCGTCTGCGGTCGCGTAGCGGTCCTCGGCGCGATCGGCCATCGCGCGCGCGATGATCGGCTCGAGAGCGACGAGCGCCTCCCAGCGTCCGTCGTCCATCGTCTTGCGGCTCTCGGCGAGCGCGTTCGTGATCGCCGGCAGCTCGCCGTTCATCACGGCGGTCACGAACGCGATCTCGTGGCGGCCGTCGTAGACGCGACGATTCACGAGGAGCTCCCACGCGAGCACGCCGGTCGCGTAGACGTCGGCGGTGCGATCGATGCGGTCCATGCGGAGCTGCTCGGGCGCCATGTACGCGAGCTTCCCCTTGAACACGCCTTCGCGCGTGTGGTGCGTGCTCGTCGTCGCCTTCGCGATGCCGAAGTCGAGCAGACGCGGCACTCCGTCGACGCTGATCATGACGTTCGCGGGCGAGACGTCGCGATGGACGATCTCGAGCGGCTCGCCGGACTCGTCCCTCACCTCGTGCGCGGCGTGCAGCCCGGCGAGCACGCCGGCGAGGACCGCGACCGCGATGTCGATCGCGATCGGCTTCTGCTCGGTGTGCGCCACCTTCATCAGCTGGCTCAGGGGAACGCCGTGGACGTACTCCTGAACCAGGATCAGCTCGTTGCCCGACACGACCACGTCGAGCACAGGCACGACGTTCGGGTGATGGATGCGCGACGCGATGCACGCCTCGTCGTGGAACATCGTGACGAAGTCGGGGTCGTCCGTGAACTGCGGATGCAGCCGCTTTGCCGCGACGAGGCGCGTGAAGCCTTCGGCTCCCACGAGACGCGCGGTATGCACCGTCGCCATGCCGCCACGCGCAATCGCGGGATACAGCAGATAGCGACCGAACGACTCGGGTTGTGCAGACGGGGCGAGCTCGTGCATCGAGGAATCTCCTGAAGTGTTCGCCGCGGTCATGACCTCATTCGAAGAGCTGAATCGCACTGCCTTCGCTCCAGAAGTAGCTATTGGAGAATCCCCCGTTCGCATCGATGGCAGTCCCGAATACCGACTTCGAATAATCGTGACGTCCTGGGCTGAAACCGGATGTCGCGCCCAATCCGAGATTGAGGAAAGGGAGCTTCTCGAAAGTCGCGACGAGGCCGTCGGGCGTGAAGGCTCCCACGTGGGCCACCAGACCGGCGACGAAGACGCGACCGGCGAGATAGCCCTCGAGCGACGTGAAGCTCGGCGGCTGATCGATTGCCGAGAGCGCGCGCAGGTAATCGCGGACACCGTCGCTGTCGTCGCTCTCGTAGTTCGGAACGACCTGTGAAACGAACACGCCCGTCGTGTAGGGCTTCGCGCCGCTCTGCGTACGTACGCTGCCGGCGTCCTTCAGACGCTGCGCGAGCGAGTTCGGGCCCACGAACGAGACGTTGCTGAAGAGCAGCGTGAGACGCGTCGCCTTCTGCGTCTGCTCCTGCTCGGCGTCGTCCGCATACTGCCAGTCGCGAACGCCTTTGATGTACGTCGTCGCGGGACCGTACGTGTCGGTCATCAGGATGCCGACGGCATGGTTTCCGGGCTCCGCGAGGAGCTTCGCGAGGTACTCGCTCGTGGCCCGGACCTGCGCGGGGACGCTCGCCTGATCGTCGCGCGTGTAGCGGAAGCGCGGGATCGCCGCGGTCGCCGGCACGCCGTCGATCGCCGCCACGGCGGCGACGAGACCGTCGAAGCCAGCCTGCCCGAACGAGTCGTTCTGGTCGAAGCTGATCATGTGGCGCGAGTCGGGGACGCGCTGCTTCTTGAAGTACTCGACGGTCGCGCGCGCCTCCTGCGCGTAGCTCGCGCGCACGTTGAAGATGTACTTCCTGCATGCGCCCGAGACGTCGTCGCGCAGCACCTTCGCTGCGCCCGTGAACGCGCCGAAGAAGAGGCTGCCGGTCTCGACCGCGATCGGCGCAGAGCGCACCATCGTGGGCGTGCCGACGCTGCCGACGAGCGCGAGGACCGCGTTCGGACCGCGCGTGAGGGCGCCGTTCGCGACGGGCGCGTCGCCCGCCACGACTGCGGACGTCGTCGAGGGACAACGCGCCGGAGCCGCGGGGGACACGACGTCGAGGAGGTCGCGAGCGGCGGTCTCCGCGCTCGCGGGCTGGTACTGGTCGTCGCGGAACTCGAGCTCGATCTTGCGCCCGCGAATTCCGCCGGCTGCGTTCTGCGCGTCGAAGGCGAGCGTGATCCCCTTCTTCATCTCGGTGCCGAGCTCCTGGCTCGGGCCGGTGAGCGGTGCGCTCATTCCGATTCGAAGCGGGTCTTCGGAGCCCGCGACGCACGCGGCCTGCGCCGTGTGCTGTTCGCAAACGAGACCGGTGCCGCAGTCATCGTCGGTCTTGCATGTCTTCGAGTGGAACGCAGGAGCGCAAGACGCGAGCGAAGCGAGGACCGCGAGGGCGGCGACAGACGCGATCGCCAGGGGAGATGACCGGTGACGAGACATGCTTGCCCATGAGCACGTAGCGGGCCATCGGCGATCCGCGTCCGATCACGCGTGAGTGGCCGTGTCCTCACCGTTTGCGGGATGGCTCCTGCAGCATTGCTTGCGGTAGGGCGACAGCGTGCACAAGTGTCGTTCCGAGCGCGTGGCGAACATCAACCGAACACCTTCCGAGCGAAGAGAGACTTCTCGGGATCCACGACGCGATCGGTGAACAGGATGCCGTCGAGGTGATCGATCTCGTGGAGCAGACAGCGCGCTTCCATCGCGTTCGCAGCGATGCGGACGAGCGTCGAGGAGCCCGGCTCGAAGCCCTCGACGACGACCGTCGCGGCGCGCGCGACGTCTCCCGTGAAGTCGGGGACGCTCAAGCATCCCTCGCGCATCACGACGTCCTCCGTGCGCTCCACGACGCGCGGATTCACCAGGATTACCAGGCCCGCGCACGACTTCGTCTTGCGGTGGCCGGTCACGTCGACGCAGAACATCCGCACCAGCTCGCCGATCTGCGGAGCGGCGAGACCCACGCATCCCGGCGACGCGCGCATCGTCGTCACGAGCTCCTCGGCGAGCGCGACCACGCCCGGCGCGCGCGGATCGATGTCTCGCGAGCGACGTGCGAGCAGCGCGTTCGGCCGCGTGAGGACGCGTCGAACGACGACCCGGCGGTACGTACCGCTGATCGTCCCGTTCGGCGCCGTCGAGGTGTCGGGCCGATGTGCGTCGATGGGATGAGCGTGCAGATGTTTCGGCATGCGTGATGTTCCTCCGGCTTCCCGGAGAGCACGCACTGGGCCAAACAGAGCCGCTACGCTTTCCGACCGACCTTGAATCCGTGCTTCTGCGCGAGCTGGTGCAGATACATCCGGTCCATCTTCGCGGCGCGCGCAGCCTGGCTCACGTTGCCGTTGCAACGCTCGATGAGCGGCCCGAGGTAGGCCTTCTCGAACGTCGCGATGGCGGTTTCCTTCGCGATGCGGAAGGGGAGCTCCGAGTTGATCTCCGGCTGCGTGGACCGCGGCGGGTCCGAGCGCAGCTCGATGCGTGCATCCGCGTTCGGCACGTCGCCGTCCTCGGGCGGCGGCTTCCCGTACGCGCGGATCGTTCCGCTCCTGCGCGAGGGAGGCGGCACGTCGTCGAGGACGACGCTGCGCTCGATGTAGTTCTTCAGCTCACGCACGTTTCCGGGCCAGTCGTGGAGCTGCATCTCCTCGAGGACCGCCGGCGAGAACAGCTTCGATGCGTGCGCGTCGGCGGCGCCCGGCACCGAGCGAGCGCTGTCGAGGAACGAGCGCACGAGGAGCGGGATGTCGTCGATGCGGTCGCGCAGCGGCGGCACGCGCACGCTCACCTTCGCGAGACGGTAATAGAGATCCTCACGGAAGCGCCCGCGGTTGACCTCGCGCTCGAGATCGCGGTTCGTCGCGGCGATCACGCGCACGTCGATGCGCTTCATCTTCGTCTGTCCGACGCGGCGGACCTCGCGTGCCTCGAGCGCGCGAAGGAGCTTCGGCTGGAGCTCGAGCGGGAGCTCGCCGATCTCGTCGAGGAACAGCGTGCCGCCGTCGGCCGCCTCGAACGCGCCTTCGCGCTCGCGGTCGGCGCCGGTGAACGCTCCACGGACGTGACCGAAAAGCTCGCTCTCGACGAGGTTCGGCGAGATCGAGCTGCAGTCGACGACGACGACGGGACCGTCGGCGCGGCCGCTTCGCTGCACGAGCTCCGTGGCCACGAGCTCCTTGCCAGTGCCGCTTTCGCCGTGAATCAGGACGTCGATCTCGCTGGCGGCGACGCGCTCGAGGACCGCGAACATGCGCTGCATCGCGGCGCTCTGGCCGACGATCGCGCCGAACTGCGAAGGCGCGGCGATCCGACTGACGTGTCCGCGGCTCACGGGCTTCACGCGGATCGAAGACTCGCCGAGGACCAGCACCGACTCGTTCTCGAGCTCGGCCGCGAGGACCTTCACGCCGCCGAGGCGCGTGCCGTTCTTCGAGCCGGTATCGGTGATGCGCCACGCGTTGCCCTCGCGCGCGATCCGGCAGTGGAAACGCGAGATGGTCTTGTCGTCGAGCACGAGGTCGTTGGAAGCGTGCGACCCGATGCGACAGACATCGCCGTCGAAGACGTGCGTTTCGGATGTCTCGCGGCCCGCCACGCGCTCGACCACCACGTGCAGTCGAACGAGCTCGACGGCGGCCGCGGCCCCCGGCACGGCGAGGGGATTCGCGTGCTTCGCCCGCGTCAATTCCGGCTCTCCGAAGTCTTCGCTGCGCGGCATGGGCGTGAAGTCTAGCGGAAGTGGTCACCGGCGCGACCATGATGGAGAAGGATCGACCCCGAGGCTCTACCGTGCGACCGCATTCGCGGGGAGTCGCCCTCACCTGCGCCTGCTTCTTTTACCTACTTCCTGGGACGTGGCGCAGGCGGCGGGATCGAGTCGACGAGCTCCGCGATCTCGGAGATGTCGACGACGCTGCGGCGGCCCGAGGACTTCGGCAGCGCGGGCATCGATGCTCCGGAGCTCGGCCGCGGGGCGACCGACGGCATCTTCGGGAGAGGAGGCGGCCCGACCGGCGCGGGACGCTTCGTCGCGCTCGGACGCGCGGCGAGCTCTGCCTCGAGCCGAGCCACGCGCGCCTCGAGGGCCTCGATCCGTTCGCGCATCGCGACGCCATCGGCGATCAGCTTGACGAGGTTCGCGTTGTGCTCTCCGGTCTTGCGCGTTCGCGGATCGGCCATGGCGAGAAATCTTCTCACACAACCCAGCGCCCATGCAGCCGGAATCCGAGCGCGCGATCAGCGCGGAGGAGGCGGAGGCGGGAGCTCGCCGACGCACACACCGACCTCGAGGAGGACGTAGAGGAGCGCCTTCTCCTGCGCGAGCAGGTTCGAGCCGTCGTCGCCTTCCGCGTGGTACGTGCTGAAGAGCACGCGACCGCACTTCTGCTCGAAGCTCACCGTCGCAGGGAGCTGGGAGCCCGCGATGTTCGACGTCATCCACACCTTCGGCGTGATCGTCTTCGGCTTGCCGTCGGGACCGTAGCCGGGCTGCGGGTGCACGGACTCGATGCGCGACCAGCTCGCCTTGAGCTCGATGTCGGCGTGGCCGATCGCCGTCATCCAATCGCCGAGGCCCTTGTCCTGCGCCTTGCCTTCCGTCGTCTCCGCGCCGCCGCGGCACGCGGTGCCGATGCCCTGCGACGTGTTCGTGAGCGGATGCATCGTCGCGTCGTAGAACGTGATGAAGCCGGGCCACGTCTGGCGCACGGCCTCGTATGCGAAGTCGGTGACGTACAGCTTGCCGCCGCTCTCGACGTAGCTCTGGAACGCGGTCTTCTGCACGCCCGTAGGGCCCCCGCACAGGAAGACGCCGTTCGTGTCGTCGTGCGAGTAGCCCATCGCGGCGCACGGCAGGAGCACGATGTGATAGCCGCTCATCTCCGGCGCGCTGTTCATCAGCTGGTTGCCGGTCTTGCCGGTCTTCGTGCCGGGGCCGTCGCTGCCGGGCAGGCCGACGGGTCCGTCGCCGTAGCGATAGAACTCCTCGATGCCGAGCTTCTTCATCGAGAAGTCGATCTTGTCGTACCCGCCGTTGACCACGGCGATCTTCGGAACCGTGTCGCCGGTCGTCGCGTCGGTCTTGCCGGGGAGGCGCGTGAGATCGCCGGCGATCGGCTGATCGCCCTTCACGACGTCGACCTCGCGGATGCGACGGAACTGGCCCTTCTGCACGACCAGGTATTGCTTGCCGGTCGCGTAGGCCGCGAGATCGAACGTGCCGTCGCTCTTCGTGTACGCGTACGGCTCGAAGGCCGTGAGGCGCACGCACGTATCGCAATACGCGTTGCCCGGGATCGGGTCGGGCGTGCGCGTCGTGAGATAGACCATCGCCTGCGAGATCGGCACGGTGCCTTCGGGCGCGACGACGCGACCTTGCAGGTGACCGATCACCGGCGGAGTCCCGCCCTCGGGCGAGCCGGCTTCGAGCTGCCCGAACGGATCGACGTTGCCGGGCCCGCCGCTCGTCGCGCCAGGCGGCTGGTCGAACCCGTTGCGCTTGTCGCTGCCGCACGAAGGGAGAACGGTCGTGCCGAGCGCGATGATGAACGCGACGCCGAGATGCCAGGATTTCATGGCGTGCTCCTCACTTCGGGGGGATGGGCGCGATCTCTCCGAGGTTGAGGCCCCCCGGGTACATGTACGTCGTGTAGTCGCCGTAGCCGATGACCTGGATGCCGACGGGCTTGTCCGCGTCGAGCACGTGGACGCCGTCGTTCTTCCCGGGGTCGACCTTGATGCGCGCCTTGAACCAGTCGGTGCCGGTGACGGGCTCGAGCTTGTTCGACACGTCCTGCCCGTCGAGATCGAGCTTCGTGCCAGCGGCGGCGATCACGTCGACGAAGCTCGTCTTGTAGTCGCTCGGCGCGAGGAACACGTAGCGCTGGCGGTACTGCTCGACGGTGACGGCGAACGTCTGCGAGGGATCGCCCTGCGAGCCGGGCTTGCTGGCGCTGCCCTCCGGATCCGCCTCGGACGCGCCGATCAGGAACATGGCGACGCCGAACTCGGAGCTGCCGGTCACCTCGAAGTCGACGCGGACCTCGTCGCCGCATTCGACGACGTCGCCGGCGTTGAGGGTCGACGGACAACCGTCGGGCGCGGACGGCTTGTACGTGAGCTTCGTGCCGTCGACGTTGCCGTACATGCGGACGACGTGACCGACCTTGTTCTCCTTCGGCCCCGTCGGCGTCATCACGACGTAGTGCTTGCCCATGGTCTGCGCGGGGAAGACCGTCTCCTCGACGTGATCGCACGCGATGACGTCGAGCGGGAAATCGATGCAGGGTACACCGGTGATCACCTGCACGGGCTTGTCGGCGGAGAGCAGCGAGCCGCTGAAGTCGAAGTCGCGACCGCTGCCGCCCATCACCTCGGCGACGTCACCGGCATCGAGCTTGAACGTGAGCGTGCCGCCCGCGGGCGTCGCGGTGATCGCTCCGCCTGCCGTGACCTGGCCCTTGGGCCCGAGCTTCACCGTGACGGTCGTGCCGTCGCTCGTGCCCGTGACGGCGAAGAATGGCGCGCCGCCCGGCTGGAGCGGCTGGCTCTTGTCGATCGTCGTGCCCTCGGAGGGATGCCGCGAGAAGCCGTACGAGCCCATGATGCGGTAGCTGCCGGTCATCGCGGTGCTAGGGAGGAGCAGCGACGCGTCGTTCGTGTACGAGTAGCAATCCTGCGCGGTCAGATCGAGCTTCTGGCACTTCGACCAGTCCTTGTTCGGATCGCCGCCGGTCGCGCGGAACTCGAGCGGGCTGAACTGATAGACGACCACCGGACGATCGCTCACGAGGTGGTACGCGCCCCCCTTGGCGAGCACGGACGCGGAGAGCGGGATCATCGCCGGCCCCTTGAGCTCGGTGACCCACGGCAGGATGATCTTGTTGAGCGAGCCGCCGGCGACGGCGACCGTTCGCGAGAAGCCGTTCGGTCCGGTGACCGTGACGCGCGCGTCCTCGGTGCCGACGTTGGCGACGGCGACCGCGAAGTCGAACACGTCCTGCACGATGTTCGCGGTCACGGTCGGCCAGTAATCGCAGCCGACGTACGTCTTCGCCTGCATCGCTTCTTCGCACGTCGTCGGGTCGGCGATGCGCTTGCCGCCGCCGCCTTCGGCCTGCGCGAAGCCGCCGTCGTCGAACGTGCCGTTCACGGTCGCGTTCGGATCGACGAAGCCGCTACGATCTTTCGCGCTGCCGCATGCGATGACGAGGGCAGCTGCGACTCCCGCAGACGCGATGAAACTGACGTACCGGTTCATGATCACTCCCCTCGTGAAGGCGCGCGTGCCATAGCCCTGCAGCGCTGCCGTGAGGAGTGATCGAGACGATCGTGATCGCGATGATCGCGGTCACATCGACGCCTTCTTACTTCGTCTTACGCGATGAACGGCCTACTTGACCGGTATCGTGGAGATCACCGCGAGGTTCAACCCGGCGGGGTACTGGTAGCTCGTGTTGTCGCCGTAGCCGATGACCTGGATGCCGATCGGCTCGCTCGAGTGGAGGACGTGGACGCCGTCCTGCCCTTCGCCGAGCAGCACGTGACCGCCCAGCCACTGCGTGCCGCTGATCGTCTTCATCGACGACGAGAGGTCGTTGCCGTCGAGCGTGATCTTCGCGCCCGGCGGCGCGACGACGTCGACGTAGCTCGTCTTGTAATCGGTGGGCGCGAGGAAGACGTAGCTCTTGCGGTACTGGTCGACTGTGACCGCGAAGCTCTGCGAGGGATCGCCCTGCGGCTGGACGGCCGTGCCGGGGGTGAAGTCCGGATCGACGTTCGCGCCGCCCTCCTGGAACATCGCGATGCCGAACTCCATGGTGCCGGTCACCTCGAAGTCGGTCGTGACCTCGCCGCAGTCGGCGACCTGTCCGGCGTCGAGGGACGCGGGGCAGCTCGCAGGCCGAGAGGGCGCATACGTGAGCGTCGTGCCGTCGGCGTTTCCGAAGAAGCGCACGACGTGAGCGACGTCGTTGCCCTTCGGACCCGAGGGCCGCATGACGACGTAGTGCTTGCCGAGCGTCTCGACGGGGAAGACCGTCTCCTCGACGTGATCACATGCCTGGACGTCTTGCGGTATGAAGATGCACGAGACGCCGGTGATGACCTGCACGGGGTGATCGGCGCTGAGGAGCGAGCCGCTGAAGTCGCCCTGCTCGCCGACCTCGCCGATGACCTCGGCGACGTCGCCCGCGTTCAGCGTGAACGTGAGCGTGCCGTTCGCGGGCGTCGCCGTGATGTCGCCGCCGCCCTTGACGGTGCCCTTCGCGCCGAGCTTCACGGTGACGCTCGTCTTGTCGACCGTGCCGGTCACCGCGAAGTAACTAGGCGCGAGGTTCGTGAGCGGACCGCCGGGGCCTGCGTGCGCGGACCATCCCGCCGAGCCCATGATGCGGTAGTTGCCGGTCATCGCGGTGCTGGGGAGGAGCAGCGACGCATCGTTCGAGTACGAGTAGCACTCGGTCGCGGGCTTGGTGATCTTGCAGCTGCTCCAGTCCTTGCCGGGCTCTCCGCCGCCGGCTTTGAACTCGAGCGGGTTGAATTGATAGACGACGACGGGCTTGTCGCTGACGAGGTGATACGCGCCGTTCGCGGCGAGGACCGAGTCCTTGAGGCCGTTTTGCGCGCCGCTGCCGGTGCCCACCGACTTGAGCGCGCTGACCCACGGCAGATAGACCTTGCCGAGCGATCCGCCCGCGACGGTGAGCTTCTTGTTCACGCCGTTCGGCCCCGTGACGGTCACGTTCGCGGGCTCGGTGCCGCCGTTCGCGACGGCGACGGCGAAGTCGAAGACGTCCGCGACGACGTTGTCGGTGACGGTCGGCCAGTAGTCGCAGCCGACGTAGGTCTTGAACTGCGCGGCCTCCTCGCACGTGACGGGATCGCGACCGCCGATGACCGGCTTCCCGCCGCCGCCCTCGCCGAGCGTGCCCGTCCCCCCTTCGACCAACGGCGATCCGGGGTCGATGGTCCCGTTGATGTTCTCGTCGGCGAAGCCGCTTCGGTTCTTCGTGCTGCCGCACGCGACGACGACGCCGAGCGGGAAGGCGACAAGGGCGATGGGCGAAAGCAATTGCAGGGCTTTACGTGCTCGCATTGCGACGCTCGTAGCACTACTCCACGCGCGGAACGAGCAGTCGGAGCGCGCGCGGCGCGACGTCGATGCGTACGTTCGGGTGCGCGGGCCACTCTTCTCCATCGAGCTGAGCAGCCAGCGCCGCGCCATTTTCGGGCTGGAAGATCTCGAGCTCGAGCGTCGACGCGCGCAGCGTCTTCGAATGGTCGAGCCCGATCTCTTCGAGCATTTTTTGATCGAGAGGGACGCTCTGGAGATCGATGAGCGCCTTCGATGCCCAATCGCGTTTGCCGACGAACGGAACGAGCTCGAAGACGCCGTCGTCGTGACGTGCCGACTCTTCGAAGACCCATGCGCCGGCGTAGACGCGCGTGTTCTTGACGATCAGATCGGTGAGGCCTTCGAGCTCGATGCGCTTGCCGTCGAGCGTGGCGACGACGCGCAGCTTGTCGTCGATGACGTAGGACTCGAGGAACGTCTTCACGAACGCGCCGGCGTAGACGGCGTGGTCGCGATAGATCTCCTTCAGCGGGCCGAGGGTCTCGACGAGCGCGCGGTCCTTGTTGCGCTGCGCGAGGACGCGCGCGGAGAGTCCCCAGCCGGCGGAGTCGAAGAAGTAGTCGGGCGCAGCGGAGGCGCCGCCGGAGCGATAGATGCCGGCGTCGA
>JAQBQJ010000324.1 GCA_028287065.1 Labilithrix sp. | reverse complement strand
TCGACGACGCGCTGGCGCGAGCTTTCGCGCAGCTTCGCGAGCTGTCGGCGCGCGCCAACGTCGCGCGGCTCGGACGCGATCAAGGCTACCGCATCGAGGACGTGGTGCACGTCGAGGCTCGCGGGCTCGACGCGAGCGACGTGACGCGCACGACGGCGTGGCTGAAGCGGCGTCTGCCGCCGCGCGCGTCCGTCGCGTGCGAGGCCGGCGAGGGGCCGCTCTCGCTGCGTGCCCGCATCGAGCCCCGCGCGCCCGAGCGAGAGCGCACGTACCACGTCGACGAGGGCGGGCGCGTTCCGGTCGAGTCCGTCGAGCTGCACGTCGTGGAGCACTGCAACCTGCGGTGCGCGCAGTGCTGCAACGTCTCGCCGTATCTTCCCGTGCGCTCGCTCTCCGTGTCCGAGGTGCGCGCGACGTGCGATCGCCTTCGTCAGGTCGTTCGCCCGGACGTCCTGAAGATCATGGGCGGCGAGCCGCTCCTCCATCCGGACGTCGGCGGAGTGCTGCGCGCCGTGCGCGAGAGCGGGGTCGCGCCGCGCATCCGTCTGTTCACGAACGGGTTGCTCCTGCGCACGCTCGACGACGACGCGTTCGCCGCGCTCGACGAGCTCACGGTGTCGAGCTACGCGAGCGCGCCGATGAGGCCCGAGATCGTCGCCGAGACGGAGGAGCGCGCACGGAGGTTCGACGTCGTCCTCAACGTGAAGAGCGTCGACGCGTTCAGCACCGTGCTCTCGCGCGAGGCGCTCTCCACGGCAGAGGCGCAGGCGGCGTACGACGCATGCTGGCTTCGCCATCGCTGCCTCGTGGTGCGCGGCGGCGTCTTCTACAAGTGCACGCGCGCGGCCTATCACGCCGACTACCACGCGCTCGTCGACGTCGAAGCGCGCGATCGGGACGGCGATGCGACGCAGCGCAGGCTCGGGATCCCGCTCGATGCGGAGGACTTCGCTCCTCGCCTCGCCGCGTATCTCGGCAGCGGCGAAAAGCTTGCATCATGCACGCACTGTCACGGATCCAGTGGTCCGCTCGCGCCGCACGTCCAGCTGCGCAAGCGCGACGTCGCCGCCGGACGGCTGCGGCCATGACGCTCGATCCGACGTGGTCGCGGCGCCGCGAGTACCCCGTCGTGGACGGGGCGATCGTGACGCACTCGCTCGAGGCTCACGTCACGGATCACTGCAATCTGCGGTGTGCGGGGTGCTGCGTGCTCTCGCCGCTCGCGGCTCGGCGCTTCGCCACGCCGGCCGAGCTCGCGCGCGATCTCGCGCTCGCGCGGCAGGTGCTCCGGCCGAGTGTGTTCAAGCTGACGGGCGGCGAGCCGCTCCTCGCGCCCGAGATCGTCTCCCTCGCGCGCGTCGCGAAGGAGAGCGGCATCGCGCCGAAGATCTCGCTCACGACGAACGGCGTGCTCCTCGGCCGCGCGCCGGACGCGCTGTTCGAGGCGCTCGACGCGATCACGCTGTCGATCTATCCGGGCGTCGGGCTCGCGGCAGGCGACCTCGAGGCGATCCGCGAACGTGCCGCCCGCTTCGGCGTCGCGCTCGACGAGAAGGTGCAGGACGAATTCCAGTCGATGACCCGACGCACGCCCGAGACCAACGCGAAGGTGACGCGCCGGGTGTTCGACACGTGCTGGCTCCGCCATCGCTGCCACACGGTGCGCGACGGCGTGCTCTTCGCGTGCAGCCGCGTCCCGGGAACGAAGCTCCTTCCGCAGGCGTCGCCGGCGCCGCACACGGAGGACGGCGTCTCGCTCGCTCCGCGCGCCGAGCTCGCACGCGACGTCCGGCTCTACCTCGAACGCCACGAGCCGCTTGCATCGTGCACGCATTGCCGGGGCGGCACCGGGGCGTTCTTCCCTTTTCGCCAGCTCACGCGCTCCGAGGTCCGCGAGCGGAGCCCGGAATGACGGTGCTCGCGTATCGCGATGCGCTCGGCGCGCGGCGCATCCTGTTCGACCCGGTGTCGGGCGCGCATGCGGACGACCTCCGCTCGCTGCTCGCCATCGTTCCCTCGGCCCGCGACGGCGCGCTCGATCCGCTCGGGATCGACGCTGCGTGGGGGCGGACGGATGCGCCGGGCCGGACGTGCCTTCGCGCCGTTCACGCGGTCCCGCCGGGCATGACGCTCGTGCGCGACCACGCGGGTGAGAGCGCGCGCGTGCGCGTGGCGCCGTCTCCGCCTCCCTCGAGCGCCTCGTCGAGCAACGACCTCGCGGCGACGCTCGTCGACGCGACGGCGCGTGCGCTCGCCGGCGCGGTCCGCCCGATCGTCGCGCTCGGCGGAGGCCTCGACGCTGCGCTCTCCGTGCTCGCGGCGCGACGTGCCGGCGCCTCGGTCACACAAGCGATCCATCTCTCGCTGCCCGGCACCACCTACGACGAGTCCGCCGGCGCGCATGCGCTCGCATCGGCGCTCGGTCTCGAGCTGCACGACGTGGCCATCTCGACCGGCGATCTCGCGAACGAGCTCCCGCGCGCCGTCGCGCTCGCGGAGACGCCGCTCTACAACCTCCATCCCGTCGCTCGTGCCGTGGTCGCGCGCGTCGCGAAGGAGCGCGGGCACGATGTGCTCGTGACGGGCGACGGCGCCGACCAGGCGGCGCGCGGCGCGACCGAGCGAGCCGATTACGTGCCGGTCGTCGCGGCGATGACGACGGGCTCGGGCGTGGCGCTCGGGTCCCCGTTCCTCGACGAGGCGATGGTCGCGCTCCTGAGCACGCGCGGCGACCCGGGAAAACAGCGCTTGCGTGAGCTCGCCGTCGCGTGGGGCCTCCCTCGTTCGCTTGCCGACCGCCCGAAGGTCCCGTGCTCGGCGCCGCCTCTTCCGCGCGAAGCATTTCCCGATGCGCGCTCGCTGGAGAGCCTCGCGACCTCGTTGGGCCGTGCGCTCTCGTGGTCGGCCGATGATCGTGCGAACGTCGGCATCGCGTCGCTCGCGGCGTTTGCGGCCGCGTTCGGAGCGATCTGACATGTGCGGCATCGCAGGCATCGTCGACTTCACGAGGCCGGCCGCGGCTCATCGCGCGCGAGTCGCCGCCATGCGTGCCCGCCTCCGTCATCGCGGACCCGACGGTGAGGGGGACTGGGCTGCCAAGCATGCGTCCCTCGCTCACACGCGTCTCGCCATCCTCGATCGCGAGGGCGGCGCCCAGCCGATGACGAGCCCCGACGGCCGCTACACGATCACGTACAACGGCGAGCTCGCGAACGCGGACGAGCTCCGCGCCGCCCTCGACTGGTCGTTCCGCACGCGCAGCGACACCGAGGTGGTGCTCGCCGCGTACGCACGTTGGGGCGCCGCGTGCGCCGCGCGGCTGTCCGGCATGTTCGCGTTCTTCGTCTGGGACACGCGCCTCGCGCGCGGCTTCGGTGCGCGCGACCGCCTGGGCGTGAAACCGTTCTTCTTCGCACGGGAGGACGCTGCGTTCGTCTTCGCCTCCGAGGCGCACGCCATCGCGCGGACGTCACACGAGAGGCCGCGCGTGAACGTCGCGGGCGTGCTCGAGGTGCTCGTCGCGCCGTGCTTCAGCGGCGTCGCGCATGCGATGTTCGCCGGCGTCGAGCCGCTCCCTCCGGCGCACGTCGTGGTCGTCGATCGCGAAGGGATGCGGACCGAGGCGTACTGGGACTGGCCGTGCGGAGCCGACGTCGCTCGCGACGACGACCCCGATCGCGTGGTCGCCGCGCTGCGCGAGGAGGTGCCACGGGCCGTCGCGCGCGCGCTCGTCTCGGACCTGCCGATCGGCCTATTTTCCAGCGGCGGTCTCGATTCGGCGATGATCGCCGCCACGATGGCGTCGCACGCGCGCACTCCCGTCGCGGCCTACACGGTCACGTTCGACGAGCAGGCTGCGTTCGACTACCGCCCCGGCGCAATCACGAGCTCCGACGACACTCCCTACGCGCGCGACGTCGCGGGCGCGCTCGGTCTCGAGGCGCATCTCGTGCACGTGAGCCGCGCGGAGATCGCCCGCGACCTCCGCGCCGTCGCGATCGCGAACGACGCGCTGCCGGCGTGGGAGCAGGAGATCGCGCAGCATCGGCTGGCGCGCGCGGCCTCGGAATCGCACCGCGTGGTGGTCGTGGGCGATGCCGCCGACGAGACGCACTACGGCTACCACTTCCTCCTCGATCCGGACGCGCTTCGCGGGCCGCACGTGATCCTCGGCCGGCTCGGGAGCGTCCCGATCCGTCCGGGTGTCGCGAACGACCCGGCAGGCGACACCGTTGCGGAGCTCGCGAGCCTCGTCGAGAGCGCGTCGAACGGGGCACCGACGTTCGCGGGCGACGCGACGCGCCGCGTGCTCGCGATGACGTACCTCGTCGTGAAACGCTGGCTGCCACGCCTGCTCCACAACGGCGACGTGCACACGATGCACGCCTCGCTCGAGGCGCGCGTGCCGTTCGCGGACGCGAAGCTCGTCGAGCTCGCGGCCAGCGTGTCGCCGTCTGTCGCGCTGCGTGGCGGCGTCGAGAAATGGGCGCTCCGCGAATCGGCGCGCGGCCGCATCCCCGAGCACGTCCGCACGCGGAAGAAGTCCGCGCTGCCGAAGGACCTCGGCGTCGAGCCGGTGTACCGCGCGGAGGCTGCGACGGTGCTTCGCGATCCTCCGGCCGCGGTCGACGCGCTGGTCGATCTCGCGGCCGTTCACGCGCTCGTCGTTCGGCCTGCGCCGCTCACCGAGGCGGAGCGCGCCGTGCTGTTCCGTGTGATCACGTTCGCGCACTGGTGTCGTCATCACGAGGTCGCGGCGCCGTGAAGCACGTCCTGTTCGTCGGCTTGCCGGAGCGCGGTCACCTCCACGCGTTCCTCGGTGCTGCCGAGGCGCTGCGGTGTCGCGGAGCGCGTGTGTCGTTCTACGCGCCGCGCGACGTGGGCGCGATCCTCCGGCCGCTCGGCTGGGACGACGTGCATGCACCGGACGGCGCGGGGCCGCCCGCTGCGGAGCATCGTGGAGAAGCGTTCGCGCAGCTGGTCGCGGATCGCATGCGGCTTCGCGCATGGATCCGGGCGATGCTCGTGGACGCGGCCGAGCCGTCGATCGCTCCGTTGCGCGCATGCCTCGCGCGGCTGCGGCCGGACGTGGTGGTGATCGATCCGATGGCTTATTTTGCGGCGATCGCCGCACACGAGGAGCACGTGCCGTGGCTCGGTCTCTCGACGTCGCTCAATCCGTGCATTCGCGACGACGTCGAGAGCGAGCTCGTGGCGACGCTGCGGTCGCTCGACGACGCGCGCCACGCGCTCTTCGCCGCGCACGGCATGACCGCGCGCTTCCGGGTGAGCGACGTGCTCTCTCCGCGCGGTACCTTCGTGCTGTCGACGCCTGCGCTGCTCGGGAACCGTCTCCCCGACGACGGCGCGCCCGTTCATCTCGTCGGCGCGGCGCTGCCGGAGTCGCCACGAGCCACGGGCTCGCCTCCGCGACGAGAGCGGCCCCTCGTCTACGTCTCGTTCGGGAGCCAGGCGTACCATCAGCCGGCGCGGCTCGGCGTCGTGCTCGAGGCGGCGAAGGCCGTCGATGCGCGTTTCGTCGTCGCGATGGGAGAGCTCGCGTCGTCGTCGCTCGCGCACGAGGCGCCACCAAACGTCGAGGTGACGGACTTCGCGCCGCAGGTGGAGCTGCTGGCGACCGCTCGCGTCGCGATCACCCACGGCGGCGCGAGCTCGGTGCACGAAGCCCTCGCGCATGCCGTGCCGCTCCTGGTCTCGCCGATCTGCAACGATCAGCACCACAACGCGGCGCTCGTCGCTTCGGCCGGCGCCGGTCGGGTCGTCGATCTCTCGCGCGCGCCGGCGGCGGACGTCGCCGCTTCGCTTCGTGCGCTGCTCGCAGTCGACGCGCCCGAGCGCGCTGCGGCCTCGGCGATCGCGCGCTCGTATCGCGAGGCCGGAGGCGCTCGTCGCATCGCCGATCTCGTCCTCGGAGCGGCGTGACATGACGCGTATCCCGGTGGTGGTGTGCGCGAAGAACGAAGAGCGCGCGATTGGGACCACGCTTGCCGCGCTGTCGGCGGCGCGACGCCACGCCGAGGCGCACGGCTCGTTCCGTTACCAACTCCGCGTCGTCCTCGACGACACCACGGACGGAACAGCCCGCGTGGTGCGCAGCCATCCCGACGTCGAGCTCCTCACGAGCACCGGCGGCAAGGTCGAAGCGCAGCGCACGGGGCTCGGTCTCGACGCTCGGCGGGACGCCGGAGAGGCGCCTCCGTTCGCGATCTTCTGCGATGCCGACGTGCGCCCGAGCCCCGGCGCGCTCCTCGTGCTCTCTCGCTTGCTCGAGTCGCGCCCCGACGTCCAGGTCGCGACGTGTCCGCTGAGGCCGCTGCCTCCGCGGCGGCGTGGCCTGCTGGCCTCGGCCATCCATACGTACAACCTGCGACGTGGCTTCTCGACGCAGCGCTCGTGGTTCAACGGAAAGCTGTTCGCGATGCGCGCATGGAACGTCCCCACGCGCGCGGAGCTCGAGCCGCGGCTGCGCGGGCTTCCGGAGGACGCGTTCTACGACTTCGGTGCGGGCATCACGATCGACGACATCTACCTGTCGCGTGCGGTCGTCATGACGCGCGGGACCGGGGCGATCGCCGAGACGGAGGAGGGCGTCGTTCTCTTCCGCGCGCCCGAGACGTTGCGCGGCATGCACACGTACTATCGCCGCATGCGACGCGAGCTGGAGCGCCTCGACGTCATGTTCCCGGAGACGGCGTCGGTCCATCGGGCGTACGGCCGGCGCCGCACCGATCTCCTGGCGAGCGCCCCGCTGCGCGAACGCATGCACTATGCACTGTTCGCAACGGCGCTGCTCGCGTGCCGCGCCGCCTACGTTGCGGAGCGCGCGTGGACGCGACGCGTGGGAGGTCTGCGCGATCCGTGGCCGGCGATCGAGGAGACGAAGGCGTGGTGACGCCGCGAGCCCACACGGGAGGCGCGCGCGTTTCGGCATGGCCGCACGACGGGATCGTGCCGATCGAGCTATGGGACGTGATGATCGACGGCGCGACGCTGTTCGAGCGCCGCGACGACGCCGCGTACTATCGCTCGCTCGCGCGCGCTGCGTCGTCGCTCCGCGACGGGAGCGCGGTGCGGGCCGGCGGCGCTCGGCTTCCGGCTCGCGCGTGGGATGCGGTCGCGATCGTCGGCGGCGCGCTCGACGAGGCGCTCGCGCGCGATGCGTTCGACGAGGCCGGCATCGCGCTGGACGTCGTCTCTGCCGATCCGTTCTTTGCGGCCTCGCACGCGCTCGAAGCGCTGGCCGAGGGCGGCGACGCGGCGTGCGTCGTGATCGACGTGGGACAGACCGCGATCAAGGGCTACGGCGGCAGCGGCAGGGTGCATCGTCCGCGCGGAGATCGCTCGGCTGCGTCCAGGGCGGTCTTCGCCGAGGACATCGCAGCGGTGCTCGCGGAGGTCTGCGGTGGGCGCGTGCCGTCTTTCGTGTTGCTCGGCCTGCCGTGCGAGGTCACGGTCGACGGCGATGACGTCGTGCTCGGCCCGTCGACGTATCCGACCGCGGGCGGCGGTGTCGACCTCGTTCGCGAGGTCCTCGCGCTCGCCGGGCTCGCCAGGACGGAGGCGGCCATCGTGAACGACGCCATCCTCGCGGCGTGGGCGCTCGCGCGGCGCTCGCCCTGCCCTACGCGCACGAGGCTCGTGCTGACGGTCGGGCTGGGGATCGGAGCCGCGGTCGTCGCGCCTGATGCGAGCGCGATCCCGGAGACGGCGACCGCATGAGCGTCCTCTCTGTCGTCGCCGGTATCGCGCGCGGCGCCGCCGGCATCGCCTGGGAGGCGCCGCAGAGCACGCTCGGCGCGGTGAACTTCGCGATCGAGCTCGCGCGAGGAGGCGTGTCGCGCGTCACGCGCGAGCGGGGGCGCATCTTCGTCGAGCTGCGTGGCTCGCGCGCGATCTCGCTCGGTCACTTCGTCTTCTGGTCGACCGTCGACGCGCCGATCGTCCGCGTGGGCCCGTACAACAAGGAGCACGAGTACGGACACGCGCTGCAGTCGCGCATGCTCGGACCGATCTACCTCGCGGTCGTCGGCGTGCCGTCGACGATCCGGGTGATGTACGCCGCCGCTCAGTACCTCGTCACGAAGAAGCCCTGGGACGGCTACTACGAGGGCTTTCCCGAGAGCTGGGCGGACCGCCTGGGCGGGGTGCCCCGGCGTTCGCGCGCCGCGCGATGACGACTGCGACGCGCTATCATCAGGGCATGAAGGCAGCGCGCTCGGTCTCGTGTCTTGCATGGTTCGGAGCAGGGATCGCGATCATGGCGGTGGCGTGCGGCGGAGCGATCGACAGCGACGACCTTTTCGGGAAAGGCCAGGGCACGACGTCCGGCACGTCGGGCGGCACGACCACGCCTGCGCCGACCACCTCCGCGACGACCTCTCCGACGCCGGCGCCCGTCCCGCCGACCCCGAAGCCCACGACGAAATGCGACGTGAGCTTCAAGCAGGACGTGCTCGACGTGTTCGCGAACGCGAAGTGCTCGACGGCGGCGTGCCACGGCCCTCCGGCGACGCTCAATGAGCCCGGCATCGACGCGAACAGCGCGCCGTTCACCTACAAGACGATCACGACGTTCAAG
Source organism: Labilithrix sp. (assembly GCA_028287065.1). Classification (GTDB taxonomy): domain Bacteria; phylum Myxococcota_A; class Polyangia; order Polyangiales; family Polyangiaceae; genus Labilithrix. The sequence continues at coordinate 4,905 of JAQBQJ010000324.1, read as the reverse complement.
CTCAGCACCGGACAGCCTTACGTGGTCGTCGGCAGCACCGATCCGAAGGCCTCGGGCATGTACTGCAACTTGCGCGGCGACTGCGGAGCGCGGATGCCCGTGGGCGACAAGCTCTCGTCGAACGACCTCGACGTCATCGACACGTGGCTCGCGTGCGGTGCGCCGTTCAACTGAACGAGCGCGTCATCGTGCGCCGCGGCCCTTGCGCGTCGATCTCGGCAGCGAGGTCGCGCTCGTCGCAATGAGGTCGTAGCCGTCGCGCTCGCCTGCGCGAAGCCGCACCAGACCCGCGTAGGCGATCATCGCCGCGTTGTCGGTGCAGCTCGCGAGCTCGGGGAGGACGGCGCGTATGCCGTGCTCCTTCGCGAGCTCCGTGACGCGCGCGCGCAGCTCTCGATTGGCCGCGACGCCGCCGCCGATGACGACCGTACGCACGCCCTCTTGCACCGCGGCCGCGACGAGCTTCTTCGCGAGGACGGACGTCACCGCGGCCTGGAACGATGCGCACGTGCCTGCGAGCTCCGCCTCGGTCTTCGGCAGCCCGTGCTCGCGCACGCGCGCGGCGACCTGCGTCTTGATGCCCGAAAAACTGAGCTCGAACGACTTCGTGTGGCCCATCGGCAACGTGAACGGCACCGACTTCGGATCGCCGTTCTTCGCCAGCCGATCGATGACCGGGCCACCGGGGTAGCCCAGTCCGAGCACCTTCGCGACCTTGTCGAACGCCTCGCCCGCCGCATCGTCACGCGTCGCACCGAGCTCGCGCACCTGCTCCGCCGAGGGCCCGTCGACCCGATAGATCGCGGTGTGCCCGCCCGACGCGAGCAGCGCGACGAAGGGAAACTCGGGCGGCGGCTCCGCGGCGACCGCGACCGTCGCGCCCTCCTTCGGCGCTCGGCGCAGGAACACCGCGAGCAAGTGACCCACGAGATGATCGACGCCGACGAGCGGCAACCCGCGCGCCCATGCGAGACCCTTCGCCAGCTGCACGCCGACCAGCAGCGCACCCACGAGGCCGGGTCGGTTCGTCACCGCGATCCCGTCGATCGCGTCCCAACCGACGCCGGCCGCGCTCAGCGCCTCGCGCACGACCGGCCCCGCGTTCCGCAGGTGATCGCGCGACGCGAGCTCCGGGATGACGCCGCCATACGGCGCGTGAAGGCTGATCTGACTCTGCACGACGTCGGAGAGGACGCGGCCCGCGTCGTCCACGACCGCGGCGCCCGTCTCGTCACACGAGGACTCGATCCCTAGAACGCGCACGGTCCGTCACGCCGATCGAGGGTGAAGATGCCGAACATCGGCGCCGCCTGGACGGGACCGGGCGCGGGTGTGCCGGCGTCGACCTGCGGCGCGCCGCGGACGAGCCGCACCTCGATGCCGCCCTCTTCCATCAGCGACATGAACACCATGACGTCTTGGGTGTCGCCGGCGGGCGCGACGGGCGTGGCGACATAGACGAGGTTCTGCACGCGGCCTTCGCCGAACGAGAGCGTCGACAGCGGATCGTGCCAGATCTGTGGGATGGGACGCAGCAGCGTTCCCTTGAAGCGACCGTCCGAGGTCGTCAGCGTCCCGGGCGCGTCCTGCAGACGGTTCGCGTCGAGCGTGACGCACATCCTCGCGCCGTCGGCTACGCCGGTGCGGACGAAGTTGCCCTGCACGACGTCGCCCTCGAAGTGATCTCCCGTCTTGCTCGAGAAGCGGGAGACGTTGCGGCAGCCGCTTGCCGTCGCGAGCAACGCGCCGAGCGCGCCGAGCGCGACCGAGGGCAGGAGCGAGGAGCGCATCGCGGCCAGGAGTCTACTACTTGCCCGCGCGGATCTTCGCAGCGGTCTCCCGCACGCGCGGCTCGGGATCGGACTGCGCCATCACGCCGGCGAGCTGCGAGGCTTCGTTCTTGTCGTACGTCGCGAGCGCGACGAGCGCGGCCTCGCGGACGAGCGCATACGACTCCTTCGTTGCGGCTTCCTTGAGCTGCCGCGTTGCGTCCGCGCCTGCGCCCGCGGCGCCGAGGCGCCCGAGCGCCTGCGCTGCGAGGACGCGCATGGCCCAGCTCTCGTGCCCTCGCATGACCTTCGCGACCGCGGTCACCGATTTCGCATCCGAGTGCTGTCCGATCGACGCGAGCGCGACGCGCTGCACGTTCTCCGAAGCGTCCGTGACCGCCGCCGCGATCGCGACCGCCGCCGTATCGGACTTCGAGCGCGAGAGCAGCACGAGCGCCTTCGTGCGGACGGTGGGATCCGGGTGGCGCGAGAGCCCGATGACGCTCGGCTCGAGGGCGAATGCGATCTCGCGGGCCTTGGCTCGTGCGGCCGTGAGCTCCGGCGCGTCCTCGTTGCCGAGGAACGGCTCGAATGCGCCCTCGCGCGCGCCGAGAGCATCGAGCACGGCCCGCGCGCGCTCGGTCGACGTCGAGAGCGCGCTCTGTGCGGCGCGCTTCAAGGGATCGCCGAACGTCACGAGCGCTGCGGCACGGTCCTTCGCGGACAGCGTGCGTGGCACGAGCTGATCGAGCGTCGACTCGGCGTCGACGCTCTCGTCGGGCGCAGGCAGCGCATCGGGACGCGCATCGGCGGCGCCCTTCGTCGCGAGCAGCACGAGAGCGCCGGCCGCGGCCTGACGCAGCGTCTCCGACGACTGACGTGCGCGTCCGCCTTCGGCTTCGCCGGAGAACACCGCATCCGCCATCGAGGCGAGCGCCGCGCGTCCTCCGGGCGGCTCGCCCTTCGCCATGCCCATCCGCGCGAGCGCGAGGATCGCCATCTCGCGAGGCAGCGCATCCGTGCCCTCCGCGAGCGTGACGAGCGTGGTCGTCTCGGTATCTGCGCCGAGCTCGCCGAGCGCGTAGGCCGCCGCGGCGCGTGCCACGGTGCCGGCATCGAGCGAGCGCGCGGTCGCGGCGAGCAACGACGTGCTCGTCTTGTCCTTGAGCGCGCCGAGCCCGAGCACCGCGAACGCGCGCATGTCCGGCGTGCCGCTCTGCGCGACCTTGCGGAGGAGCGGCACGGACTTCTTGTCACCGAGCTTCGCGACCGCCCACGTCGCCGCGACCGCGATCGTGTCGGAGGCCATCGCCTCGCCGCCGCCTTCCTGCTTCGGGAAGAGCAGCGCCTGGTACTTCGGGAGCAGCGCGACATCGCGGAGAGCGCCGCACGCGAGCATCGCGCGCGTACGCAGCGGCCCTTCGGCCTGGCCGGTCGCGAACGCGAAGAGCGCCGAGCCGGCGTTCTTGTTCTGCACGTAGCCGAGCACGTCGATCGCGACGCGCTGCTGCCCCGCATCGCCGTCCGCGAGCGCATCGAGCAGCGGCTTGACCGCGCGCCCGCCGATCCGTGCGAGCGCGGCGCGCGCGTCCTCGGCGTCCTTGCCGCTGCCGTGACGGCTCCGCTGCACGAGCGCGAAGGTCAGGTTGCCGTAGATCTCGACGAGCAGCCGGCGGTAGACCTTCCGCTGCGGGTTGCCGATCGCGAGCGGCAAGAGCTCCTGCTCGAGCGATTCGAGCGTGCCCTTCCCGAGGTTGATCTGCATCGACAGGCGGGCCGCGCGCGAGACGAGCTCCTCGTCGGGAGCGCCGCGGATGACGCGACGGAACAGCCGATCGGCCTCGTCGCCCTGGCCCTTCGAGAGGAGCAGGTCGGCGAGCTCGAGGTAGGTGATGTAGAGGCGATCGTTCTTCGCGATCGCGGCGCGGAACTCGACGATCGCGTGCTCGGTGTCCTGGCGCTGGCGGTACATCTCGCCGAGCCGCCGATGTCCCTCGGCGTCGTCGGGATTGAGCTCGACGGCGCGCGCCGCATACTTGATCGCGTCGTCGTCGCGATAGAGCTGGAGCGCGTACTGCGCCATGCGCTGATAGAGCTCGCGCGCGCGCTTCGGCTCGACGGCGACGAGCTTCTCGAGGACCGCGATCGCGTCCGCTGTCTTGTTTTCCTGGACGAGCACGCGCTCGAGCGCGAGGTAGCTGTCGGCGTCGCCGGGCGCGACGGTGATGACGCGGCGGAGCGTGGTCTCGGCATCTCCGAGCTTGCGGAGATGGAGCTGCACCTCGGCGAGCATGCGTCCGGACTCGACGTCGGGCGGCGAGGCACCGAACTTCTGCGTGAGCGTCGGGATCTGCGCGTCGAGGATCCGCTCGAAGCCCCAGAGCGTGACGATGCGTGAGCGCGCCTCGCGCGCGAGGATCTTGTCGCCGCTGGTCTTCGCCTTGTCGGCGAGCTCCTGCCAGATGACGCGCGACTCGCGGTAGCTCTTGGCGCGCTCGAGGGCGCTCGCGAGCTGCTTCTTGTAGGCGAGGCTCTGCGGCTCGAGCTGCACGGCCTCCTTGAACGATGCGAGCGCATCGGGGGTCATGTCGTGCTCGAGGTACACCTCGCCGAGAGCCGCCAGCGCGCGCGCGCGCGGCGTGACGGTGGTGAGGATCCGCCTCCACGTCTGGATGGCGAGCGCCTGATTTCCGTCCTGGAAATAGCGGTCGCCGAGGTCGGTGAGGTGGCCGGGATCGTTCGCGCCGACCTGCGAGAGACGCGTGAGCACCTTGAGCGAGCGATCGTTCTCGCCGATGCGGCCGTAGAAATCGGCGAGGCGCGACAGCACCTCCTCGTCGCTCTGACCGCGTGCCTCGAGCTCGGTGAGGAGCTTGAGCGCGCGCGCGCGATCGCCGCGCTGCATGAGCGCTTCGCACTGCTCGAACACGAACTGCGGGTTGTTAGGGGCGGCGCGGATCAGCTCCTCGTACTCGGCGATCGAATTGTAGATCTCGCCTTGCGTCTTGTGGACGCGGATCATCTTCAGGCGCAGGTCGATCTGCTTCGGATTGACCGCGAGCGCCTTCTTGTACGTGTCGAGGGCCTTGGCCGAATCGCCGGTCTCCTCGTACAGCGCACCGAGCAGCGCGAGCCT
>JAQBQJ010000318.1 GCA_028287065.1 Labilithrix sp. | reverse complement strand
GATCTACAACGCGTTCCTCCAGCCGCTCGGCCTCGGCGTGTTCTTCCTGATGGGCGTAGGAACGCTCTTCGGCTGGAAGAAGTCGAGCGACGAGCAGCTGAAGAAGAACTTCATGGTGCCGGTCGGCGCCGGGCTCGCCGCCGTCGGCATCCACTTCGCGCTCGGCAAGTGGATGGGCTTCCCGGCGATCGTGTGGTCACCGCCGGTGTACGGCGGCGTGATGGGCAAGGCGCTCCAGTCCTTCAACGCGATCACGCCGGTGCTCGGCTTCTCGCTCGCGATCTTCAACGCGGCGGTGATCGTGCAGGAGTTCACGCTCCTCTATCGCTCGCGCCTCAAGAGCGGCGCCGAGAAGACGCCGAAGGTCCTCTGGTACGCAGGCCTGCTCCCAGGCTTCATCTACTCGATGGCGTCGCTCCCCGCGTCGGGACGCCGCCGCTACGGCGGATACATCGTCCACCTCGGCATCGTCCTCATGTTCCTCGGCTTCACCGGAAAGTCGTGGACCGTCGACAAGGAGACGTCGATCAAGCAGGGCGACAGCTATCAGGTCGAGCGCTTGACCATCAAATACGTCGGCCCGCGCATGGAGGTCGACAACAACAAGCGCATGATCTTCGCCGACATCAAGGTCTTCGAAGACGGCAAGGAGGTCGGCAAGCTCTCGCCGGCCAAGTTCATCTACAAGAAGATGCCCGACTCGCCGACCACCGAGGTCGCGATGTTCCACTCGATCCGCGACGACCTCTATCTCGTCGTCGGCAGCATCAATCCCGAGACGAAGGTGGCGTCGCTCCAGATCCACTTGAACCCACTCGTCGGGTGGATCTGGTTCGGGTGCATCATACTGATCTTCGGCAGCTTCATCTGCATGTGGCCGGAGCTCGAGCCACAAGAGTCGCGCGTGTGGCAGGTCGTACGAGGCGCAGGCGCGGTGACGGCGAGCATCACGCTCGGCATCATCCTCGCGCTCCTGCCGGTGCCCGCGTACGCGCAGACGAACGCATCGCAGCACTCCGGCAGCGTGCAGATCGACGACATGAAGGAGAAGCAGGTCTTCGGACAGCTTCGCTGCATGTGCGGGACATGCCCGCGCGAGCTCCTGTCGTCGTGCGCATGCTCGACCGCCGACTCGACGCGCGAGCGCCTCCGCATGCGCCTCGCACGCGGTGAGACGCCCGAGTCGATCATCGACGATTACGTGAAAGAGAACGGCACCGCGTCGCTCGCGATCCCGCCGAATACCGGCGTTTTCAAGGCGATCTATGCATTCCCGATCGTCGCGCTCGTGGGCGGCGGAGTCGGCCTCGCGGTCGTGTTGCGAAGGTGGCGCGCGAACGCCGCCGAGCCTCGCGAGGACGGGAAGACGTCGCCCGCGCCGGGGGCTTCCAAGGACGGCAAGCGCGACGCTTACGACGATCGCATCGACGCGGAGCTGAAGGACCTCGATGGCTGAAGACGCGACACACGAGTCGGACGGACGCCGCGCCCATCGCGACGTCAAGGCGGAGCTCGACGAGCGCCGCATCGCGCGCGGGGTCGCCATCGGTCTGCCGCTGGTCACGGTGACGCTCACGCTCGTCGTGGGGGTCACGCTCGGAGCGCCGATGGCGATCCTCGTGCTCGCGGCCGGCATGCTGATGGGCGTCATCGCGCTCTTCTGGGCGAGCCTGCGCATCCTCAGCGGAGACGCGGCGCTGTCGCCCGAGCTCGAGGCCCTCGATGCGACGGCGCACGCGGTCGACGCGCTCGCTTCGCGCAAGAAGATGCTCCTTCGCGCGCTCAAGGATCTCGACAACGAGCGCGCGCTCGGCAAGCTCGAGGACGAGGACTACGAGCAGCTCTCGCACACCTACCGCGGCGAGCTGAAGGACGTGCTCGGTCGCATCGATGCGTCGCTCGAGCCGCATCGCCCGAAGGCGGAGGACGCCGCGCGCGCGTACCTCGCGAAGGTCGGTCTCGCGGAGGAAGGCTATCGCGGCACCCTCGCGCGCGAGACGCCCGAGGTGCCCGAGGTGCCCGAGGCCGAAGAGAGCGAGCCGGAGCCGGTCGTCGAGAAGACGGCCGCGAAGACGAAGAAAGAGGCCGCGCCGCGCGTCGCATGTCCGAAGTGCGAGACGTCGAACGAGGTCGACGCGAGCTTCTGCAAGAAGTGCGGAGCGTCGCTCGCGAAGAAGGAAGACGCCGTCGCCGAAGCGACGGATGCGAAGGCGAAGGACGAGGCCTCCGATGAAGCGTGAGCTGCTCGTTGCGCTCGCGAGCGTTGCGCTGTCTTCGATGCTCGTGACGTCACACGCGGGCGCGCAAGATGCCGGCCGCCCGGCGCCGAAGTCCGCGCCCGCCGCTCACGCGCCAGGCCCCATCGATCCGTCGACGCCGGTGCCGGCCGGACATCCGGCGATGGCGCCCGCTCCTGCCGACGACGGCGACGGCGACGACAACCCGCACGGCGCGGGCGGAGATCCGCATGGTGGCGGAGGTCCCGGCGGCGGCGCTGCAGGCCAAGGCGAGGTCCCGGAGGACGGCGCCCTCGAGGATCCGTCGATCCCGAACGGCGCCGTCGAGGTCCACGTCAGCGATCCCACGGGCAAGCCGCTCGCGCGGACCGAGGTGACGCTCGGGATCCTCTACAACTCGGTCGCGAAGGGCGAGAGCCGCAAGCGGCTCAACGCGACGACCGACGACGTCGGCACGGCGCGTTTCAAGGATCTCGATGTCGGCAGCGGCGTCGCGTACCGCCCGATGGTCCTGAAGGACGGCGCCACGTTCTCGGTCACTCCGTTCGGGCTCGGCCTCAAGAACGGCATGCGCGCGTTGCTGCACGTCTTTCCCGTCACCACCGACGTCGATCAGTCGCTCGTCGTCACGCAGTCGATGCTCTACGCCGAGGTGAAGGACGACCGCATCCAGATCCAGCAGGCGCTGAAGATCTACAACTTCGGCCGCAATGCCTGGGTTCCGCCGAACGATCTCGTCATCCCGCTCCCCGAGACGTTCACGGCGTTCGCCACGCAGCAAGGCATGACCGACGTCGGCGTCGACGCGATCCCGAAGAAGGGCATCAAGATCCGCGGCACGTTCTCGCCGGGCCAGCATGTCATCGAGTTCAAGTGGCAGCTCCCGTACACCGGCGAGGCCTCCGTGAGTTTCGACGTCGGAATGCCGCCGCATCTCGCCGCCGCACGCGTGATCGCGCCGGCCGCGCGCGGCATGGGCATGGAGGTCGACGGCTTCGAGCCGACGAAGACGTCCGCCGACGGCATGGGCCAGCGCGCCCTCGTCACCGAGAAGCAGCTCCGTCGCGAGGACCCGCCCGTGAAGAGCCTCAAGGTCACCATCAAGGGCCTGCCCACCGAGGGACCGGGAAAGGTCATTGCCACGTTGCTCGCGCTCAGCGGCCTCGCCGTGGGCATCGTCCTCGGCGCGCGGAAGGCGCCGCCGCGGGACACGAAACGCGAGCGTGAGCAGCTCCTGGCCGCCTTGGAGGGCCTCGAGATGGGTCACCGCGACGGGGCCGTCGGTCCGAAGACCTACGAGCGCGCGCGCCGCCAGCTGATCGACGACATCGCGCGGACGTTTGCCGCGGACCCGAAGCCCGCCAAAGCGGCCCGTCGTCGCGGCGCTTCGTAGCTGTTGCACCATCTCTGTCGGGATTGGGGGCAAGATGCCTCAAACCCATGGGGACGCGGGGGTGTGCACCCTGGGGAGACCAGGTGGGACAATCCCATCCACGGTCCCGCCGGAGGTTCTTCCGGGTCCACCCCACAGCGTGGATGAGCTCCAAGTCCGCGCCAAGGCTGAGGTTCTCCGGTTATCCCGACAAACCACAGGCTCTAGTACGACTACTATTTAATTTAAATACATCTCTTTCTCCATCCGACATCCGAGAGGATCCCTGAACCGGACCGTCCCGGAGCCGGAGCGAGAGCCGGAAGCAAGGGACCGGTCTGGCGCCCCTTGACCCCGCAACGGAAGTTGGGCACTTCGAGGTCCGGTTCGGAGACACGCCATGGAGCTCACGGTCGCCAAGAAGGATTTGCTGAAGATCGTCGCGCGCATGCAAGGCGTGGCGGAGCGCAAGAGCACGATGCCGGTGCTCGCGAACGTGCTGCTCGCCGTCGATGGCAATGGCGCCATGCGGCTCGCGGCCACGGACCTGTACCTGTCGCTGCTCGGGCGCGTTCCCGCCGATGTCAGCAAGCCGGGAAGCGTCGCGGTGTCCGCGAAGGATCTGTTCGAGCGCGTCAAAATGATGCCCGATGGTCCCGTCGTGATCGCGACGCAGGACAACGCGACGACCACGCTGAAGGCCAGTGGCAGCGCGCGCCGGTACACGCTCCGCGGCATGCCGGGCGACGACTTCCCGCCGCTGCCGCAGCCTGCCGAGGGCTCGCCCACGTTGGCGCTCGACGTCGAAGTGCTCTCGGAGCTGATTCAGAAGACGCACTTTTCGATCTCGACGGACGAGACGCGTGCGCACCTGAACTCGGCGCTGTTCGAGTGGGAAGGCGACACCGTTCGCATGGTCACGACCGACGGACACCGCCTGTCCAAGGTCGACGTGAAGGTCTCGGGTCGTCAGGCGTCGGCGACGATGCTGATCCCGCTGAAGGCCATCCACGAGCTCCGTCGCCTCTGCGACGAAATGATGGCCGAAGGTCCGACGACCGGCCCGGACGGCGAAAAGAAGAAGCCGGAGCTCCTGATCACGCAGAGCGGATCGAGCGCGTTCTTCCAGGGCGCGGGCATGACGTTCAGCGTGAAGCTCGTCGACGCGCAGTTCCCGCCGTACTCGCAGGTCATCCCGCAAGGGGCCGACAAGGTCGTCAGGGCGCCGCGTACGGCGTTCGCTGAAGCCCTCAAGGCCGTGAGCGTCGCCGCGAGCGAGCGCACCGGAGGCGTCAAGCTGACGCTCACGAAGGGCTCGATGCGCATCACGAGCGAGTCGCCCGAGAGCGGCGACGGGTTCGACGAGATCCCGGTCGAGTACGCGGGGCCGAACATTAGCATCGGCTTCAACGCGAAGTACTTCCTCGACGTGCTCGCATCCGTCACCGACGAAGAGGTCGAAGTGAGCCTCTCCGGCGAGCTGGATCCGGCCGTGCTGCGCCCCGCAGGCGCCACCACGACGTCGGATCGCCAGTTCCTCGCGGTCGTGATGCCGATGCGGATCTGACGCTTTTCGTGGGCGTGTAGAGTGCGTCCGCTGCACGTCGCCAGCCTCCAGGTCCGCGCGTTCCGCAACCTGGCGGCGGTCGACCTCGAGCCGGGCGAACGCTTCAACGTCGTCTCCGGCGACAACGGGCAGGGCAAGACGAACCTGCTCGAGGCGCTGTACGTCGCCGCCACGTCGAAGAGCTTCCGTACGTCGAAGCTCGGCGAGCTCGTCGGCTTCGGCGCGGACCTCGCGAGCGTGCGCGTGACGCTGTCGGACGACGGCGAAGCGCGCGTGCAGTCCGTCGGTCTCAAGCCCGGCGCACGGCTCGTGCGCATCGACGACAAGCGTCCGCCTTCGCTCGCGGCGTATGCCGTGCGCACGCCGATCGTCGTGTTCCATCCCGGTGAGATGTCTCTGTCGATGGGCTCGAGCGGCGAGCGACGGCGCCTGCTCGATCGAACGTCGCTCTACATCGCGCCCCAATCGATGGCCGATCTCGACGCGTACACGCGTGCGATGAAGGAGCGACAGCGCGCGCTCGAGACGCGCGGCCCGTCCGCGAGCGATCTCCTCGAGTGGGAGACGCTCGTCGTACGTCACGGTCTCGCGGTCATGGGCCATCGCGGACGCGCGGCCGAGCTCGTCGCCGCGAAGGCGATCGAAGCGTTCTCGCGCATCGCTGCACCCGAGCTCGTGCTCGAGGCGGCGTACGCGCCGTCGGCGCCGAACGACGAGGGTGCGTTCCTCGATGCGCTCGCGAGCCGTCGCTCCGCCGACATGCGACGTGGGAGCGCCGGCGTCGGCCCGCATCGCGACGAGCTCGCGCTCGCGATCGACGGGCACGCGGTGCGCGGCGTCGCCTCGCAGGGACAGCATCGCGCCGTGACGCTCGCGCTCAAGTCCGCAGAGATCGAGGTGGTGGGTCAGGCGCGCGGCGTGCGGCCCATCCTGCTGCTCGACGACGTCTCGAGCGAGCTCGATCGCGCGCGCACCGCAGCGCTCTTCTCGTTCCTCCGCGAGCAGCGCGGACAGGTGTTCCTGACGACGACGCGTCCGGAGCTGATCGACACCGGCGACGACGGCGGCGCTCGGCGCGACTTCGTGGTGCGCGACGGCCGGATCACCGGCTGATTGGCGGGAAATCCGGCGTTGAAGAGCTGCGCCCGCCCGCCGCGCCGGCGAGGCCCTCGGCGAGGTCCGTTTCCGCGGTGTTCGGTGCGCGCTAAGTTATCGAAAACACGCCGAAAATGCGGCGATTCGAGCTTGAAGATCGCGGGGTGTCGACGTATACTCCCGTTCCCCCCATCGCAGGCCTTTTCCCGCCTGCAATCATTCGCGTAATCAAACGCGGAAGTTGCCCGAATCAAACACGCATGACGAACGAAGTCGCTCCCTCCCCGACGCCCGCGCAGAGCACCCCGCCCTCCAACTACGGCAGCGAGAGCATCACTGTTCTCGAGGGGCTCGAAGCGGTCCGCAAGCGCCCTGGCATGTACATCGGCGACGTGAACAGCGGAGAAGGTCTGCACCATCTCGTCTGGGAGGTCGTCGACAACGCCGTCGACGAGCACCTCGGTGGGCACTGCCACCGCATGGAAGTCACGGTGCACTTCGACGGCTCCGTCACGGTCGAGGACACGGGGCGCGGCATCCCCACCGGCAAGCACGCCGAGATGTCGCTGAAGCTCGGCAAGGAGATCAGCGCGGCCGAGGTCGTCATGACCGTCCTCCACGCGGGCGGTAAGTTCGATCACTCGAGCTACAAGGTCTCGGCGGGTCTCCACGGGGTCGGCGTCAGCGCCGTGAACGCGGTCAGCGAGTGGCTGAAGCTCGAGATCAAGCGTGAGGGCCACGTCTACTACCAGGAGTACCGTCGCGGCGAGCCGGCCACGCCGCTCTCCGTCATCGGCGACACGGACAAGACCGGGACCAAGATCTCGTTCAAGCCCGATCACGAGATCTTCGCGAGCACCGAGTTCAGCTACGACATCCTCGCGAGCCGCCTGCGCGAGCTCTCGTTCCTCAACGCCGGCTTCGTCATCACGCTGACCGACGAGCGCGGCGAAGGTCGCAAGGAAGTCTTCGAGTACAAGGGCGGCATCCGCGAGTTCGTCGAGCACCTGAACAAGACGAAGGAGCCCGTCCACGACAAGGTCGTGCACATCGTCGCCGACGTGCCCGCCGAGAACGGTACGCCCGTGACGGTCGAGGTCGCGCTGCAGTGGAACTCGACGTACGCGGAGCAGATCTTCCCGTACACGAACAACATCCACAACAAGGACGGCGGCACGCACCTCACCGGGTTCAAGACGGCGCTCACGCGCGTCTTCAACGCGTACGGAACGAGCGCGAACCTCTTCAAAGAGGTGAAGAACGGCCTCTCCGGCGAGGACATCCGCGAAGGTCTCACCGCGGTCATCAGCGTGAAGCTGCAGGACCCGTCGTTCTCGTCGCAGACGAAGGACAAGCTCGTCTCGAGCGAGGCGAAGACGGCCGTAGAGGCGGTGCTGAACGACAAGCTCGGCACGTTCTTCGAGGAGAACCCCGCGACCGCGCGCAAGATCGTCGAGAAGACGATCATGGCCGCGAAGGCCCGCGAGGCCGCCCGCAAGGCGCGCGAGATCGTCCGCAAGGGCGCGATGGACTACACGAGCCTCTCCGGGAAGCTCGCCGACTGTCAGTCGAAGGACCCCGAGTCGAGCGAGCTCTACATCGTCGAGGGAGACTCCGCAGGTGGCTCGGCCAAGCAGGGCCGAGATCGCAAGACGCAGGCGATCCTTCCGCTCAAGGGAAAGATCCTCAATGTCGAGCGCGCGCGTCTCGACAAGATGCTCTCGTCCGCCGAGATCGGCACGCTCATCACCGCGCTCGGCTGCGGCATCGGCAACCCCGAGCAAGGCGGCAGCTTCGACATCTCGAAGCTCCGCTATCACCAGATCGTGCTGATGACCGACGCCGACGTCGACGGCAGTCACATCCGCACGCTGCTGCTGACGTTCTTCTACCGCCAGATGCCGGAGATCCTCGAGAAGGGCTACCTCTACATCGCGCAGCCGCCGCTCTACCGCGTCGGCAAGGGCAAGAAGGGCCTCTACATGAAGGACCAGGCCGCCCTCGACAGGTTCTTCCTCGAGCAGGGCGTCGACGGTCTCGCGGTCCGCGCGTCCAAGGGCCCCACGCTCTCGGGCGAGCCTCTGCTTCGCCTGTCCGAGCGCCTCCGCATGTTCCGTCGCGCGCTCTCGAAGATCGAGCGTCGCGCCGATGCGCGCATCGTCTCCGCGGTGCTCAAGGCGAGCGGCATCGGCAAGAACGAGCTCCGCGAGCGGAAGAAGGTCGAGGCCGCCGTGCCGCTCATCCGCGCGCGCCTCGAGAAGAAGTATCCCGACATCTTCCCGCTCACGATCGACATCGGCTGGGAGACGGAGCACGGCGCCGCGTCGCTGCACATCAAGCCGCGTCCCGGCTCGGCCGCGCGTGAGGTGGTGATCGACTGGGCGCTCGTGGAGTCGGCCGAGTACGAGGAGCTCTACTCGATCGAGCAGGACGTTCGCTCGATCGGTCCGGCTCCGTACTTCGCGAAGGCGTCGGCGAAGCCGGGCTCGAAGGCCGCGTCCGCAGCCGAGGACGGCGACGACGACACGAGCAAGGGCGAGACCGAGCTCGAGGACTCCGACGCGCTCTGGGAGTTCATCGACGCGCGCGGTCGCAAGGGCTGGCACATCCAGCGCTACAAGGGTCTCGGCGAGATGAACCCGGAGCAGCTCTGGGAGACGACGCTCGATCCGAACGCGCGCGTCATGCTTCAAGTCCGCCTCGACGACGCGGTGCAGACCGACCAGATCTTCACCATCCTGATGGGCGATCAGGTCGAGCCGCGCCGCGACTTCATCGAGCAGAACGCGCTGAACGTCCGGAACCTCGATATCTGATTCGTGGGACGCTCGCTGGAGGGGCGGTCCCCTCCACGCTCCGCGTGGAGTCCTCCCCCCGGGCCTCGGCTGTCGCCGAGCTCGCGCTGGCGCGCGACGAGATTCGGACCAGGAGGAGCAGGCCGCGATCAACCGCGGCGAGATAGGCTGATCGAGGACCGGCGCGTCCGAGCGCAGCCTTGGGTAATGGCCGCGCGGCATTGCACGGCCCGTGCCGGTGGTTAAGTCGTTTCCCATGCGACCCGACCGATTGACCACCAAGAGCCAGGAAGCCTTTCGCGACGCCAGCGATCTTGCTGCGCGCGGCGGGAACCCCGAGATCGTCCCCGAGCACCTCATGAAGGCGATGCTCGCGCAGGAGGGCGGCATCGCGCTTCCTCTCTTCCAGAAGGCGGCCGGCGATCCGGCGGCCCTCGAGCTGCGGCTCGACGCGTACATCGCGAAGTTGCCGAAGGTCGGAGGCGCGAACGCGGAGCCCGGGCTGTCGCGACGCACCGTCGAGATCCTCCGCAAGGCCGAGGACGAAGCGAAGGCACTCAAGGACGACTTCGTCTCCGTCGAGCACTTCGTCGTCGCGCTCGCCAAGTACGATCGCGAGATGGCGTCGGCGTTCGAGGCTTCCGGCGGCGTCACGGCCGATCGCCTCCTGAAGGCGCTCGCGAGCGTTCGCGGCGCGCAGCGCGTGACCGATCGCGATCCCGAGGGGAAATTCCAGGCGCTCGAGAAGTACTGCCGCGACCTCACGGTCGCCGCGCGCAAGGGCAAGGTCGACCCGGTCGTCGGACGCGACGAGGAGATCCGCCGCGTCATGCAGGTGCTCTCGCGCCGCACGAAGAACAACCCGTGCCTCATCGGCGAGCCCGGCGTCGGCAAGACGGCGATCGTCGAGGGCATCGCGCAGCGCATCGTGCGCGGCGACGTGCCCGAGTCGCTGAAGAACAAGCGCCTCGCCGCCCTCGACATGGGCGCGCTCATCGCCGGCGCGAAGTATCGCGGCGAGTTCGAGGATCGCCTGAAGGCCGTCCTCAAGGAGGTCGAGGCCGCTGCCGGCTCGATCATCCTCTTCATCGACGAGATCCACACCATCGTCGGCGCCGGCGCCGGCGAGGGCCAGATGGACGCAGCGAACCTGCTCAAGCCTGCGCTCGCGCGCGGCGAGCTGCGCTGCATCGGCGCGACCACGCTCGACGAGTACAAGAAGCGCATCGAGAAGGACCCCGCGCTCGAGCGCCGCTTCCAGCCCGTCATCGTCTCGCAGCCTACGGTCGACGACACCATCGCGATCCTCCGCGGCCTGAAGGAGCGTTACGAGGTCCACCACGGAATTCGCATCCAGGACGCTGCGCTCGTCGCCGCCGCCACGCTCTCTGACCGGTACGTGTCCGACCGTTTCCTGCCCGACAAGGCGATCGACCTCGTCGACGAGGCTGCCGCGAAGATCAAGATCGAGGTCGACAGCATGCCGACCGAGATCGACGTCGTGCAGCGTCGCCTCACGCAGCTCCAGATCGAGCAGGAGGCGTTGAAGAAGGAGCGCGACGCCGCGAGCAAGGCGCGCCTCGACGTCATCCGCAAGGAGATCTCCGATCTCGAAGAGCAGCTCGATGCGATGAAGGCGCAGTGGATGCGCGAGAAGGAGATCATCGACGAGATCCGCAAGGCGACACCTCGCCTCGAGGAGCTGCGCGCCGAAGCGGCGGAGGCTCAGCGTCGCGGCGACCTCGGGAAGGCCGCCGAGATCAGCTACGGGAAGATCCCCGAGCTCGAGAAGCGCATCGAGGAGCTGCGAAGGAACCTCGCCAAGGTCCAGGAGAAGACCTCGTACCTGAAGGAGGAGGTCACCGATCAGGACATCGCGGAGATCGTCGCGAAGTGGACCGGCATCCCCGTCAGCAAGATGCTCGAAGGCGAGATGCAGAAGCTCCTCCGCATGGAGGATGGCCTTCGCAAGCGCGTCGTCGGTCAGGAAGAGGCGCTCGTCGCCGTGTCGAACGCGGTTCGACGCTCGCGCGCAGGCCTCGGCGACGAGAAGCGGCCGATCGGCAGCTTCCTCTTCCTCGGCCCCACCGGCGTCGGCAAGACCGAGCTCGCGCGGGCGCTCGCCGAGTACCTCTTCGACGACGAGCGCGCGATGATTCGCCTCGACATGAGCGAGTTCCACGACAAGTACACGGTGAGCCGCCTCATCGGCGCGCCGCCCGGGTACATCGGATACGAGGAGGGCGGCCAGCTGACCGAGCCCGTTCGCCGTCGCCCCTACTCCGTCATCCTCTTCGACGAGGTCGAGAAGGCACACCCCGACGTCTACAACGTGCTGCTCCAGGTGCTCGACGATGGACGCCTCACAGACGGCCAGGGCCGCACGGTGAGCTTCAAGAACACGATCCTGATCCTCACCAGCAACATCGGCTCGCAGCACATCCAGGCCATCGAGGATCGCGACCTTCCC
>JAQBQJ010000301.1 GCA_028287065.1 Labilithrix sp. | reverse complement strand
GGTTGAGCCCGCCAGGCGGCGGAAGCGCATGGCGCGCCCCGAGCTCGCCGCCGGCGCGCGCCCGAGGCGTCCCAGGCGCGCGCCGCGGCAGCTCTCGCTCGCGGAGGTGAAGACGCGCGGTGGCCCTCGGCCGGGCTCCGGCCGGAAGCCTGCCGACCCCACGGCGCGGAAGAACGTCGTTCACCGCACGCGCCCTGCGCACGACGCCGACTATCCGGTGCACGTCACGATGCGCCGCGCGAAGGGCCTACCGAGCTTCCGCGCCGAGCGTGTGCGTCGCGTCCTCGAGAACGCCGTGCGCAACACGCGGCGCGACGGCTTCCGGATCACGCACTACTCGATGCAAGCCGATCACATCCACATCCTGGTCGAGGCCGACGACCCGACCGCGCTGACGAACGGCATGCGCAGCTTCTCGGTGCGCATCGCGATGAGGCTCAATGCGCGCATCCTCGGCCGCCCGCGCGGCCGCGTGTGGGGCGACCGCTATCACCGGCGCGATCTTCGCGGCCCGCGCGCCGTGCGCAACGTGCTCGTGTACATCCTCGCGAACCACTTGAAGCATGGTGAGTACGACGTCGGCTTGCTCGACCCGTGCTCGTCGGGCCCGTGGTTCGGTGGCTGGTCGACGCCCGTCGAGCGCCCGCCCGACCCGAGCCCCGTCGAGGAGCCACTCACGTGGGTGCTCCGCGACGGCTGGCACACGAAGGGGGGCGGGCGGTTGCGGCTGGGCGAAGTCCCGCTCGCGCTGCGGGTCTGATCGCGCTGCGCAGCGACGACCACCCCGCCGACGCGACCGCCACGCTCCCTCCGAGCGCACTCACGAGCCCGGCCCGCGACCCGCGCGACGGCAATGCGGCGCCAAACGAACCAGGGTCCGAAAACGAACCAGGGTCCGAAAACGAACCAGGGTCCGAAAACGAACCAAGCGCCTCCTCCGAATCGCCACCCTCCAAGCTCCCAACGCCGCTTCGCCGCCAACACGCTCGTTCGTCGTCGACGTCGGTGCCGAGTGAAATCGGTATCGACGACGGTGCGGTGATCGTCGTAGATCCGCGGGATCATGCACACGACACGGTGGGTACGCGACCTCTTGGTGGCGATGATCGTGGCGGTGCCGGCGTGCTCGTCGTCCGCGACGAGTGACGACGATTCGGCGCCGCTCGTCGTTCCCGACGGATGCCAGCCTCTCCTCGCCGAGCCGACGGCGCCGGCCACGAGCTCATGCCTCGCTCCCTACCCGTCCGACTTCCATCGCATGGCCGACGCGGCGTCACCCACCGGCTTCCGCCTCGGACTGCGCGGCGCGGCGCGCCCCCACAAGGCGAGCGGCGCCGAGTCCGATCCGCACGACATCGTGGCCATCGACGGCGCATCGATCGTACCTGCCATCGTCGGGGCGCTCGAAGGTGACGTCGTGCACGACGGCCTCCCCGGAGTCCTCGATGATCCCACCCAGAGCGCACGCGCCGAGAGCGCCACGGTCATCGTCGAGGCGAGCAGTGGCGCGCTGGTGCCACACTACACGGACGTCTTCGATCGCCGCGACGGCACGCACACGCCGATCGTTCTGCGCCCGTTCGCGCCGCTGAAGCCGCGCACGCGTTACGTGGTCGCGATCGCCGGCGCCAAGAAGACGCCGCCCGACGGCAGCGCAGCGACCTCGCCGATCGCCGCTACGCCGCCGACTGGCTTCCGCCGCCTCCGTGACAAGGTCTTCGATCCGGCGCTCGCCGCAATCGCTCCGCGCTTCGAAGCGGAGGTGTTTTCGCCGCTCGAGCGCGCCGGCGTCGCCCGCGATCGCATGCAGCTTGCATGGGATTTCACGACCGGGAGCGCCGAGCAGCCCATCGCCGACATGCTCCGCGTCCGCGAGCTCACGCTCGCATGGCAACAGGCGAACGTCCCCGAGGTTCGCGTGACGGAGACGCGCCCGGGCACCGATGGCATCAGCAAGGTGCTGACCCTCGAGGTGACCGCCCCGCTGTTCCTCGACAAGGCGGGCCCCGGCGGCCGTCTCTTCCGCGATGCGGCCGGACACGTCGTCCAGAACGGCACGACGAAGTTTCCGATGCTCGTCGTCGTTCCGGATGCCGTCGCGAACCGCGTCGAGCCGGGACGGGCGCTCGCCTATGGTCATGGTTTCTTCGGCGGATTTCCGGAGCTCGAAGGCAACGGCGCACGCGCCATCGCCAACAGCCTCGGCGCGGTGCTGTTCGGTCTCCAGTGGTGGGGCATGTCGAAGGACGACCTCTCGATCGTCGCCGAAGCGCTCAGTCAGAACCCGGAGCACATCGGCGACTTCGGCGAGCGCGTGCACCAGGCCATGGCGAACTGGCTGGTCGCGACGAATGCCATTCGCGGTCCGATCACGAAGCTCCCCGAGCTGCACCGCGGAGCCGTCGCCGACCAGCCGCTGCTCTACGATCCCGGCTTCGTCGGCTACTTCGGCGCGAGCCAGGGGCACATCCTCGGCGGCACGCTGGCCGCGCTGAACCCGGACTTCTCGCGTGTCGTCCTCAACGTGGGCGGCGGCGCCTTCACGACGATCATGCCGCGCTCGGCGAACTTCGGTCCCTTCGCGCTGCTCCTCAATGCCTCGTACTCGGACGCGCTCATGGCGCAGTCCTTCATCGCGATGTTCGCGCGGCCTCTCGATCGTATCGATCCCATCGCGTACGCGCGTCACGTCTTGACCGAGCCGCTGCCCGGGAGCCCTCCTGATCGTCGCGTGCTCATGCAGATCGGCATCGGCGACGCGCAGGTGCCCAACATCTCCAGCTACGTGCACGCGCGCGCGCTCGGCCTCGCTCAGCTCTTGCCCGCGCCGGTGAACGTGTGGGGCCTGCCGCAGGCCGATGCGAGCACGCCGTCATCGCTCACGCTCTACGACTTCGGCATCGACAGGAACCTCTACGCCGACCCGCATCCGCTCGAGCCGAACGCGGTCCACGAAGGCGTCCGCATCAATGCGAAGGCGCTGAAGCAGATGGACGGCTTCCTGAAGCCGAACGGTGTCATCGTGCATACGTGCGACGGCCCGTGCGATCCGGAGTGAAGCGAGGCCCTCAGGCCGCGAATCAGCGCCTGGCGAGCAGCGTCGGAGCCTAAACGAACCAAGGTTCGAAAACGAACGACGGGCTATCCTGCCGGCCATGAGACTGGTCATGGGGGTCACACTGGTCGCGGCGCTCACCGCATGCGGCGCCAAGGGCGACGACGCTTCGCGCGCGAAGATCGTCACGCCCGTTCGCATCCGTCAGGTCGAGGAGCAGAGTCAGCTCGCCGGCGCTCGCTACTCCGGGACCGTCGAGCCCGGCACGCGCGTCGATCTCGCGTTCAAGGTCGGCGGCTACATCCGCGACCTCGCGCAGATCAAGGCCGGCGGCACGACCCGCAAGGTGCAGGAAGGCGACTTCGTCACGAAGGGCACCGTCCTCGCCGTCGTGCGCGAGAGCGACTACGAGCAGCGCGTCGGCGCCGCGAACGCCGGGCTCTCCGAGGCGGTCGCCGCGCAGAAGCAAGCCCAGCTCGACTTCGAACGCGCGCAGAAGCTCTCCGCTTCGAATTCGATCGCGAAGGTGGAGCTCGACACGCAGGGCGCTCGCTTCGAGACCGCCACCGCGCGCGTGGACGGCGCCAGGTCGCGCATCAAGGAGGCCGAGATCGCGCTCGGGGACTGCACCCTCCGCGCGCCCATCGACGGCGTCGTGCTGAAACGACCCATCGAGGTCGGATCGCTCGTCGCGCCCGGCGCGCTCGGCTTCGTCATCGCCGACACCAAGAACGTCAAGGTCGTGTTCGGCGCGCCCGATCGCCTCATGGAGAAGCTCAAGCCCGGCGGCACCCTCGCCGTCACCTTCGATGCGCCCACCGGGGACTTCAACGGCACCATCACCCGCATCGCGCCCTCCGCGGATCCCAAGAGCCGCGTCTTCGAGATCGAAGCGACCATCCCCAATCCGAACGACGCGCTCAAGGTCGGCATGATCGCGAAGCTCGTCGTGCCCGAAGGCGCCCTCGCCTCACGCGCGCTCGTTCTGCCGCTCACCGCCGTCGTCCGCTCGCCGCGCGATCCCCGCGGCTTCTCCGTCTTCATCGTCGAAGGCGAAGGCGGCAAGGAGACCGCTCGCCTCAAGGACGTGAAGCTCGGTGACGTCGTCGGCAACGCCGTCATCGTCAGCGAGGGCCTCGAGCCCAAGCAGCGCATCGTCTCGATGGGCGCCACGCTCCTCACCGACGGCGAGCCGGTTCGGATCATCCCGTGAGCAGCCACGGAAAACTAGATGCGGATCGCATCGCGACCACGCACAACACCGCCCGCTACTTCACCGAGAACCGCCACGTCGCATGGATCGCGCTCTTCGCGACCGTCGTGTGGGGCGTCCTCTCGTACGTCGCCATGCCGAAGCGCAAGGATCCCGAGATCCCCGTGCGCGTCGCCGCCGCGATCGTCGCCTGGCCCGGTGCGGGCGCCGAGAAGATCGAGCAGCTCGTCACCCGCCGCGTCGAGGAGAAGCTCGCCGAGAGCTCCAAGGTCGAGCACATCGACTCGACGACCCGCACCGGCATCACGGTCATCACCGTCACGCTGCAAGAAGGCGTGAAGGATCCCGGCAAGGAGTTCGACGACATCAAGATCCGTCTCGACTCGCTCACGAACATGCCGCAAGGCGTGCAGCCGCTCACGTTCCTCAAGGACTTCGGCGACACCACCGCGCTCATGCTCACCATCGCGAGCCCTCGCGCCGGCGACGTCGAGGTGCAGCTCCGCTCGCAGCAGATCGCGAAGGGCATCCAGGCCATCCGCACGAAGGCGCGCCCGCTCTCGTCCGACAAGGCCAAGCGCGGCTCGCTCGTGTACTCGTTCCCCGCGACGATCGATCCGCGTCCGCTCCGCCGCGTGCTCGAGCACCTCGCGACGTACGCCGAGGAACGCAAGCTCGCGAGCGACATCCGCTTCTTCGAGGGCACCGGCTTCTTCGGCCTCGACGCCGAGACCACGCAGTCCGAGGAGGAGGTCAAGCAAGGCGCGCTCCTCTTCCTCCGCAATCGCATGAACACGTCGGAGCTGCACCCCGACGTCTGGCGCGCGATCGTCGTCTTCGATCCTGCCGAAGCCGAGACGAAGCTCCGCGCCGTCGCGGAGGCCCGCTACTCCTATCGCGAGCTCGACGACTTCACCGACACCCTGAAAAAGCGACTCCAGAGCGTCCCCGAGGTCGCCAAGGTCACGCGCTCCGGCGTGCTGCCCGAGGTCGTGTACCTCGACTACTCGCAGGAGCGCCTCCAGGGCTACGGCATCGGCGGCAGCGCCGAGCTCAAGAACCTTCTCGGCGCACGCAACATCACCGCGCCGGGCGGCGTGATCGAGGCGCCCAACAAGAAGCTCGGCGTCGATCCGTCCGGCGAGCTCCGCGACGAGCGCGAGATCGGCGACGTGCTCGTGACGACGTCGACGCAGGGCTCACCCGTGTACCTGCGCGATCTCTTCGACATCGAGCGCAGCTACGAGAGCCCGCCGCGGTATCTCAACAAGTACACGTCGCGCAGCGGAGGCGACTGGTCGCGCACCCGCGCCGTGACGCTTGCAGTCTACATGCGCTCCGGGATGCAGATCGGCGCCTTCGGGAAGGCGGTCGACGCCGCGCTCGCCGAGACGAAGCAGCTCCTTCCCGAGGACCTCGTCATCGCCCGCACGAGCGACCAGCCGCGGCAGGTCTCCGAGAACGTCGACCTCTTCATGTCGAGCCTCTACGAGGCCGTCGCCCTCGTCGTGTTCGTCGCGCTCATCGGCTTCTGGGAATGGCGCAGCGCCGCGGTCCTCGCGATGTCGATCCCGATCACGCTCTTCATGACCTACGGCGTGATGTACCTGCTCGGCATCGACCTCCAGCAGATCTCGATCGCCTCCCTCATCATCGCGCTCGGTCTGCTCGTCGACGACCCCGTGGTCGCCGGCGACGCCATCAAGCGCGATCTCGCGCTCGGTCATCCGCCGATCGTCGCCGCGTGGCTCGGACCCACGAAGCTCGCGCGCGCCATTCTCTTCGCGACCATCACCAACATCGTCGCTTACCTGCCGTTCCTCACGCTGCCCGGCGACGTCGGGCGCTTCATCTTCACGCTGCCCGTCGTGCTCACGTGCTCGCTCGTCGCGTCGCGCGTGGTGTCGATGACGTTCATCCCGCTGCTCGGGTATTACTTCCTGCGGCCGGCGAAGCACGAGCCCACGCTGCTCGAACGGCGGACCAAGGGCTTCGGCCGCTATTACTACCGCACCGTCGGCTGGGCGATCGATCACCGCTGGAAGGTCCTCGCGCTCTCGCTCGCGCTGCTCTTCGGCGCGTTCGCGTTCTCGCGACAGCTGAAGCAAGCGTTCTTCCCGAAGGACCTCTCGTATCTCTCGTACGTCGACGTGTGGCTCCCGGAGGACGCGCCGATGAGCGCGACGACGGAGACCGCGCGCCATGCCGACGACGTGATTCGAAAGACGCTCGACACGTTTGCAAAGGAGCACGCAGCGCAGCGTGGCAACGGCGAGGACGGCAAGCCTCGCGAGGTGCTCAAATCGATCACCACGTTCATCGGCGGCGGCGGACCTCGCTTCTGGTTCTCGGTCACCCCCGAGCAGCAGCAGCCGAACTACGCGCAGCTCGTCGTCGAGGTGACCGACAAGCACGACACGGCGGCCATCATCGCGCCGCTCCAGCGCGCGCTCTCGTCGGAGGTGCCCGGCGCGCGCATCGACGTGCGCCAGCTCGAGAACGGCAAGCCCGTCGGCATCCCGGTCGCCTTCCGCATCCAGGGCGACGACGAGCGCGTGCTCCGCGACATCGCCGAGAGGGCGAAGGCGATCCTCCGCGCGAGCCCGCTGTGCGATCGCGCCCGCGACTCGTGGGGCGCCGACAGCTTCTCGGTCAAGATGGAGGTCGAGTCCGATCGCGCGAACCTCGCGGGTGTGACGAACCTCGACGTCGCGCAGTCGTCCGCCGTCGGCTTCAGCGGCATCGCCGTCGGCCAGCTCCGCGAGGGCGATCGCATGATCCCGATCGTGTCGCGGCTCCGGAGCGCCGAGCGAGGCCAGCTCTCGGACGTGCAGAACCTCTACGTCCGCTCCGCGCAGACGGGCCAGCGCGTGCCGCTGCGCCAGATCTCGAACGTGTCGTACGCGATGACCACGGAGAAGATCGTCCGTCGCGATCACTACCGCACCGTCACCGTCTCGGGGTTCCCAGTCGACGGCGCGCTCCCGTCGCAGGTCGTGGCCTCGGTGCGCACGAAGATGGACGAGCTCGGGGACAGCCTTCCGCCCGGTTACAAGCTCACGATCGCCGGCGAAGAAGAGGAGCAGAAGAAAGGCTTCCTCAGCCTCGCCGTCGTTCTCGGGATCAGCGTGTTCGCGATCTACCTCGCGCTCGTCGTGCAGCTGAAGAGCGCCGTGAAGCCGATCATCGTCTTCGCCGCGATCCCGTACGGCGTCGCCGGCGCGCTCGTGTGTCTCGTGATCAGCGGGAGCCCGTTCGGGTTCATGGCGTTCCTCGGCATCATCAGCCTCATCGGCGTCATCGTGAGCCACGTGATCGTGCTCTTCGACTTCATCGAGGAGAAACACGAAGAGGGCGTGCCGCTCCGCGAAGCGCTGCTCGACGCCGGCATCCTTCGTCTCAGGCCGGTGCTCATCACGGTCGCAGCCACGGTGTTCGCGCTGATCCCGCTCGCGCTCCACGGCGGACCGCTGTGGGAGCCGCTCTGCTACGCGCAGATCGGCGGCCTCACCATCGCGACGTTCCTCACGCTCCTGCTCGTGCCGGTGATCTACGCGATCTTCGTGCTCGATCTACGGTTCGTTCGCTGGGACGAGCGCGTCGCGGCAGCGCCCGCGCCGCTTGTGGCCGATCGCCACGCCTGAGCCAGGAGGGCGCGCTGCGCCGCACCAAATAGGACGCTACCGCGGACGGTCGGCGCGGCGCGAAACCTGCTTGGTGCGAAGACGTGCATCGGATTCTCTCTGGAAAAACGACGTGGCGCATCCACGAACGCGTCCGGTCGGGCTTGCTGATCGACGCGCAGGATTACTATCGCGCGTTCTACGAGGCGGCCTCGCGCGCGAAGCGCAGCATCCTGATCCTCGGCTGGCAGTTCGACAGTGACGTGCAGTTGCTTCGCGGGACGGACGTGCCGCCCGGAGCCGATCCCCGCAGCTTCGAGCTCCTCCCGCTGCTCGATCGTCTCTGCCGCGAGCGACCCGAGCTTCGAGTGAAGATGCTCGCGTGGGACCACAGCGTGTTCTTCGCGCTCGAGCGCGAGATCCTGCAGAAGATCGTCTTCGACATCGCCACCGTCGATCGCTTCCAGTTCAAGACCGACGGCACCGTTCCGCTCGGCGGCTCGCACCACCAGAAGGTGGCGATCATCGACGGCCAGGTCGCGTTCATGGGGAGCGCGGACATCTGCCAGGACCGCTGGGACACGTCCGCGCACGTCGCGCGCGATCCGCTCCGCGTGTCGCGCCACGATCAGGCATACAAGCCGTACCACGAGGTGCAGGCGGTCTTCACCGGGGAGCCCGTGCGCTCGCTGGTCGATCTCTTCGCGACACGCTGGGAGTACGCGACGGGTGAGGCGCTCGACACGTCGCGGCTCGTCGCCGGCGACGACGACATCTTCTCGGCGCTGCCCGTGACGCTCCCGATGCCGGTCGCGGACGTCGCGCTGTCGCGCACCGTGCCCGGCGCTCCCGACCGCGAGCACGTCCACGAGATCCGCGATCTGTACGTGCGCGCGATCCACAACGCCGAGCGACTCATCTACATCGAGACGCAGTACCTCACGTCGTGCTGCGTGCGCGACGAGCTGGTCTCGCGCATGCGCGATGCGGACAAGCCGAAGCTCGACGTCGTCCTCGTGCTCCCGCACAAGCCGGAGAAGTTCAAGGAGGAGCTCACGATCGGCGCGCCGCAGGCCGGCGTGCTCGACGAGGTCGTCGCCGCTGCGAAGGAGGGCGGCCACGCGCTCGGCATCTACAACGTGGCAACGCCCGACGACGCGATCCCGGATGCCGCGCCGCTGTTCGTGTACATCCACGCGAAGCTGATGATCGTCGACGATCGTCTCTTCACGATGGGCTCGGCGAACCTCGCGAACCGCAGCATGACGGTCGACTCGGAGATCAACGCGACGTGGGTCGCGCAGCCGAGCGATGCCGCGCTGCATGCCGCGATCCGGCGCATCCGCGTGCGCCTCTTGCTCGAGCATCTCGGCGAAGGCGCGGACGTGCGCGCCGTGGTGTGCCCCGAGGGCCTGGTCGCGCGTCTCGACGCGATGATCGAAGCAGGGAAGGGCCGCCTCCGCCATCACGACCTCCGCCACGAGGTGCCGAACCTGATCGCGAAGGCGGTCCAGGAGCTCGCGTGCGACTACGTCGACCCGACCGACGGCTCGGAGCCGCTCCCGCCCCCCTCGTCGTCCTCGCTCGACCCGCGCGCCGCCTGACCCACCCGTCCTTAGTTCCGTCGCCCGTCCTTAGTTCCGGTTCGACCCACCCGTCCTTAGTTCCGGTTGCGTGCGGTCTACACACGTTTGGAGCGAATTTGGCCCAATCGCGCGGGATATGATGGCGTCTGGGGACCGTGCCCCTCCTCCGTACCCACCGCATCATCGCCGCTCTCCTCCTCCTCGCACCCGCCGTCGCGACCGCCGCGCCCGCGTCGAAGAAGCCGCCGCCCGGCCCCTCGTCGTCGCAGGGACCGGTGAAGCCCGCCAAGCCGTCCGCGAAGGCCGCGCCCGCCGGTCTCAAGAACGTCCTGCACGGCTCGACCGCGAAGCTCGCGCCCGTCGCCGGTCCGCAGCGCACCGCGCCCGGAACGAGCGTCGGCTCACCGACCGACGGTCACCTCATCGGCGGCGCGCACCTCGCGAGCGCTCCGTACCTCCGCATCTATCCGGTCTACGCATCCTCGGACGTCCGCTGGGGCGTCGAGCCGCTCGTCGGTCTCGTCGACCGCGCCGCGAAGGCCGTGCACAAGCAGTTCCCCGACGCGATCCTCTCCGTTGGTCACCTTTCGAGGGCGGGTGGAGGCGAGCTCGATCGTCACGCGTCGCACGAGAGCGGCCGCGATGCGGACATCGGCTTCTACGTGAAGAACGCCGCGGGCAAGCCGATCCTCGGCGATCACATGGTGGCGTTCGTCGGCGACGGCACGGCGCCGAGCTGGCCGGGCGCGCACTTCGACGACGCGCGCAACTGGGCGCTCGTCTCCGCGATCGTCGGCGACGGCCACGCGAAGGTCACGCACATCTTCGTCGCGACGCCCATCCGCGAGCGCCTGCTCGCGTACGCCACGAAGATCGGCGCGTCGCCGGCCATCCGCAACAAGGCCGCCGAGGTGCTCGCGCAGCCGCGCGGCTCGCTCCCGCACGACGACCACTTCCACGTCCGCATCGCTTGCCCGTCCGGCATGGAAAAGTGCATCGAGCAGCCGCTCGCGAAGCATCACGGTCATGGCGGCGCGCTCGCGTCGCACGGCCATCCCGCGCATCCGAGCTCGAACGCGGGTCACGCCGCGGCAGCTGCCGGCGCGCATGCGTCGAGCGCGCAGGCGACCGCCACGCCTCCGCACGCGCAGGCGACCAAGCCCGGCGCCGCCCCGGCGAAGCCCGCCGCGAAGCCCGAAGCGCACGAGGAGAGCGCGAAGAGCGACTCGCTCATCCCGAGCCTCTCGCCGTCGGTGCCCGGCCTCGATTCGGCCGTGATCCCCGCGCCGCTCACGGGCGTTCGTTCGACGTGGGGCACGTCGAAGGACACGCCGGTCGCGCCGAAGGCCGATGCGATCAGCGACCCGGACGGCGTGCTCGAAGGGAACTAGCCCTTCGCGATCTGGAGCGGGATCGTCGCGACCGCGAGCAGCATCGCGAGCGCGACGATCGCCGTCACCAGCACGTTGCTCGGCAGCCGATTCTTCTGCGGGCCGAGCGTCTTCTCGTCGTTCATCAGGATCAAGAACGGCGCGACCGCGAGCGGCAGCGTGACCGCGGTCGCCGCCATCGCGATGAGCGTGAGATCGATCGGGTTCGCGCCTGCCATCGGCACGATCGCGGCGAGGATGATCGCGACCGTCGTCACGATCGAGAACCGCGGGCTCTCGCGCGGGCGCTCGCGTTTTCCGTAGTCCCACCCGAGCACGTTCGAGACGAGGTAGCCCGCGACGAGCGCGACCTCCGCTGCCGCCCCGAAGCATGCGATCCCGAGCGTCGCGACGAAGAGCCGATAGCCCGTGCGCCCGAGCGGCAGCGCGAGCAGGTCCGCGAGCGTGTGGAAATCCGTGATGTGGATGCCGCGCGGCGCGAACACGAGGGCGGCGACGGTTACCGTCGAAGCCGCGAGCACCATGCGCATCGCCGTGCCGAGCAGCGACGCGATCCGCGGGAGCTTCTGCGGTCCGGTCCCGCGATTGGCGAGCACGCCCGATGAGTAGAAGTAGAAGAGCGCCGGCGAGATCGACGCGCCGAGGGCCACCGCGGCGAGGAAGCCCCATCGCCCGATCCCCGCGTGCGGGAGCGAAGGCAAGAGGCCGTGCGCGAGCTCACGCCACGGCGGCGCGAGCCAGAGCGCGACGACGAGGAACACGATCCCGAGGAGCCCGAGGAGCGACACGAGCAGGTTGAACACGCGGAACCGCGACGACCAGAGCACGAGCCACACGCCGAAGGCCGCCGTCGGAGCCCAGAGTCGGAAGCTCACCCCGGTCGCGAGCTCTGCCGCGACCGCGACGCCCGCGATCTCGGTGGCGAGGACGAGGAGCGTCACGGCGAAGACGCCCGCGAGCGGGATCAGTGTGAAGACGTTCCCGAACCGCGCGCGCATCGCGCCCGCCACGGTCTGCTGCGTGACCGACGAGAAGCGCCCGGCCATCTCGACGAGCAAGAGCAGGCAGATCCCGCCGAGCACGAAGGCCCAGAGCAGGCCGAACCCGAGCTCGGCGCCTGCGATCGCCGCCGCGACGATCGAGCCGATTTCGAGGAAACCGCCGATGCTCGTGACGACGCCATGGGCAACGTCGAGGACCTTCTTCATGCGACCTGGCTTCTTTTGCAACCGACGAGCCACGCCACCACCCGCGTAAAGACCGCGGCACCGCGCGGTCGTGCGTGGCAGTCGTGGCCGCTGTGGCGTTCCGTCCTTGAAACCAAGGACCGCCGCCGGAACTAAGGACGGGCGACGGAACTAAGGACGGGCGACGGAACTAAGGACGGGCGGCCGAGCTCGTGCTCCTTACGGGTTCCACCCCCCTGTCGCTATGCTACAAGCTCGCACCCGGTCATGACCGATCGCGTGAGCATCTCACCGCCTGGCTTCGGAACGATCGACAGGCGCGCTGTGCTGGTCGGTCGCACCGCCGAGCTGCGCGTGCTCGACGAATCGCTGCGATCCGTCCGCGACGACGGACGCGCACGCACCGTCACGCTCGTCGGGGCGAACGGCATCGGCAAGACGCGTCTCGTCCGCGATTTCCTCTCGAAGCAGCGCTCGAGCGAGCTCGGTGCACCCCGCGTCTTTCGCGGCTCGGCGCGCGATCAAGGCGGCGCGCACGACGTGTTCGCGCGCGTCCTCCGCGCGCGCTTCGGCATCGTCGAGGGCATGGACGGCGAGGCCGCGAAGGCCCAGATCCGCTCGCAGGTCGCGGCGGTCCTCGAGGACCGCAAGGTCGGCGACGTCTGTTACTTCCTCGGCCAGCTCCTCGAGCTCGAGTTCCTCGATTCCCCGCTGATCCAGGCGGTTCGCGGCGACTCGCAGCAGATGCGCGCGCTCCGCCGCGCCGTCATCAAGCGCTTCCTCGAGGCCGACGCGCACCACATCCCCGGCGCGTCTCTCCGCGACACGTCGCCCGAGAGCGAAGCGAAGAACTTCGCCAAGGGCGCCGACGACTCGATGATGACCGGCACGCCGACGTCGGCGCGCGGTCGTGGCCCCATCGTCCTCGTCTTCGACGATCTCCACTTCGCGCACGACGAGTCGATCGATCTCCTCGAGCACCTCGTCGACACCATCAACGCCCCCGTCCTCATCTTGTGCCTCGCGCGGCCCGACATGGTGGCCCGTCGCGACGGATGGGCGAAGCACGGCGGCGGCCGCCACAAGGTCGTCGAGCTCTCGCACCTCAGCGAAACCGACTCGGCACGCGTGATGGAGGAGCTCCTCACGCCGTGCGGCGAAGCCGAAGGCCTCGAGGACCTGGTCGACGCCGCATGCACCCTTGCCGGCGGCAATCCCGCGCTCCTCGAGC
>JAQBQJ010000297.1 GCA_028287065.1 Labilithrix sp. | reverse complement strand
TGAAGCTCACGCATACCGTGGCTGCCGGTGACACGTACGCGAGCATCGCCGCGGCGTATCTCGAGCTCACCGAGATCTACACGGCGTCCGAGCTCGCACGCGCGATCGAGAGGAAGAACGCGTCGCTCGTCGCGGGCGCGGCGATCGAGATCCCGAGCCCGCTCACGCGCGTGCCCCGCGATCCGAAGGAAGAGAAGCTCGGGCTCCCCGAGGACAAGGCGCTCCGTGCGCTCTTCATGACCGGACCGTTCACGGCGCAGAAGTGGGTCGAGAGCCTCGACAAGATGGCGGCGCGCGGGATCAACGCCGTCGTCCTCGACGCGAAGGACTACCAGGGGCCCGTCACCTATCCGACGAAGGCGAAGATCGCGGTCGAGATCGGCGCCGCCGCCAAGCCCTCGATCCCGAACCTCGCGCGCGCGATCCGCTTCGCGCACTGGCGAGGGATCCGCGTCTCGCTGCGCATTCCCTGCTTCCACGATCCGATGGCGGACAAGAAGGCGAAGGACGGACGGCTCTCGCTGAAGAGCGCGACGAGCGGCCAGCCGGTGCACATCGACTGGCTCGATCCGACGAACGTCGAGGCGCAGGACTACGCGATCGAGATCGCGAAGGAAGGCATCGAGGCCGGCGCCGACGAGATTAACCTCGACTACGTGCGCTTCCCCGTCCACATCACGGAGCGCTTCGCGAAGCTCCCCGATCCGAGCAAGCGGTCGAACATCATCCGCGACTTCGTGAAGCGCGTGCATGCCGAGACGAAGCCGGCCGGCGTGATGCTCTCCCTCGATCTCTTCGGCGTGACGGCGACCGGCGCGCGCAGCGACATCGATCGGCTCGGTCAGGACATCGCGGTCGTCGGCCCGGAGGCCGAGGTGATCATGCCCATGGTGTACCCCTCGCACTACGACAAGGGTTACAACGGCTGGGAGCACCCCGGCGATCACCCCGAGATCGTCGGCATCGGGACGAAGGCCGCCGTCGCGCAGCTCGCGAAGGTCAAGTCGACGACGGTGGTGCGCGCGTGGCTCCAGGCGTTCTCGTGGCGCACCTCGATCTACGGCACGAAGTACGTCGTCGATCAGGCGCAGAGCGCGGAGAAGAACGGCGGCGTCGGCTGGGCGATGTGGAGCCCGGCATGCGAGTACAGCGCGGTGTACAACGGGTTCCCGGTGAAGGAACGGCCCGCGGCGATCGCGAAGAAGTAGCTACGGCACGCGCGTCAGCGTCGTCACGGCAGGTGGCGGCGGCGGGCTGGACGGCGGTGTCTCGAGCAGCTGCGCGACGCGAGCGTGGTGCTCGGCGAGCCAGCGCGTCCCGTCGTCCGCGCGGACGTCGAGCCACTTCAGGTCCTTCGTCGCGCGCGTGGCGGCCTCGAACGTGACGAGCGCCGGCGTGGGCGTCGCGTTGCGGTAGCACTGCCGCGCGTCGATCCGGCCGACCTCGACGACGATGCCGGTGTCGACGCGACCTTCGGGGCGTGCGACCTCGTGACGCCGGAACCACGTGCCGGGCTGCGCGGTGACGTCGCGGCTCGAGACGACGTACAGGTGCGTCGCGCTCTCCGGGAACGCGAGATAGGTGGCCGTGCCCGGCGCGACTGCGGCGACGAACCCGCCCTTGTCGTCGAGGAACACCGCGCTGTCGGTGCCGGTGCACGCGCTCGCCGGGAATGCGACGAGCATCGAGCCCGGTCCGCTCGATGCGCCGCTGCTCGACACCACCGCCATGCCGGGTGCGCTCGGCGCTGCACATCCGACCGCCATGCCTGCGACGAATGCGATCGCGAGCACGCCGAAGTCTTTCGCCTGCGCCATGGCGAGACCATACGATGTCGCGATGCCGTCCGCTTGCATCTTCTGCGCGATCATCCGCGGTGAAGTGAAGGCCGCGATCGTCTTCGACGACGACGTGTGCGTTGCGTTCCTCGACGCGAAGCCGCTCTTCCCGGGTCATGTGCTGGTGGTGCCGCGCGCGCACGTCGTCACGCTGCCCGAGCTGCCGGCCGACTCCGTCGGTCCGTTCTTCACGCGCGTTCAGTCGATCGCGCGCGCCGTGCCCGACGCGCTCGGCGCGCAGGGCACCTTCGTTGCGCTGAACAACGTGGTGAGCCAGAGCGTCCCGCATCTCCACGTGCACGTCGTCCCGCGCACGAAGGGCGACGGCCTGAAGGGCTTCTTCTGGCCGCGGACGAAGTACGCCTCGGAGGAGGCGATGGCCTCGGTCGCCTCCTCTATAAGGAGAGCCCTCCCCGCGTCCTCCTCTCCTTAGTTCCGGCGCCCGTCCTTAGGTCCGGCGCCCGTCCTTAGTTCCGGTGGATCGGGGGTTGTCCATGGGGTGCGTCCCGACGGCCATCCTCGCGCGGTTTCTTCTGCGATTTCGTGGGGAGGTTGGGTGTAGGCGATAGGCACACATCGTGCGACGCGGGACGTCACCATGAACGCGTCCCGTCTCCTCCGCACCGGCCTCAGCGCTCTCCTCGTCGGACTCCTCGCGACCACCGCGGCCTGCTCGGCCGACTCGGGCGGCGAAGAGACGGACGGGACCGAGGACGATCTCACCAGCGTCACCGCGCGATCGCGGTCGCTCGAGTTCGCCGGCACGGTCTACGTCGAGGCAGGCGCGAACGACGCGACGATCCTCGCCGCCGTCCGCAACCAGTCGCAGACCGCGTTCGGTCCGATGCGGACCTCGGACATCGCCGTCAACAGCCGCGAGCTGAAGGAAGTCGACCCGCGCACGTTCGTGAAGCGCACCGTGAAGGTCGTCGACCCGAACGTCGCCAATGACCCGGGCAAGGACATGCTCGAGGTGAAGTACAAGTACACGGACAACGCCGTCGTCGGTCTCAAGTACGCGTCGCGCACCAGCGTGCCCCTCGCGCTCATGAGCCCGAACTACCGCTCGCAGCTCGAACGCATCCTCCGCGAGTGCACGCCGAACGACGAGCACTCGCGCGAATTCCTCTCGAGCGCCTGGTACGTCTTCGAGCCGAGCGTCGCATCCTGCCAGGAGGCGATGAAGGCCGAGCAGAAGCAGATCGACGCCGATCGCCTGAAGCTCACCGACGCACGAAAGCAGGTCACGAAGAGCGACGTCGAGCGCCTGTACCTCCCGATCCAGGCGAAGCTCGGCGCAGACAAGACGAACCGCGGCGCCTCGTATCCCGAGTACGCGAAGCTGTACAAGGGCGGCGTCCAGCCCAACAAGCTCGTGATCAGCCTCGTGTACGGCAACATCGACCACGTGAACAACGGCGGCCCCGCCGGTGACTTCAACTGGGGCGAGCTGATGACCACGCTCAACGAGGTCATGGCGGCCGGCGGCGAGCTGAAATTCGTTCCCGTCCAGGGACAGCCCGCGGTCGATCTCGCGCACTTCACGCTCGCGAGCGGCAAGAAGGTCGACAACGCCTCGTTCAAGGACCTCGTCGGCCTGCACGGCGGTCAGAGCTCGCTCTCGCTCTCCTACGCCGACAAGCAGGATCTCGAGAAGCAGTTCGGCACCCGCATCTTCAAGAAGTGGATCGCGGTCGAGCGCACGGTCAGCGTCAAGAGCGGCAACGAAGCGCCGCGCGACGTCGGCGTTCAGTTCCTCGTTTACTTCGGTGCCGACAGCGATTCGGCGCCCCACAAGTTCGCGACGAAGAACAGCGACGTCTTCCTCTACAACGGCCACTCGTACATCGGCTTCGGCCCGCTCGACCCGCGCAACTTCACCGCGGCCGACTTCCCGAGCACGTACCAGATCCTCTG
Source organism: Labilithrix sp. (assembly GCA_028287065.1). Classification (GTDB taxonomy): domain Bacteria; phylum Myxococcota_A; class Polyangia; order Polyangiales; family Polyangiaceae; genus Labilithrix. The sequence continues at coordinate 2,292 of JAQBQJ010000297.1, read as the reverse complement.
GATCGACGGCTGCGTCTCGTACAACTACTACGAGAAGGACTACATCCCGCTGAAGCAAGGCGGCACGAAGAACCTCGATCTGATCACGAACGGCATCGAGGCTCCCTCGTGGCGCAGCGGTCACGCGATGGGTCAGTGGCTCGTCAAGCTGCTCGACGGCAAGGGCTCCAGCTACAAGGACCTCCTCATCGCCGCCGAAGACACCGAGGCGCTCCGCGTCGTCGACGGCGAGCTCGATAACGAGTTCACGCCGGCACGCTTCCCGATGACGATCACGCCGCGCTGACCCTTTCGGCGCGGCGCGCGATCGCCTAGAACCCCGGCCGTGCTGAAGCGCATCGCCGACCGCAACATCTGGGTGATCTACGCGACGATCGCCCTGCTCGGCATCGCGTACGGAACGTCCATCGCCGTGCTCGCGGTGCATCTCGACGCGCACGGCATCCCCAATGTCGCGATGGGCGGGCTCGCCTCCGCGTTCGCGCTCGGCATCTGCGTGTTCTCCATTCCGGCGGGCGTGATCGTGAAGCGCCTCGGCGCGAAGACCACGCTCGCGGCTTCGCTCGCCGGCTACGCGCTGTGCGTCGCGAGCTTTCCGTTCATGTCCACGCTCGCAGGGCTCAGCGTCGCGCGGTTCTTCGACGGCGCGTTCTCCGCCGGCGTGTGGGTCGCGGCCGAGACCGCGCTGCTGTCGCGATCCGACAAGAGCAACAAGGGGCTCGTCATGAGCCTCTATGCGATCTCGCTCGCGCTCGGATACGTGATCGGGCCGGTGCTCGCGTCGCTCGTCGTTCGGGTGTCGAGCACCGGGACGACGTTCGTCGTGGCGGGCGCACTGGCATGCGTTGCCGTGCTCGTCGTGCTGCTCTCCCTCGACAAGAGCGACACGAGCACGAGCACGACCACGACCACGAGCACGAGCACGAACGGGGAGAGCGAGCCTGCGACGTCCGGCGCGATGACGATCTTCTGGCGCACGAAGACGTCGTGCATGGGGACGTTCACCTACGGATACTTCCAGGCGTCCGTGGTGCTCTTCCTGCCGCTCTACCTGATCAAGTCGAAGCACGTGTCGCCGGACTGGACGATCCTCGTCACCGCGTTCTTCGCCGCCGGCATGCTCCTCATGTCGACATGGGCCGGCCGCCTCGGCGATCGCCACGGTCACCTCCTCGTCATGCGCGTCCTCGCGCTCGTCGGCGGTGCGATGGTCGCGAGCTTCGTGTTGCTGCCGTCATTCCCACTCATGTGCGCGGCCGTCTTCGTGGCGGGCGCGACGCTCGCATCCGTCTCTCCCGTCAGCCTCGCGTTGCAAGGCGTCGTCACGCCGAAGAGCGAGCTCGGACGGGCGAATGCCTTCTACAACGCGGCATATGCGGCAGGGATGCTCATCGGTCCGCCCGTGTCGGGCCTGCTGTTCACGCGCTACGGCGGCGGCACCATGCTCTTCCACCTGGCGGCGCTGTGGGCGCTGTTCGTCGCGCTGACGGTGCTCTTCGCCGCGGACGATCCGCGGCATGCGTCATCCGCGCGAGCATTGCGCGCGATGCTACGATGAGGCCATGCGCAGACGTGTGCATGGCTTGCAGCGTTTCTTCTGGCCCGTTACAGCGCTCCTCGGTATCTCGCTCGCCGTAGCGTGCGGCGAGGAAGTCACGATCCCCGATCCGGAATCTCCCGACGCAGGCGTCGACCCCGCATCGCGTGAAGACGGCGCGACGGCAGACGGACAGGTCGGGCCGGACACCGACGGCGGAGTCGACGCCGCAGACGTCGTGTGTCCCGACGTCGCGCCCGACGACGCCACCGGCATCTACGTCGCGCCGCCGGGAACGAACACCGCCGCATGCGGCACGCGAACGGCGCCCTGCAAGACGATCGACTTCTCCGTCACGCGTGCGGTGCAAGCGTTCCGCTCGAAGGTGTACGCGGCACGAGGAACGTACGTCGAGCACGTCACGCTCGCCGCGGGCGTCGAGGTCGCCGGAGGATGGGACGTCACGGGCACGACATGGAAGCGCGCATGCGTCACGCCGGAGGACATCGTGGTCGTCCGCGCGCCCGCCGGACAGAGCATCACCGTCGAGGCGCGCGACCTCGGCGGCGAAGCGCGTCTGTCGCTGCTTCGCATCGAGAGCAAGCTGAAGGCGCAGCTCGCTCCGGGTGAATCGGTCTACGGAGTCGTCGCGGTCGGCGCGACCACGACGCTCGTGCTGGACAATGTCCGCATCGACATGAACGACGCGGCGCCGGGTGACGACGGCGACACGGGCGCGGCCGGCGCGGCGGCAC
>JAQBQJ010000291.1 GCA_028287065.1 Labilithrix sp. | reverse complement strand
AACTTGAAGAGCTGGAACGCGCCACCCGAGATGGACAGCAACGCCAGCACGACCTGCAGGATCCACAGCAGTACATTCATTGATTCATCCGTCTGTTGAGGGTCAGATGGGCCGGTCGAGCCGGCGCGATCAGGACTTGCGGCGCGACTGGACCATCTTCCAGCCATTCCCGGACGGATCCCGGAAGCCCGCGTCGACGCTGCCGAAGCGCGCGACCGGCTCCTGGTTGAACTCGACTCCCGCCGCGCGCATCCGGTCGAACGCGGCGCGGCAGTCGTCGACGACGAGCACGAGCGGCGGCATCGCGCCCTTCGCCACGATCTCGCGCAGCGCCTGCGCGCTCCCCGCGTCGAGCACCGGCGACGCCGGCTTGAACAGACCGAGCTGGAACGACGGCTGGTCCGGGTGCTGCACCGTCAGCCAGCGGTAGTCACCGTTCTTCATGTCGGTGTGAACCTTGAATCCGAGCTTCTCGACGTAGAACTCGAGCGCTTCGTCCTGATCGCGAACGTACAGACCGACCATCCCTACACCTTGACTCATGGGACCTCCGTTTCGTCGGACTCGTTCATACCGTCCGCGTCCTGCCGTCGCTTCTCCGAAACTGCGATAGTGAGGTCGGGCCGGTGAGCCGCGCTGACGAAGCAGACGGGCACGCGTTCGAGCTGGTGCGGCGCGGCCTTTTCGCGGGCGCGGAGCTCCCCCGGGCTGTCGCCGGTGACGTCGCGGAACGTGCGCCCGAACGTGCCCAGGCTGCTCCAGCCGGTCTGGAAGGCGATCTCCGTGATGGCGAGGTCGGTGTCGCGGAGCAGCGCCTTGGCCCGCTCGATTCGCCGCGTGAGCAAGTACCGGTGCGGCGGGATGCCGAACGCCTCCTTGAACGATCGTGCGAAGTGGGCCTCGGACACGCCGCTCACGCGCGCCAGCCGCCGGACGGGCCACTCCTCGTGCGAGGCGGCGTCCATTCGATCCTTGGCGCGCAGCAGGCGCCGCAAAATCTCGGGGTCCTGGCTCACGCGTCCGTCTATTATCATTCCGGCGAGGCGATGATGAAGCGCTCCGGGACCACGCAAGAAGACGAGTCTCCTTCTCGGCTGATCAGCAAGAGAATTGCCGAGCTCGACGACTGGCGCGGCGAGACGCTCGGCCGGATCCGCGCGCTGATCAAGCAGGCAGACCCGGACATCGTCGAGGAGTGGAAGTGGATGGGGACTCCCGTGTGGTCGCACGACGGGATCATCTGCACCGGCGAGTCCTACAAGAAGGTGGTGAAGATGACGTTCGCGAAGGGCGCCTCACTGAAGGACCCTTCCCGCCTCTTCAACTCCAGCCTCGATGGGAACGTGCGACGAGCGATCGACATCCACGAGGGCGAGAAGATCAAGGAGCCTGCCCTGAAGGCGCTCATCCGCGCGGCGGTGGCGCTGAACGTTTCAGGGAAGAAGGCAAAGGCTGCGGCCCCCAAGCGCAAAGCACGCTGAGCTCCGATCGCGGAGCGGGCTTCTCCTCCGTCGAGGGACCGTACGAACGGGTCAGAGCGCGCGCATGAAGGCGACGAGGTCCGACTTCTCTCCGTCGCCGAGCTTGAGCTCGAGCACCAGGTTGAAGAACTCCACCGTGTCCTCGAGGGTGAGCAGCCGGCCATCGTGGAGGTACGGGGGCGAGTCCTTGATGCCACGCAGAGGGAACGTCTTGATGGGTCCGTCGCCGATCGCCATGAGGCCATTGATCTCGCGCGGCCTGAAGAACCGCTCGGCTCGGAGGTCGTGGCTGAAGTTGTCCGAGTAGATGGGCGGCGCGTGGCACGTGGCGCACTGGCCCCTTCCGAAAAAGACCGACTGTCCGCGCAGCTCCGCCGGCGTCGCGAGCGCTGGATCGAGCTTCTTGTCATTCGCGCGCAGCTTCGGCGCGGGCGGGAAGGCGAGCAGCTCCTGGAAGTCCGCCATGTTCGCGACCTGGCTACCGCGCTCCAGCACGTTCGTGCCCTTCTTCGTCGCCATCACGATGTCGCCGTCGAAGTACGCGCCGCGCTGCTCGAACTGGGTGAAGTCTTCGACGGTCTTCAGCGACCGCTGCGAGCCGAAGAGCCTCTGCATGTTCACTCCGCGCAGCGTGGGCGTGTTGATCCGGTGGCGGTACGCTTCGGGACGCGCGTCGGGAGCGAGGTGATACGTACCGTTCGTGTGGCCGTTGGCGTGGCAGTCGAAGCAGGTCGCGCCCGTGCTGGGGCGCTCGGAGCGGCGATCGTCGGTGAGATTGAACTGTTGCTGAGGAAACGGCGTGACGAGCAACCGGAGCCCGTCGAGATCTTTCGGATTGAGGATGCCCTCGAAGATCTGGAAGAAGTTCTGGTTGGTGACGAGCTTGCCCTGCGAGACGTCGCCGAGGTCCGGGCGCGTCGTCAGATAGAGCGGCGGAGGGAACTCCGGGAGAAAGTGCTCCGGCAGATCGAAGTCGAGGTCGAACCGCGTGAGATCCCTCCCCTCCTGCCGCTTCGTCTCGACGATCTGGGAGTTGGGGAACACGAATCCACCCTCGGCCTGGTTGGTGTGAGGGAGCGGGTAGAATCCCGCAGGCCAGAGCTCCTTGTCGCGGATCTCGGCGGGGCTCATCGCGGCGAGGTTGCTCCACGTCGCGCCGCGCGGAAGCTTGACGCGGACGCCTTCCTGAAGCGGCTTGCTGCGTGACATCGTGACGCCGCGCGCTGGCCGATTCGCGAGATCGTAACGCGCCTGCATCAGCGCGAGCTGGCGTTGCATGATGGTCGGTTTGGCCGCCGTCATCCGCGCGAAGAGCTCCGGGAACGGGGGCGTGATGCTGGGCATGTACGAGAGCTCGCTCCTTCCGCCCGCGCTCGCCGTCGCTGGTGCCGCAGCGGCCGGCGGATCCGTCGGCGTGCCCCGCGCGGCCGCGGACTGCACCGTGACGGGCTCCCGTTGGCCGCCTGCGTGGCACGCGGAGCCGGTGAGGGCCGCCACGAAGAACAGAGTGCTCGGGTGGAGAAGTCGTCGGGTCATGGGGACTGCACGCCGACTGCACGGGATGGTCCAGCCCACTCGAACGCGAACATCGGCGCACACCACATTTCCTCCGTGGCCTTTCGATGCTGTTCGTAGCCGTCCGTCACAGTCGTAGCTCGTGAACGAGCGGCTCCGGCGCGGCGTCGCGTCGTGCGAAGTCCGGGACAAGGTCACAGTCGATGATGGCGCGGTGACGTGGCACGAGCCGCGCATCCGAAACGGCGGTCATGAACCGGCGGCGAATCTTCGTTCGTGTGGCTCGCGTCGCGGTCCCTGCGACGGCGATCGCGATGCTCGTCGCTGGATGCCTCGCGAGGCCGAGGGTGGCGCAGACGCAGCTGCACGCGCACGTGCAGACGGGGAACGAAGGAGGCACGATGGCGAGCCTGACGCACCGTCCGCCGCCGCTCCCGCTGCCGGGACCGTTGTCTCGGCCCAGGTCGCTCCACCAGGTCGGCGTGCCGATCGACCTCACGCACCGTGTGATCCCGTCCGACAATCCTCAGACGCCAGAGAAGATCGCGCTCGGCGAGGTGCTGTTCTTCGACGGCCGACTCTCGGCCGACGGCACCGTCGCTTGCGCCACGTGCCACGACCCAGGCCGTGCGTTCACCGACGGAAGGCCCACGTCGATCGGCATTCGAGGATGCGTCGGCCAGCGCAACGCGCCGACGATCTTGAACGCGCTCTACAACGCAACGCAGTTCTGGGATGGCCGGGCACCGACGCTCGAACAGCAGGCTGCACTGCCGATCGTCAACCCATGCGAGATGGGTCAGCCAACTCTCGATGCCGCGGTCGCCGCGATCGCGAACGACCCGGCGTACCGCGACGCGTTCCAATCCGCCTTCACTCGAGCCCCCAATGCCGACGACCTGCTACGCGCGATTGCGTCCTATGAGAGGACGCAGATCGACTACGACACGCCGTTCGATCGCTTCATCGCGGGCGATGGGCGCGCCATCGGAGACGACGCCAAGCGCGGCTGGCAGCTCTTCAACGCGCGCGGCCGCTGCAACAAGTGCCACGCATTGACCGAGACCACGCCGGACCCGACCAATTTCACCGACAACGACTTTCACAACATCGGCATCGGGATCATCCATCACCAGGTCGTCCCGCTCGCGCGCAAGGCCGAGCAGCTCATCGAATCCGGCAATGCCGTGGCCGTCGATCGGGCGGCCATCCAGACGGACATGTCCGCGCTCGGCCGCTTTCTCATCACGAAGAAGCAAGCGGACCTCGCGGCCTTCAAGACGCCGAACATCCGCAACCTGGTGTTGACCGCACCCTATTTCCACGACGGCTCGCAGGAGACGCTCTGGGACATCGCCGACCACTACAACAAGGGGGACGGCGTGGAGGACCCCTGGCTCGACGAGGACATCCAGCCGCTCGCGCTGAGAGAGAACGAGATCGACGATCTGGTCGCCTTCATGGCGTCGCTGACCAGCCCCGAGTACGCAGCCTTCGGACAATCGGAGCTCGCACGCCAACGCGCGCTGGCCCAGCTGACCCGGCCCCAGCGCGACACGAAGCGAGCCTTCGGCCCGAAGCCAACGCAGCCCAAACCGCCGCCGTTGTGAGGGCCCCCTCGCGGCGACGACGAGGACGCGCGCCTCTCACCCGTGCGCGTCGACCTGTTCGCGATGCGCTGACCCACGCATGGCGCGCTCGCGCTCCAGGAACTCGACGAGCGCGTCGGCGGCCTTCGTGTTGCCCGCGCTCGACGGATGGCTGTCGCCTCCGTCGCCCGACGGATAGCGCGAGAGGTCCGATGCGCCGTGGTCGGTGAGCACGTCGAAGTAGTCGAACGCGGCGACATTCGGGGGCGCGCCGTGGGCCAGCCAGCCTCGCGGTGAGACGACCCACGCGTTGAACGCTCGTGCGAGTCGCCCTTGCTCGTGTGCGACGGCGGCCGAGCGGCTCCTCCCGAGCAACCTCTTCGCCACGACCTTCAGCAGCGGTCCGCTGCGAGGCGAGGCCTCCGGCGGAGCCGTGAGATACACGAACAGCGTCTGCGGCCGCTGCGCGAAGTCCTCGAGCAGCGAGGAGAGCGCAGCCTTCGCATTCTCCACCGTGAGCTCGGGGCCTGCGGGCATGCCGGGCGCGACTCCCTCGGCCGCGAAGCGGTTGTTCGGGAAGCAGGATTTGAACATCACGATGTCGTGCGTCTCGCCTCCCTCGAAGTAGCGGTCGTTCTCGTCGACGGTGAGCACCTTCGCCATCTTCTTCGAGAACTTCGGCTTCCAGTCGAAGAGGTCGGTTGCGTCGCCGATCTCGCTGCCGTACGAGGCCTCGTGCGTCTCGTAGCCGCGAGCGCGGAGCTTCGCGCGGAGGCCGCCGCCGTTCGGATGCGCGACGAGGATGCCGCTCGCGCGCGCGACCTCCGGTCCGGGATCGGCGAGGAGCTGCGCACCGCACGAGTGATGGATGAAGAGCAGCCGCCTCATGGTGTGGCCTCCGTCTCGATCTCGGGTGACCGGAGCGAGCGCGCGACCTCGCCTCGCAGGAGCTTCCCGGAGTCGCTGCGAGGGAGCGCGCGCACGAGCCGCACGATGCGCGGGACGAGCGGGTGAGCGAGTCGCTCGCCGCAGAACCGCTGGAGCTCGCGCGCCGTGACCGCCGCGCCGAGGCGGAGGACGACGAGCGCAGCCGACGCCTCGCCGGTCAGCGCGTCCTCGATGCCGGCGACGGCCACGTCCTCGACGTCGGCGTGCGCGGACAGGACCTCCTCGATCAGCGCGGGGCTCACGCGGTAGCCGGCGATCTTCAGGATCTCCTTGGCGCGTCCCACGATGTAGAAGAAGCCGGCTTCGTCGCGGTACGCGAGGTCGCCCGTCCACAGCCATCCGTCGCGCAGGACCGCCGCGGTGTCCTCGGGTGCATCGAAGTAGCCGGGCATCACGTTGGGCCCCCGCGCCACGAGATTGCCGCTCGACCCCGATGCGAGCTCGTTGCCCGCGTCGTCGACCACCCGCAGCTGAACGTTGGGGATCGGGATGCCGATCGAGCCGCGTTTCTCCGCCGCGCGGTGGGGCGGGAGATACGCGAGGCGCGCCGTCGCCTCGGTCTGTCCGTACATGATCACGAGCTTCGCGGGATCGAACGCCTCGCGGGCCCAGTCGATCGTCTCCGGGCTCATCGGACCGCCGGCCTGCGTGACGTAGCGGAGGCTCGGCATGGTGCGCGGTGCGGGGCTCGCCTGGCGGCGCAGGAGCTCGAACGTGAGCGGCACGCCCGCGAAGCCCGTGCACCCCTCGGAGCGGATCGCGCCGAGCACGACGTTCGGAAACGTGAAGCGCCGGTCGAGGAAGACCGAGCCCCCCACCATGAGATGCGTCTGCAGGACGCTCCTGCCGTAGCAGTACGACATCGGCAGCGTGAGCATGGCGCGATCCCGTGCCGTCAGCTCGAGATACGAGACGATCGATCGCGAGTTCTCCGCGATGTTCGTCATGGTCTGCATGACCGCGCGCGGCTGGCCCGTGCTGCCGGACGTGTAGAGGAGCAAGGTCACGGCATCCGGGTCACGCGCCGGGAGCTGCGACGGCAGCGACTCGTCGGCGCCTTCGATCTCACCCGCGTCGGTCACGACGACCTTTGCGCCGCCGTTCGAGGCGCCTACGCAAAGAGCGAGATCGATCCTCGCGTCGTGCAAGAGCGGGAGCGTCTTCTTGGCGTCGCGCGCCGCGAAGGCAACCGCGCGCGGCCGTGTCTGCGCGAGCACCATCGCGAGCCGATCGGCTCCCCAGTCGCGGCTGACCTCGACGCTCACGGCGCCGAGGTGCTGCACGGCGAGCCCGATCGCGACGGCGGCCGGGACGTTGGGGAGCGCGATCACGACCTTGTCGCCGGGGCGCACGCCCATCGCGCGAAGCGTGTGACTGCATCCGGCCACGCGACGAGCGAGCAGGCCGTACGACAGGCGATGGTCCGGTGAATCCACCGCGCGGCGATCTGGGTCACGTCGCGCGTGCTCGAAGACCCAGTCGCACATGGCTGGCGAGTTCAGCGTCGTCTCCATGCAGAGCTCGCTTGCCAGCGGTGTGCCCAGCGACATGTGCCGCACGCGGGCTCGTGCGCGTCACAGCGGCGTCTGCGCATGAGGGACCAGCGAGCGCTCCGTCGCGGACGAGCTCAGGGGTCGGCGGCGAGCGTCGCGGCGATGATGGCGATGTTCGCCGTGTCACCCGCGTCGGGGACGCCGTCGAGGAGGTCCGCCGTCATCGACCATGCGACATGGAGCGACGAGCCCGCCGGCGCGTAGAAATGCACGTTGATCGCATACAACACAGGGCCCTTCAGGGGCGGGATGACGACCTGCTTTGCGCCGAGACCGACGCCGTCGATCTGGGCGCTGAAGGTCGCTCCCGCGTAGAACGTATCGACCTGGACGCTGAGCACGCTGGGGGTAGGCGTTGCGTCGATGGGTAGATCGAAGTGATGGCCGACGCCGACGATGTAGATTCCTTCCGTCACGGATCCGGTCGCGACCGGGGTGCCGTTCGTCCACTTGAACCTGCGAGGGTCGTCGGTGTACGAGACGAGCGGCGCCGCGGTCACGAGCGTGCCGATACGCTGCGCGCAGGGCGCGCACCTCGACACGCGCCCTTGCCTCCACTGCTCCCAGTCGAGGCCGCCGAGCGCCGTGAGATCGAACGTGCCGCCGGTGGCGTCGACGGGCGGGTCGATGGAAAGGAAGGCGGCGGGGGCGTCTGCAGCGCCAGCGTCCGCTCCGGCCTCGGCCGCGGCGGAGTCCTCGACCGCGACGTCCGCAGGAGGAGGAGCGCCGTCCGGCTCGGGTCCGCCGGTGAAGCCTTCGAGCGACCACGCGCATCCCGCGCCGTACAGCGCCGACGCCACCGCGGCGACGACGACGACCGAGCGTGCACGTCGGGCCATCGCTCCCAGGGCCATCGCTCCAAGTCTAGAGCAAGAGGGGGCCGCGGATCGCTTCTTCGCGATCTCGCCCTACGACGTCAGCCTAGCGCTCGTCGGCCGCCTTGGCCTCCGCGAGCTCGCTCTGAAGCTTCATTGCCCTATCGAGATGGTCTTCGATCTTCGGCAGCGTTTGCTGCGCGAACTGCTTCAGGTCGGGATCGCTGCCGTTGGCGATCTCGAACTGATAGAGGGCCGCGTTCGCCTGCTGATACTCGACCTGGCCATGCACGTAGTCCTGATCGAACGTGTCACCCGACTCGTGTTCGAGCGTGGATGTGATCGTCGCGTAGGCGGCTTTCAGCAGCGTCGCCGGCGGGGCCGGACTCTTGCGCTTCAAGATCGCCTCCAGGGCATCGTCCACCGCGATGTGGGAGCTCACCATGAGCTGCGCATAGGAGCGGATGGCCTCGGTCCCGCCCTTCGTTACGGCGAGCCGGCCGGAGTCGACCTGGAACGGAGTGCCGAGCGACGTCTGGGTCACGAAATGCGTGTCAGCCGACCCGAGCGCGACCGTGGCTGTCGTCGGGGCGGATTGCGCGCTGGCGATCCCCGCTGAGATCGCGATGGGCAAAAGGCCAATTGCACCCCATCGAACAAACTGATTCATGGCAATACCTCTCTCGGTTTTGCCGCCACGAAAATGCAACTAGCGATCCGCAGCTTGTCGCGTCGCGGCGACGTCCTGGTCGCGTCGGGAGTGCGAGCGCGTGCTCGTGGACGTCACCGATGAGTATTCAACCGCGTCCGCTCCTTCGAGCGGGCCTTTTGCCTGGACTGACCGAGCGGCTGCGTGGCGCGTTCGCCGTGCGGGACGCGGCGGCGGAGCGCGCGCGGAACCACTCGGCGATTCCCTCCATGTGCGGCTCGAAGTCGCCAGGCACCGAGAGGTTGAGCGCGCCCGCACGCTCGGCGGTGCGGTTCTCGAAGTCGTGCGCCGTGCCTCCGGGTGCAATCACGAGCGAGCCGCTCGGCGCGTCGATCCACGCGCCTCCGACGAAGAAGCTCATCGTCCCCTCGATCACGAAGAAGACGTCGTCTTCCTCGTGCGTGTGCGCGCCGGGGCCGCGCGTGTAGGGCTCGAGCCACCACTCCGAGATCGAGTACCGCCCGCGCGTCTCGTCGCCGTCCGCCTTGAAGACGGCGTGCAGCGGGCCCATCGCGTACGCGCGGCCTGCGCCCGGAGGCCGAACGATCGGAGCACGGTTCTTCTCGCGCGGCATGCCGCGAGAACGTAACAGCTCGTGCTCATGACTCGTTCGGCATTTCGCGCGGTCGGAGCGATCTACGCGCCCGGCGGAGCGCCACTGGAAGTGGATGATCGACGCCAGGGCGCGTACGACGATTTTCGCGGCGGATCGAACGCGAGCTCGAAGAAATGAAAAAATCGGCGAAGGCCCGTATCCTGCGCTCCTCCTCGCCCGTTTTTCCATCATGACCGGTTCGCCCGACGATCCGCTGAGCGAGCTCTCCCTCGCGCCCTTCCACGCGACCGTGGGGGTGGCGTGGCACGACTTCCTCGACATCTACGAGCCGCTACGTTCGGACCTCTATCGTTACTGCCGGCACCTCACCCGCAGCCCGTGGGACGCCGAAGATCTGGCGCAGGACGCGATGGCGCGGGCGTTCATCACGCTCGCTCGGCTGGAAGAACCGCCGCCGAACCCACGCGCATGGCTCTTCCGTGTCGCCTCGAATCTCTGGATCGATCAGGCGAGAAAGGCGCGCACGTCGGAGCGCTCGCGAGCCCCCGACGCGGAGCCGCCGGCCCCGACGGCACCGGAGCCGCGAGCGCAACGCGAAGCCGCGGGCACGCTCATCGCTCGTCTCTCGCCACAGGAGCGCGTCGCCGTCGTCCTCAAAGACGTGTTCGACTTCACGATCGAAGAAATCGCCGAAGCTCTCGCGACCTCGCCAAACGCGGTGAAGGCTGCGCTCCATCGCGGTCGCGGGAAGCTCGCCGCGCCCGAGGACGATCCGCCTCGTACGGCGATCCCTGGCGTGCTCGATGCGTTCTGCGAGGCCTTCAACGCGCGGGACATCGGACGACTGACCTCGCTGCTCCTCTCGGGCGCGACGATCGAGGTCGTGGGAGCCCGGGCCGAGTACCACTCCGGCGGGGCAAAATCGAAGGTGTTTCACGGGATGCTCTACGGGAGCAAGCGCCTCGCCGAAGCCGACAAGCGAGGCGGGATCGAGCCGCGCTTCATGCAGGGCGCCCTCCCTTCGCCGCCTCGCTGCGAGGTGCGTGTCCATCGAGGTGAGCCTCTCCTCCTTCTCTGGTACGCGCACACGGACGGCGAGGCCGTCCGCGCGATCAACCGCGTGGAGGTCGACGACGAACGTATCGCACGACTCCAGAACTACTTCTTCACACCAGACTTCATCGCAGAGGTCTGCGGCGAGCTCGGCGTGCCGTTCCGAAGCAACGGTTACCGCTGGTCCCTGCCGACCGCGAACAGCTGACGCTCCTCTCCCAACCCTCGACGAAAGAAAGCGAGACTCCGATGTCTCTCCGTCTCTATTTCCATCCGCTCGCGTCCTTCTGCTGGAAGGTGCTCGTCGCGCTCTACGAGAACGAAACGCCGTTCGAGCCGCACGTCGTCGATCTTTCCGATCCCATCGCGCGCGCGGAGCTCGAGAAAATCTGGCCGATCCGGAAATTCCCCGTGCTCCGCGATGACACGCGAAGCGCGACGGTGCCCGAGTCGACGATCATCATCGAGTACCTGACGCAGCATTACCCCGGACGCGTCCAGTTGTTGCCTTCCGATCCAGCCCTCGCCCTCGAGACACGGCTTCGGGACCGCTTCTACGATCTCTACGTCCACGTTCCGATGGGGACGATCGTGGGCGATCGCATTCGTCCTCCCGGAAAGAACGATGCGCACGGCGTCGAGCTGGCGCGTTCGCAGCTCGCGACGTCGTACGCGATGATCGACAGTGAGATGCAGCAGAAGAGTTGGGCGGTCGGCGACACGTTCACGATGGCCGACTGCGCGGCGGCTCCCGCCCTCTACTACGCCGACCGCGTGAAGCCGATCGGCGACGAGCATCCGCACACGAAGGCGTATCTCGAGCGACTCCGTGAACGACCGTCGTTCATGCGCGTGCTGAAAGAAGCCGAGCCCTATTTCAAGAATTTCCCGGGCTGAGCGTCGCCTCGGCGCCGGTTGCTTCTCGCGCTAGATCTTCTCCAGCTCCAGCCGCGCATCGCACGCGAGGTGCAAGCGGCCGCGCTGCTCACGATGGAGGCGGAAGGCGAGCCCCTTCTCGTCGAGCCTTCGCTGGAGCATCAACAATCGCGTCTCGAGGTTGTCCTTGAAGGACGGAAGCTTCAAGAACGGATGAAGCCGCAGCTCGCGGTTCGAGAACGTCGAGCGCCCCTCCGTGCTCCGCAGCGTGAGCACGAGCCACAAGATCCGACCCGGCAGGCCCTTGATGAGGTATTCGCCGTCGACGAACACGCTGTCGTCGGCCTCGTAATAACGCACGCGCACGACGGCCTTCGAGGCGCCGTTGCCCTCGTTCTCGTCGTCGCCCTCGCGGTCCAGATCATCGTCGCGATGGAGCGCGATGCCCTGCGCGATCATGTGTCCCGCGGTTCCGAGCAGCTGCGCGTCGCGCTCGTCGAATGCGTGAGCTCGATTGCTCTCGGCCGCGAGGACGCCGAAGACCTTGCCGCCCATCACGATCGGAACGGAGAGCAGGCTCTTCGCGCTGTCGAGGCCGGGAAGCGGGATCTCGCGTTCCTCGCGGCCGTGCACACGCGCGCTCTGCTCGCGTACGGCGCGACCGTACAGGCGCTCGCGCGAGGCGTCGCCGATGCGGATCGCCATCCGATGCTGCGCGCACGAGCCGATGACGCCGACGCCGAGGGCGACGCTCGCGCCGACGCCCGAGCGCGTGAAGCCGCGGCTCGCGAGCGCGTAGAGCATGCCTTCGCTCTCCTCGAAGACGTAGAGGCTCACGCCCTCGTAGCCGAGATGATCACCGAGGACGCCGAGGCCGGACTCGACGAGCGCGCCCACGTCGGAGCACCCCGCGATCCCCTCGGTCAGCCGAGCGAGGCCGGCGAGGGCATCGGTGGACGGCGCAGCAGTCTCGGCTGCGCGAGGCGCCTCGACGGTCACGGGGTTGATCGCGAGCACCTCGAAGATGTCCGCCGACTGGAGCGCGAAGACGTCCTCCATACCCGTGTACGAAGCGATGGCCTCGAGACGCAGCTTCATCGCGTCGAACGTCGCGCCCGACGTCTCACGTCGCTCGAAGCGGAGATCGATCTCCCATTGCGCTACGGTCGTCGGATCGACGAGGAGGAGCTGCGCTGTCGGGTGCGCCTCGAGGTTCTTGCGCGTCTTCCGGAAGAACTGGCACGAGAGCGCGACGTGCCGATCGTCGACGAAGAAGACCTGTGACAGCCACGTGGCGTTGGGAACGCCGTCCGCGGAGCACGTCGACAGGATGATCGGGATCCCTCCGTCGAAGCAGCGAGACGGAATGTCGCGAAGGAGGACGGTGCTCATGCGACGAACGCGAGACCGGCCGACGGACCGGGCGTCTGGTCGAAGATCTCGTCCGGCGTGAACGCGATGGCGACGAAGCGGGTCGACCACATGACCGGCGCGTTCTCTCGCGCGAGACCGATGGCCAGGACCTCTTCGACGAACGCGGCGCGATGACTGATCACGATCTGGTCCAGCTCCGGCCATTCGACGCGCCGTGCCTCGCGGCCCTTCACCTGCAGCGTGCGATACGTCGTCGGGAGCACGGCGGTCAACGCGATGACGCCCGTGCTCTCGAGATTGGCGAGCGTACGCGCACCTTCCGGGAGCGCGATGGCGACGCGCACGAGGCCGTCGTTGCCGACGCGTGCACCGCCGCAACGGCTGATGGCAGGCCTCATGTTCGCGTCGCGCGTCGCGGCGAGCACGCTCACGCCCAGCTTCAACAGCGAACCTAGCTCGTCGAGTGTAGGAGTCGGCAGTGGCCTGCGCATGAGCCCAATTTACAGGCGTTCGGTCGTAACGCGCAGCCCGCATTGCGCGTTAGGAAAGAAGTAGGAAAGCCCTAAGCAACGCATAGGAACCGCGATCAATGGCGCGTTCTAGGTTGTCTCTGGCAGCGAGGGTCGCTGCCGAAGAAAGCCGAAGGAACCGTCATGCAGAATCGCGAATCCATCACCCTCGTCACCGGCGCCACGGGAGCCCAGGGAGGCGGCGTTGCGCACAGCCTCCTCGCCGAAGGCCGCAAGGTGCGAATCCTGACCCGCAACGCCGGCGGGGCGGCAGCGAGCGCATTGCGCGCCCTCGGCGCCGAGGTGGCGGCCGGTGATCTCGCCGACGTGCCGGCGCTCGTCCGCGCGATGGAGGGCTGCGACTCGGTCTTCGGCGTCACGAACTTCTGGGAGCACTTCGGGTGCGAGATCGTGCACGGCAAGAACATCGTCGATGCGGCGCGCCTTTCGGGCGTGAGCCACCTCGTCATGAGCACGCTCCCGTCGTCGCTCGCGCTGAGCGGCGGCGAGATCACCGTGGCGCACCTCGAGTCGAAGGCCGAGGTGGAGGCCTATGCGCGACAGAGCGGCATCCCCTCGACGTTCGTCCACGTCGCCTTCTACTTCGACAACTTCCTCACGTTCTTCCCGCCGCGCGCCGGCGCCGACGGAGTGCTCGGTTTCGGGTTCCCGCAGGGGGAAACGCGGCTCGCCGGCGTGGCGGTCGAGGACGTCGGCCCCGTGGTCGCCGCGATCTTCCGCGACCGCGCGCGGTTCCTCGGTCAGGTGGTCGGCATCGTCGGTGAGGAGCTGCGGGGCCACGAGTACGCAGCGGTGCTCACGCGCGCCCTCGGACGCGAGGTCCGCTACACGCACATTCCGCGCGAGGCGTACGCGGCGTTCGGTTTCCCGGGCGCCGAGGAGCTCGCGGCGATGTTCGATCTGAACCGTCGCTTCATCCTCTCGCGTGAGGCCGACGTCATACTCACGCGCACGCTGAATCCCGCGGCGCAGTCCTTCGAGCGCTGGGCGGCAGCGAACCGCGATCGCTTCGCGACGGTCCTCGCGCCGGCGGCATGAGCTCCGCTCTCGATCAGCTGTCCGGCTGTGTCTCCGGGCGAAAGAATGGTTGATGGCGCGCTCGATGCAAGACCCAGCGTCGAACGGAGCGCGCCATGAACAGCCCCAGCACTTTCGAACGTGAGCGACGGCTCTGGCTCGGCGTCGTGGGACGCGGCATCGCCGGAGCCGTCATGGGCCTCGTCTTGATGGCGAACCCGTGGTCGTCGCGCGGAGTGATCGCCGCCGTCCTCGTGGCCTATCTGCTCGTCGACGGCGGCTCGAGCCTCTACGCGGCGATGCGCGCGAAGCATGCGGGAATGTCGAGCAGCACGCTCCTGCTCGTCGGCGTCATCGACCTCGCAGCGGCAGCGGTCGTGCTCGCCGTGCCCGCGCTGCGCGCGCTACGGGTCGTCGGCGGCGTGCGCGCGATGGCGAGCGGAGCTTGCGACGTGCGCTGGCCGCTCCGTAATGGCCGCAACGAGCTGCTCGCAATGGCCGGCGTCGCAGCCGTCGGCCTCGGTGGCCTCATCCTCGCCTGGCCAGGGCCCGCGACCGTGGCACTTCCGTGGCTCCTCGGGCTGGAGGCGATGGTCTCCGGCGCGCTGAACGTGGCCGGCGGCGCGAGCGAGCTCAAACGCGCAGCCGGCGCGACCGCGCTGGCGGGGGCCGCCTGAGCCGCGACACCCCGACGTCCCAGGTCGGGCTCGGGCTCACGACGGAACGATCGCTCGACGTGCGAGACGACGGACGCGACAGAGCGCGCTCGCCATCTCCTCAGCTTCCGAGCGCGACGAGATTGCGATTTCGAGCGGTGGGCAGGCGATCCCAAACGGCGGAATTTGGGACATCACATCCGCGAGGCGGCGACCACGTCACCCGCGCGCGAGCGTTTCGAGCGTCTCGACGACGCGCGCGCGGTGCTCGCCTTCGCGAGAGTCGAGGTGGCCGTCGACGACGTCGGGTAGGTCGTCGACACCGAAGCGGTACTTGTCGAAGACGAGTTTCCAAAGCGCGGCGACGTCCGCTCGCATCCCTTCCGCATCGACGAGCGACACGAGGTCCGCGACTTCGGCCACGAGGGCGACGATGTCTTCGCAATCGACGCTCGACTGCACGTCCGGCGCACGGTCCGCGAAAGCCACCAGCTTCGTCGCGAGAAAGTACGGCGGGCTGACCGCCTTCACCCGTACGCCGTTACCGGCGTCGTAGTCCACCGCGCGGGCGGCGGCGCGCTCGAACCAGGCGTTGACGCCTCCGACGTTTGCGCCCTCGGGAGAGAGCACGTCGACGAGGTAGTCGGTTCCGCAGATGCGGTAGCGGCACTGAATCTCCTTGTCAGGAGTCAGGCGCCCCTCCCCACAAAGCCGAGCGAGCGTCCTTTCTTGAAGCACCCACGGCGCCTGCGTGGAGATGCAGTCTACATCTTTCGTCGCGCGGAGCGGCGCTCCGCCCGGACGCGCGGCTGCGTACAGACCGAGCGTGCATCCGCCGACGAAGACGAAGTGTGCGGCGTCCTTCCCGAAGACGGAGAGCACCGCGCGAATCGCCGCTCGATGCTCCTCGCCCCTCAGAGTCAGAGCCAAGAACGCAGCTCCTTCGCCGCGACCTGCCGGTCACGAGCACGCCCGATGCGAAGCGCGTCGACGACCGCGAGAAGACGATGCAGGCGCTCGTCTTGCGCGGCCGCCTTCGGCGCCAGCGGGTGCAGCGGGCTCACTGCGCGACCGCGAACGGGACCGTGAGCGAGCGGCATGACCACTGGGTCGGCGTCACCAACGAAGTTCCGCGCGAGCACGTCCGCGGTATGTGCGGTCGGCAGACCAAGCTCGAAATCGCCTAGCCTCGCCGGCGCAACCCATCGGACGCCGTTCTCGAGGAAGTCGCGCAGCGCGAGCTTGTTGATGCGGCGCCCACCACTTTCCTCCTTCACGAGGCCGAGCGCGTTCAGGCGACGAAGCGAGTACGCAACCGAGCTCTTCGACATCCCAAGCTCATCGCCGAGCTGGCGAACCGAAGCTGCACGGTCGGGATGAGCAACGAGCTTCATCGCAACGAGAACGTCAGCGGGAGCGAGCGCCATGTCGTCCATGATTCTTGGACACATTGTGCATCTTCAATGAGCGACACGCAATCAAGCCGTCCATAATTATTGGACACGGAGAATCGCGTCACTCGACCGCGGCGGAAACACGCGATTTCGGCGACTTGGAACGGAGGCCTCTTTTTCCCTCGAGCTCTAGACAAGCGCACCGCAGCTCATCCACCTCGTGACGGCTGCCCGAGCAGCATGAGGCTTCCGCTCGCCTGGCGCTCGTGAGGGCGAGCGGCTTCACCGCGTTCTGTCTAGCTATCACTGCGTCAGATCGAGGCGCAGATCGTCGAACTCCACGTCCGAGGCGACTCCGGCCGCGGAGTAGGTCGTGCCGACCGTGCACCTCGAGGGCGCCGGCGCAAAAGAGAACTTGAGCGCGTCTTTGACGACGAGCGTCTTGCCGTCGAACGTCGCGGTCAGGGTCTGCCGCGTCGTCGTCGCGTCGAAGTTGCGGCCCACGAGCCCAGTCTTTGTGCGTGAGTCGTCACCCACCGGAGCAATCCGAGCGGGTGCGGTTGGCGAGGAGGACGACGCCATCGTCGACGACCGCCGACATCCCGTAGCCGAGACGCCAGATCTCGACGATCGGCTCGAATGGATTGCGCCCGGCCTCGCCAGGCCATTCGCTCGCGCGGAGGAGATCGAGCTTGGCGGTGAGCCGTGCTTCGTCGAAGTCGTTGGTCTCTGCATCGTGCGCGCGAGCCTCGGGAGGCGGCTGCAGCTCGAAGATCATGCTCCGCATCTCGTCGGCTCGCGCGCGGAATGGACGAGCGCCCTCGTACGCGTGGAAGCGTGGACGCTCTTCCGCGAGCCAGATCACGCGCCTCGGCGTCCTCCATCCCCACACGGTCTGCTCGCTCGCCCTGGTATCCTCTCTGACCACCGCACGAGCCATGATCCCGCTCCTCACATTGCTCGGCGCGCCCGCGGTCTACGCGCTCTGGAACGTGTACGCCGCGCTACGCGCTCGCGGCGCGATGGCCCGGCTCCCGCGCGACGCCCCGCTTCGCGCCGAGTGGCCGAGGCTGTCGCTGATCGTTCCTGCGTGCAACGAGGGCGCCGCGATCGAGGCCGCCACGAAGGCCAAGCTCGCGAGCGACTACCCGAATCTCGAGGTCGTCCTCGTCGACGATCGCTCCACGGACACGACAACCGAAATCGTCGCGCGTCTCGCCGCGGGCGACGACCGCGTGCGCGTCGTCCGCATCGACGAGCTTCCGAGCGGCTGGCTCGGCAAGGTGCACGCGCTGCACCGCGGTGCGGCGGGGGCGACGGGCGAGTGGCTCCTCTTCAGCGACGCGGACGTGCACATGGAGGCGACGCTCTTGCGTCGCGTGATCGCGACCGCGGAGGAGCGCCGCCTCGACTTCGTGTCGATGATGCCGCGCATCTGGTCGAGCGGCTTCGCCCTCGACGTCGTCATGGCCTTCCTCGTACGCGGGCTCGTCGTTGCCAGCCGGATCTGGGAGGTCGCCGATCCGCGCTCGCGCGTCGCCATCGGCAACGGTGTCTTCGGCCTGGTTCGGCGCTCGGCGTTCGAGAAGACGCCCGGCCTCGAGTGGCTGAAGCTCGAGATCCTCGACGACCAAGGGCTCGGGCAAATGATGAAGCACAGCGGCGCGCGATGCGGCGTCTTCGACCCGCAAGGCGATCTCGCCCTCCACTTCTATTCCTCCGTGGGCGAGATGATGCGCGGCCTCGAGAAGAACGGCTACGTGCTCGTGGGGCAGCTCCGGCTGCATCGCCTGATCTTCACGGCGACTGCGATCGCCTACCTGGAGGTCGGCCCGGCGGTCGCTCTCGCGTGTCCGTCGACGCGCCTCGCGGGTGCGATCATCCTCGCGACCTTTGCCGCCGTGCAGCTCGGACTCGCGCGAAGCGGCCACCGCCCGATCTTGCCGGCGCTCGTGCCCGCGCTGGGTCCCGTGATGCTCCTCGTGTTCGTCCTGCGCTCGGCGATCCTGGTGCACGCGCGTGGGGGGATCTCGTGGCGTGGGACGTTCTATCCGCTCGCGAGCCTCCGAGAGGGCCAGCGGTTCGAATTGTTTTGATGCGTCGCCGGCATTCACCGTGGCTTCGAAACACGTCGGAACCACGGGCGCGGAAAAGAAAGTGCGCCCGCTCCCTCGACAAACCGCGATCCGCGATGTAGGGAAACGTCCCCTTTCGAGGGGCTACCGGAGGCCAGCATTCCAGTGAAGAAGCTTCTCATCGCAGTTTTCGTGGGCATCCCTCTGGTCGGCTGCACCGAAACCGTCGTCCAGAAAAACCCGCCGGCGGATACCCCCACCGAGGGCCAGCCCCCGGCGTCCGCGGACGGTACGGACCCGGCACCCGACGCGACGCCCGATGCCGGGCCGGCGCCGGCGCCGAAGCCGACCTCCCAGGCTCCGGAGGACCGGTGCCTCGACGGGCAGGACATGGATGCGGCCGACGTCGACGTGAGCAAGTGCCCTCCGATCCCGTCGATCCCCGAGGAGGTGCCGTTCGGAAAGAATGACGCCTTCGACCTCGGCGCGTGGGAGATCGGCACGACCGCCGACGGCGCGACCTATAAGTACGGCACGCTCTCTGCGCCGACCACGAACCCCCGCACGCTGAAGTACGACGGTGGCTCGGCGGCGGTGAACGCCGGGAACCTGGAGTGCTGGGCCAAGGGGTACTACCGCCTTCGCACGATGCTCCAGAACCCGCCGGCCGAGTACCTCGCGCTACGCAAGGCGGGCTTCCAGTACCGGTTCTTCCAGTTCCAGAGTGATCTTCGCAACGGCCCCACCGGGTACAAGGCGATCTCTTCGTTCGAGGATCACCTCGTGAAGTGGGTCACCGTGATCACGGCCCAAGGCGTTTGCCAGCAGCCCACGCTCACCAAGTTCCGCGACTACGCGAAGGGTGAGCTCAAGGACCGGAACATCCCGCTCCCGAAGTGATTTTCTAGCGTTCGAGTAGCGGGAGTCTCTGGGCGCACGCTCCGAGACTCCCGTTTGCTTTTGTGACTGCGCCCGGCCTCGGCGTGTCACATCGGGCGGAGAGCTAGGGGCGTCCGTCCGGTGTCGTGGCGCGCGACGATCTCGCCAAGCACCTCGCGGACGGCCTGCACCTTGCGCGCGCCGTGTCGCTCGACGAGATCCGCCTCGAAGCGCGCGTGGAAAGCGCGCGCCGCCGCGAGAGCGGCGCGGCCCCGCTTGGTGAGCCGCAGGCGCTTCGCGCGCGCGTCGGCCGGGTCCGGGATGCGCTCGAGGCACCCCGTGTCCTCCATCTGCTGGACGATCTTGAGCGCGCCCGGGCTCGTGATCCCGAGACGGCTCGCGAGCTCGGTCAGCGTGAGCGGCGCGTCGACGATATTGCGCGCGACGTAGCCGAACGAGCGATGGAGGTCGTCGTAGCCGGCCTCCGCAACATCGCCGCGAAGCTCGGTGGCGAACACCGAGAATGCGAGCGCGAGGAGGATGCCGAGATCGGTCCCCTCGGCGCCCACCTCCCCGGTCTTGCCCGCCGGGCTCGCCGCGCCGGCCTTGCTTGGAGCTGCCCCTTGACGCTTGCCGTCTCCGCGATCAATATACTTCACCATAGTT
The DNA here is from genome assembly GCA_028287065.1 of Labilithrix sp. GTDB lineage: Bacteria > Myxococcota_A > Polyangia > Polyangiales > Polyangiaceae > Labilithrix. Next base: position 3,542 of record JAQBQJ010000291.1, on the reverse strand, counting down.
AATCACCTGGGTGTATTACCTGGGGAAAGGATACGTCCATGTACCTCATTCGCAAAGAACAGGCGCCGGTCTTCACGCTCGGCGGCCTCACCGTGAACGGTCTTGCATCTCCGAAGCGCGGCGCTTCGGAGACGTGCGTCTGGCGAATCGAGCTCGCGCCGAAGACCGCCGGCGTTGCCCATCGGGTAACACGGGAAGAGGTGTTCGTCGGCGTGGCAGGAGAGGCGGTCGTCACGATCGCCGGCACCGACCACCGTCTCGGCGCGGGAGACGCCGTGATCGTCCCGGCCGACACGCTCTTCGCGCTCGCGAATCATTCGGAGCAGCCTTTCGAAGCGATTGCCGCGCTGCCGGTCGGAGGAAAGGCGGTGACCGACGGCGCGCCGTTCAGCCCTCCGTGGGTCGAATGACCCAGAACGTGGAGAGCGTGAGCGTGAGCTAGCCTGCCGTGGCCTTTTGCGCGCACGTGATGAACGCACGCAGGTTTGGCACGCTGTGCGCGGCTCTCGGGTAATAGAGGAAGAGGCCGGAGACGGATGGCGCGTACGGTTCGAGGACGCGTTCGAGCTTCCTCGACGCGACTTCCGTCTCCGTCGCGTAGGCGAGGCCTATGCCCGCTTCCGCGCACGCGAGGAGCATGTCGGCGTCGTTCGATACGATCGGGCCCGTCACCGCGACGTCGAAATCGCGGTTGCGCCGCGTAAACTCCCACCGGTAGTCCGCGGTCGCGCCAAGCGGACGCCAGCCGAGGCACGCGTGGTCCACCAGGTCGCGCGGATGCTTCGGGCGTCCGCGCTTCGCGAAGTAACGCTTTGACCCCACCACGACGAAACGAATCGGCGGTGTCAGACGCACCGCGATCATGTCCTTCTCCGTCGACTCCCGCGATCGAACGCCGGCGTCGAATCCCTCACGCACGATGTCGACGCGCCGATCGTCTACGACCGCTTCGACCCTCACCTCCGGGTACTCCGCCGCGAACACTGCGAGGATCCTCTCGAAGCCCGCCCGCGACGCGATCCGCGGCACGCTGAGGCGCAACCATCCCCGCGGCCGCGCGCCGAGCAGCGCTACCTCGTCCATCGCGGCCAGCGCTTCGGTCACCGCCGGCCTCGCGCGCTCGAACAACCGCGCGCCTGCGTCGGTCAGGTTCACGCTCCGCGTCGTGCGCACGAACAGCGTCGTCGCGAGGTCTCGTTCGAGCCGTCCGACCGCCTGGCTCGCCGCCGACGGCGAGATGCCGAGCGCCTTCGCCGCTCGGGTAAAGCTCCGCTTCTCCGCGACGGCAACGAAGACATGCAGCTCGCCGATTACCACCATCTCCTTCATAGCCCCATCGACATTCTAGGGGTTCACGAACGAATCTTCCGAGCCCAATCTGATGGCATGAACATCGCCGTTCTCGGAACCGGAATCGTCGGCCAAACCGTCGGCAAGAAGCTCGTCGCGCTCGGCCATGCGGTCTCCATGGGCTCGCGCGACGCCGCCCACCCCAACGCCGTCGCGTGGGTCGCCGCCGCTGGCTCCGGCGCCCGCTACGGCACGTTCGCGAACGCCGCGCGCTTCGGCGAGATCATCTTCAACTGCACCGCTGGCGTCGCCTCCCTCGACGCGCTTGCCAGCGCCGGCGAAGCGAACCTTGCCGAGAAGGTCCTCGTCGACGTGTCGAACCCGCTCGCGTTCGAGAAGGGCAAAGCACCAAGGGTGATCGTCGAGGCCGAGTCCGTCGGCGAGCGTATCCAACGGGCGCTCCCGCGCACGCGCGTCGTCAAGGCGTTGAACACGATGAACTGCAACGTCATGGTCGACCCCGCACGCGTCGCCTCTGGCGAGCACGACCTGCTTCTCGCCGGCGACGACGCGTCCGCGAAGCGCGCGGTGGAGGCGCTCCTCGGTACCTTCGGCTGGCATCGCTTCATCGATCTCGGCGGCATCGCCGCCGCGCGCGCCATGGAAGCCTACGTCGAGCTCTGGATCCGCCTGCGCCTCACGCTCGAGACTTCGGATTTTCAGATCGCCGTCGTCCGCTGAGAGCGGGCAGGCACGGAACGAGAAGAGGAGCGCGACTCCCGTCCCTCTCCACTTCCAACTTATGCCAGGCATAGGGGCTTGCGGCAAGACCCGGGGCATGCCGCACAGTCGTCGCCATGACGAAGCATGAAGTGGTGATCGCTGGAGGAGGTCCGACGGGGCTGATGTTGGCGGGCGAGCTCGCATTGGCGCGCGTCGACGTCGCCATCGTCGAGCGGCGCGAAAGCCAGGACCTCGAGGGCTCGCGCGCAGGCGGTCTGCATTCACGCACCATCGAGGTGCTCGATCAGCGTGGAATCGCCGATCGTTTCCTCTCGCAAGGACAGGTCGCTCAGGTCGCAGGGTTCGCGATGGTCCCGCTCGACATCAGTGATTTTCCGACTCGCCACAACTACGGGCTCGCGCTGTTCCAGGAGCGCATCGAGCGCATACTCGCCGCCTGGGTCGACGAGCTGGCGGTACCGATCTATCGCGAACGTGAGGTGACGGGCTTTGCCCAGGACGACACCGGCGTCGACGTCGAGCTCTCCGACGGCCGTTCGTTGCGGGCGAAGTACCTCGTCGGATGCGACGGCGGTCGCAGCCTGATCCGCAAGAAAGCCGGTATCGACTTCGCCGGGTGGGATCCTTCCACCAGCTACTTGATTGCCGAGGTCGAGATGACCGGCGAGCCTTCGTTTGGCATCCGCCGTAGCGAAAAGGGCGTCAACGGCCTCGGCAAGCTCGAGGACGGGAAGCGCGTGCGGGTGGTGTTGTGCGAGCCGCACGTAAGGCAAGGCGACGAGCCGACTCTGAGCGACCTTCGCGAGGCGCTCATCGCCCTCTACGGGACCGACTACGGTGTTCACAACGTCACGTGGCTCTCGAGGTTCACCGATTCCGCCCGGCAGGCGGCGTCCTACCGAGAGCGACGGGTGCTCCTGGCCGGCGACGCGGCGCACGTGCATTCCCCGGCAGGCGGACAAGGACTCAACATCGGTGTCCAGGACGCCGTGAACTTGGGATGGAAGCTGGCCCAGGTGGTCAAAGGCACATCGCCGGAGAGCCTGCTCGATACCTACCAGGCCGAGCGGCACCCGATCGGTGCGCGCGTGCTCAAGAGCACCCTGGCGCAAACGGCGCTCAACCGCGGCGACGAACGGATGAAGGCCTTGCGCGAGACCATGTCCGAGCTGTTGAAGATGGACGAGCCTCGCAAGCGATACGCCGCGATGATGTCTGGTCTGGACATTCATTACGACCTCGGCGAGGGACACCCGCTGCTCGGGCGCCGCATGCCCGATCTCGACGTGGTCACCGAGAGCGGCCCACGGCGGGTGTTCACCCTGCTGCACGATGCGAGGCCGGCACTGCTCAATCTCGGTGAGCCCGGCGCCCTCGACATTGCTCCGTGGAGGGATCGGGTGGAGCAGGTCGACGCTCGATACACGGGTGTGTGGGAGCTCCCGGTGCTCGGCGCGGTCCCTGCTCCCACGGCCGTGTTGATTCGGCCCGACGGACACGTCGCGTGG
>JAQBQJ010000286.1 GCA_028287065.1 Labilithrix sp. | reverse complement strand
TCCGCGAGCGCCGCCACACGTTCCTGTTCTGGCAGAAGCGCTAAATGGACGAGCATGATTCTCGTCCCTCGAATCGTGCTCGTCCCTTTAGCTTCTACTCAGGTGGGGCCGTAGGCCCCCTCGTTGCGCGCAACGATCCTCCCCCATCGCCTGCGGCGAAGTCGTGCTGCGCACGACGAGAGCGCGAGAGTCGAGTCTCGTCCGTGCGAAGCACGGTTCGCCGAAGGCGAGTCCCGGGAGGCTCGCGAGCCTGCGAGCGAGGGGACGAAGTCCCACCAGGGTAGGAACTAAATCACCGAGCAAGATTCGAGGTACGAGAATCGCGCTCGGTGATTTAGGGCTTCGGAGCGGGCGTCGAGGTCGGCGCCGCGCCGCCCGCGCCTGCGGGCTCGAGCCGATTCTTCAGCTTGATGACCGTCGTGTCGGACTGCTTCGCGCCTTTGGGATCGACGAGCTCGATCTTGCGAACGATGGTCATGTCGCCTTCGACCTTCGTCGAGATGTGATCGAGCTTGAACGCGTACGTGTACGAGCCCGTGCCCTTCACCTCTTCGGTCGCTCCCGGCGGCACGCCGCGCTGCTGGAATGGATGCTTCGGCACCGACACCTCGACGTCGGCGGTCACCACGCCGCCGTCGGCGGACACTTCCTTCAGCGTGAACGAGTGCTTCGCCGCGTTCTCCTGGCCGCGCTCCTTGCGCTCGACCTTGCGCTCCCACTTCGCGCCTACGCCGATCGGCTCCGACGGGAACGGCGGGACGAGCAGCTCGAGCGCCTGCTGCAGGCTCTGGATGATCACGTCGGCGCCGGGACCGTTCATGCGCTCGTCGGCCTTGAAGTCGACCTCGCCGATCTCGCCGCGCGGCGTGATGTCGAACTGCCCGGTGAGCCCCTTGAACGCCGCGAGCTGCGCGGCGGCCTGAGCCTTCTGCGCGCCCTGCGCGTCCGGGAGATCGACCTTCAGGACCTTGAGCTCGAACTTCGTCGCCGTGGGCTTGATCTGCTTCGGGACGAAGTCCGCCGTGAGCGCGAACGCCGCCTCTTGCGCGGGTCCCCCGCCCTCGCGGCCCGCGCTCTGACGCACGGTGATCAAGCGCTTGTCCGAGCGGTTCGCGACGAACGTGTACTTGCGCGGAGCGCGGGGCTCCGCGCCGGGCTCCGTGACGTGCAGCTTCATGCCCTCGTCCGGCCCGCCGGCGCCCGGCTCTCCCGGAGCTCCGCCCGTTCCGGGCTGCTCCGCGGCAGCCATTCCGCCCTCCGGAATGCCGCCGTCGGTCTTCACGCCGACGATGCCGCCACCTCCCCCGCTCGGGACGAAATCGTTGAAGACCATGTCCGACGGGACCGGCGTCGTCTTCTTCGGCTCGTCGACCGGCTTCTTGGGCTGGTCCTTCCCGCAACCGCCCAGCATCGAAACACCGAGCCCAAACGACAGAACGAGCGGGAAAACGTGGGATTTCATCGCGGGCGGGACCCTACTACGACACTGCCGGCTTGGCGACACAGTGAGAACCGTACTAAGACGACTCACGCTTTCGTTCGCCTCGACCGCAATGGCCAACGCCCCCAAGTCCGCACCGCCGTCGCGAGATGATCGCAGCGAAGATCCGCAGTCGCGGACCGCTCCGCGCATCTCGATCGTCATCCCCGTCTACAACGAGGAGGCGATCCTCCACGCTGCGGTCGTCGATCTCCGCGAGCGGCTCCAGCCGATGGGCTGGAGCTACGAGATCATCCTCGCGGAGAACGGCTCGCGCGATCGCACCGTCGAGATCGGCCAGGAGCTCGCCAACAAGTACGGCGGCGCCGAGGGCGGACAGGTCAAGATCATCAGCATCGGCGAGCCGAACTACGGCAAGGCGCTGAAGCAGGGCATCCTGCTCGCGCGCGGCACGCTCGTCCTGTGCGACGAGATCGACCTCTGCGACGCCGACTTCCACCGCCGCGCCGTCGAGATCCTCGAGACCGGCGAGGCCGACCTCGTGATCGGCTCGAAGCTCGTCGCCGGCGCGGAGGACGATCGCCCTGCGATCCGTCACGCCGCGAGCATCGCGTACTCGACGATGCTCAAGCTGCTCCTCGGCTTCCGCGGCACCGACACGCACGGCCTGAAGGCCTTCCGCCGCGTCGCGCTGCTCGACGTCGTGCGCTCCTGCCTCGTCGACAAGGACGTCTTCGCGAGCGAGCTCGTGATCCGCGCCGATCGTGGCGGCGTGCGCACGCGTGAGATCCCCGTTCGCGTGATCGAGAAGCGGCCGCCGTCGATCAACCTGTTCAAGCGCGTGCCGAACGTGCTGAAGAGCGTCGCCAAGCTCACGTACGCGATCCGCGTGCGTGGATGAGCGGCTTGCAACGGCCGGGTTGTAGTACACTGGCCACACTCCGGTGGACGAAAGGGCTTCCAGGCGAGCCGCGTTGATCGCGTCGATGGCGCTGCTTTTCTTCAGCGCCCTCACCGCCTTCGCTCTGGTTGGTTGGTTCAAGGGCAACCCCGTGCCCTGGAGCTGGAAGAGCCTGCTCGCGGTCGGCTGCGCGGCGCTCGCCGTCACGACGAGCGCGCTCGTGTGGAGCGCGCCGTCACGGTCGCACGCCGTGCTCGGCATCGTCATCATGCTCGCGTCGCTCGCGCGCATCGGTCCGCCCGGCGACTGGACGTGGGTGAGCTTCGCGCTCGTCGCCGTGACGTTCATCCTGCTCATGCCGCTCGTGCACGCCGCCATCGTCCTGCGCAGCGACGACTAGGCGTCGAAAGCGCGCACGAGCTCACTTCGTGAACGTCGTTCGCGTCGCGATCTGCGCCTTGAGCATCTGGTAGCCGACGCGGAGGACGACGTCCGTCGACGACGACGGATCGACGGGCACGTCGCGCGCGAGCATGCCGCTCACGAGATCGGCGTTGCCGCCGTCGATCACCACCGCACCGGCATCGCGGGGCGCGGCGCCTCCTTGCGGTCCTTCGGCGGCGAGGTGGCCCGGCAGGTCGCGCTCGCGCGTGACCTTCGGCGCCTCCTGCGGGCCCTTCGTGCCCGACTCGATCACGACGTCCGGATGGATGCCGTCCGCCTGGATCGCGTGACCGCTCGGCGTGTAGTAGCGCGCCGTCGTGAGCTTCAGCCCGGCGCCGCTCGGCAGCGGGAGGATCGACTGGACGCTCCCCTTGCCGAACGTGTTCGCGCCGACGACCGTCGCGCGCTTGTTGTCCTGGAGCGCGCCGACGAGGAGCTCGCTCGCGCTCGCGCTCCACTCGTTCACGAGCGCGACGCACGGGATGTCGGCGAAGGCTCCGCCGCTGCGCGCCTTCAGGTCCTCGATCACCTCGCCGCGGTGGCGCATCGAGTAGATGCCGCCGGCCGAGATGAACTCGTCCGCGATCTCCGTCGCCTCGTCGACGAGACCGCCGGGGTTCGAGCGCACGTCGAGGACGATGCCCGTGAGCGTGCCGGTCTTCGCCTCGGCGCGGAGCTTCGCGGTCGCGGCCATCATCTCGGCGTGCGCGCGCTCCTGGAACTGCTTGATGCGGATGTAGCCGACGTTGCCCTCGAGGAGCTTGTAGTTGACGCTCGAGACGTGGATGACCTCGCGCGTGACCTCGAACGTGAGCGTCTGGCCGGTGCGCTCGCCGCCGCCGCTCGACGCTCCGCCGTCGCGCGCGTCGCCGTTGATCGGAGGCGAAGGTGCGATCCCCGAGTCCGGTGCGCCCGCGGCCGCCGTGCCGCGTCCGCTCTCGCGGTGGATCGTGATCTTCACCTTCGTGCCCGCGGCGCCGCGCATCTTCTTGACGACCTTGTCGAGCGGCTGAGTCACGACGTCCTCGCCGTCGACGGCGATGATCTGATCGCCGCTCTTGATGCCGACGCGCTGTGCCGGTGAGCCTTCGATCGGCGCGATGACGACGAGCTTCTCGCCGCGACCGTCGACCTCGAGCCCGACACCGCCGAACTTGCCCTCGGTGTCGCTCTGGAACTGCTTCCACTCGTCGGGCGGCAGATACGAGGAATGAGGGTCGAGGTTCTCGACCATGCCCTTGATGGCCCCCTCGACGATCTTCCCGCGCTCCACCGGATCGACGTAGTTGTTCTCGATCTGGACGAGGACACGGCCGAGCTGGCCCACGGATTGATAGGGGTTCTGAGCCTCGGGTGTAGCCTCGGCACGCATGCCCCCGAGGGCGAGACCGCCCGCGAACGCAGCCACCGTGGGGAGAAGGACGCGGCGGAGATACTTCACCCGCGGCAGCCTACCAGCCCATTGCCTCGATAAAAGCCTGGACGGATCCGCTCCAGAAGTGGATCATTGTCGGAGCGGAGGCCCCGCACGGCTGATATTCCCGAGGGAGTACCAGCAGTAATCGAAGGGCCTACGCAAGCGCACCATGCGTTTCATCTAACGGGAGGCCTGCCTTGGCGAACGACAAGGACTCGATTTCGAACCTGCGCACCGAGAGCTCCAAGACCGACAAGAGGAAGCAGAGTCTCTACTTCCCCGAGTCGATGCTCCAGGAGATCAAGGAAGAGGCAGCCCGCCTCGATCGCTCGCTGTCCTGGGTCGTCCAGCGCGCGTGGAAGATCTCGCGCCTGGAGATCAAGAAGCTCCCGAGCGTCAACGAGGTCGACGGCGGCGACGACGACGACGAGGCCTGAGCGGCAGGCTTGGGGAGCGTCAGGGAGAACGTTTCGTGAGCGAAAGCGTTCGACCACCGTCGATCGCGCCGCCTTCGGGCGGCGCGCCCGATCCCTCCGAGACTCACGAGACCGTCGCTGCGGAGGACGGCACACGCCTGTTCGTCCGAAAGAAGCCTGCCCGGAGCGGGACCGCGCGCGTGAGCGCGTTCTTCTGTGACGGCATCCTCTGCGACGGCTTCATCTGGAAGTACTTATGGGGTGAGCTCGCGGAATTCTGCGACGTCACCCATTGGCATTACCGCGGTCATGGTCGGAGCGGCGCGCCCGCGGATCCGACGAAGATCGACATCGCCCAGCACGCACGTGATCTCCATGCCGTGCGGAAGCACGTCGGCGATCCGCCGTGTGTCCTGCTCGGGCACTCGATGGGCACGCAGGTATGCCTCGAGGAGTGGCGCCTCTTCCCCGAGCACGTGAAGGGCATCGTCCTTCTCTGCGGGAGCTACGGGAAGGTCACGCAGTCGTTCCGCGGAATGCCGATCCTCGACGCGATCCTCCCGAAGCTCATGAGCGTGGTCGACAAGCAGCCGGATCTCGTGCGCGCGATCTGGTCACGCATCCCGCCCGAGATGGCCTTCCGTGCGGCGATGCTCGCCGGCGACGTCGACCCGGACAACGTCCGGCGCGAGGACATGCTGCCGTTTCTGAAGCACATGACTCACGTCGACTTCTCGATGTTCCTGAAGATGCTGCGCGCTGCGGGCGATCACAGCGCGGAGGAGTACCTCGCGCAGATCGACGTCCCCGTGCTGATCGTCGCGGGCGAGAAGGACACGTTCACGCCGGGCTCGCTGTCGACGTGGATGGCCGAGCAGATCCCCGGCTCCGAGCTCCTCGTCGTCCCCGCAGGGACGCACGTCGCGCCGATCGAGCAGCCCGAGCTGGTCGGGGCGCGCATCAAGGCGTTCGTCGAGCGTGTCTCGGCGGTTTAGCGTCTTCGTCGCGATCGTGGTCGTGGGGTGCTCGAGGCCTCACCCCCCGGCCCCCTCTCCCGAAGCGGGAGAGGGGCCTCACCCCCCAGCCCCCTCTCCCGAAGCGGGAGAGGGGGGGGCAGAGCCCAGCGCGTCGACGGCGACGAATGTCGTCGATGCCGGCGATGACGAATCGGCCTATTTGACCGGGGTTCCGAAGGTGGCGAAGGCGATCGGGCACACGTCGGTCGTCTTCAAGGTGGAGCTCTCGACCGGGAAGAAGGCGGCGTTCAAGCCGGCTTCGCGGCGCGGGCCCGTTCGGTACAGGGGCGAGATCGCCGCGCGCAGGCTCGGCGTCGCGCTCGGGATCCCGAACGTGCCGCGCGCGTACTTCCGGACGTTCGAGGCGAGCGCGCTCTCGGCCGCGAACGGCGGAGGCGAGATGATCGTGAAGGGCGGCGTCGTCAAAGGCGCGCTCGTGCCCTGGATCGACGGGCTCGCGTTCCTCGAGCTCGAGCGCGCTCCGCTGTCCGTGCAGTGGAAGCAGTGGCTCCGTCGAGGCGAGACGATCCCCGACGATCAGAAGGAGCTCGCGCGTCAGATCAGCACGCTCGTCGCGTTCGACTTCGTCACGGCGAACTGGGACCGCTGGAGCGGCGGCAACGTCGGGATCGACAAGCCGAGCGGCACGCTCCTCTTCATCGACAACGACGGCGCGTTCTTCGACGTGCCGCCGCGCGAGGGCCTCGAGCGGAACGAGAAGCTCCTCGACGGCGTCGACAAGTTCTCGCGCAGCTTCATCGACGAGATGAAGGAGCTCGACGAAGGCGCGATGAAGCGCGCGCTCGGCGAGGAGACCGCCGGCGTGCCGCTGCTCTCCGAGAAGGCGCTCGCGGGCGTGCTCCAGCGCCGAAAGCAGCTCCTCCAGCTCGTCGACGCAAAGGCGAGTGACGCCGGCGCGGACGCGACATTCGCGTTTCCCTGAGGCGCTCAGCTCGGCAGCACGGTGCCAATGCGGAAGAACACCTCGCGGCGCGTTCCGCAGCGCTGACACGTGACGTGGACGGCGCGCAGGCGCCGCGCCGGCTCGCTCCCCTGCTCCGGTAGCGTGAGCGCGACGTGCTCCTCGACACGGAGCCCCTGCGCTCCGCACGCTGCGCACGGCATGCTCGACGCATGAGGCTCGATGATCGACGCGCTCGCCACCTCGATCGGCCGATCGGGCGCGCCGCCCGGCTCGAGGGCGGCGAGCTTCATCCTTGCTCGCGCGAGCTTCGCTGCATCACGCTCCGCCTCACGTCGCTCCGTGCGGGCCCTCTTCGCCATCCACGTCCACCATAGCACCAGGCTTCGCGCCTCTCCGACCGGCGAGCGCAGCGACATACCCGAGCACGGCGCACGTCGCCATGACCGCCGCCATCGGGCGCATCGTTCCTTCGTTCGCCATGCCGACGACCGCGGCCGCGATCGCCGCGATGACGAACTGGCTCGACCCGAGCACCGCCGACGCGAGGCCGGCGCGCTCGCGATGGCGCTCCATCGCGATGGCCGTCGCGTTGGGACCGACGAAGCCGAGCGTCGCCACGAAGAGGAAGAGTGATGCCAGCACGGCGGGCAGGAGCTGGATGCCGGCGACCGCGAGCGCGAGCAACGAGACGCCCGCGAGCACCGCTATGACCGTCGCGCGGCCGAGCACGCGCGACGGCGTGCTGCGTACGAGGAGGCGCCGGTTGAGCTGCGACGCCGCGATGAGACCGGCGGCATTCGCGCCGAACATCCATCCGTACGCCTGCGGCGAGACATGGAACATCCCGATGAGCACGAACGGCGAGCCCGCGATGTACGCGAACATGCCGGCCTGCGAGAAGGCTCCGGCAAGCGCATACGAGACGAAATCGCGGTCGCGCGCGAGCTCGCGGATCTGACGGCCGATGGTCCGCACGTCCAGGCGCTCGAGCCGGCGCGTCGCCGTCTCGGGCAGCGCGCGAGGCACGACCGCGAGGCACGTCAGCCCGATGACCGCGAGCACGCCGAACGTGAGACGCCACGACCCGACGAGCAGGAGCCATCCGCCTGCGAGGGGCGCGAGGATCGGCGCGACGCCCATGACGAGCATGAGCAGAGAGAGCAGCCGTGCCGCCTCGGCTCCCGAGCGCAGATCGCGAACGACGGCGCGCGCGAGCACCACGCCCGCCGCGCCGCCGACCGCCTGCAGGAACCGCAGCGCGATGAGCGCTTCGATGTTCGGTGCGAGCGCGCACCCGATGGACGCCGCGGCGTAGACCGCGAGACCGATGACCAGCGGCTTCTTGCGACCGAAGCGATCGGACAGCGGGCCGTAGGCGAGCTGCGCGACGGCGAGCCCCGCGAAGAACGCCGCCAGCGTGAGCTGGACCGAGCTCGGCGTCGTCGCGAGGTCCCGCTCGATCGCCGGCAGGCTCGGCAAATACATGTCGATCGAGAGCGGCGCGAACGCCGTGAGCGACCCGAGCAGGAGCGCGAGCGATCGCTCGCTGATCTCGGCGCTCGGCGCAGCTACGTCCGGGCCACCACGCATCGCTCCGGAAGATTACTCGCGATACGCGCGGAGCCCGACATATCCCGCCACGCCGAGAGCGCCTGCGGCCACGAGCACGACCGCCGCCGGGACGATCGCGCTCTCGATCACGTCGATGCGATCGGCAAGGATCAGCAAGAGCCAGCGCCGCGTCTTGTAGTCCGGGGCGCGATACGCGATCCGGCGTAGGAGCCCGCTCAGCGCTCTCGGCGGCGCGACCGTGCCGTAGACCGGCGTGACCTCGCGTTGCCTCTCGATCGCGGCCGGCGGGAGGTCCCGCTGCTGCTCGGGCCTCGACCAGTGAGCGTTGCCGACCTTCTGCGGCGGCACCTTCTCGCGCGGTACGCCGGGGCGGTCGTCGCGCCGGGCGTCGACGCCCCATCCGACCACGTTCGCATGTGTATTTTGCATGGATCTTCTCCGTCTCGCTCTTGGGATTTTTCCGCCGCTTCAGGCGGCGTGGTTCGGGATGAGCACGCACTTCACGCACTCGTCCTCTTTCCTCGCGAACATGCGATACGCGTCGGGCCCGTCCTCGAGCCGGAGGCGGTGCGAGATGATCCCCTTCGGGTCGATCCGGCCTGCGCGGATGTGCTCGAGGAGATGCGGCATGTAGCGCTTCACGCTGCACTGGGCGGTGCGGATCGTGAGGCCCTTGTTCATGGCCGTGCCGATCGGCACGATGTTGAACGGCGGGCCGTAGACGCCGATGAGCACCACGGTTCCCGCCTTGCGGACGGCGTTGATCGACCAGTCGATCGAGGTCGCGGCGCCGGCCTGGAGCATGAGCGTCCCCAGCGCCTTCTGCAGGATCGAGCCGGAGGCCTCGCAGCCGACCGCATCGATGCATACGTCCGGACCGCGTCCGTCGGTCATGCGCCGCAGGCGATCGACGACATGCGCGTTGCCTTCACGCTTGTAGTCGACGGTCTCGGCGTTGGACCAGCGTCGGGCGACCTCGAGGCGGTAGTCGACCTTGTCGACGACGATGACGCGTCCCGCGCCCATCAACCACGCGCACTTCGCCGCGATGAGACCGACGGGCCCGGCCCCGAACACGCAGACGGTCTCGCCCTCCTTGATGTCGCCCATCTCGGCCGCCTGATAGCCGGTCGGCAGGATGTCGGAGAGGAAGAGGACGTCCTCGTCGTGCATGTCGTCGGGGATCTTCATGGGTCCGACGTCGGCGAACGGCACGCGCACGTACTCCGCCTGGCCGCCGTCGTAGCCGCCGGTCATGTGCGAGAAGCCGAACGCGCCGCCGACGATCTCGTTCGAGGGGTTCGTGTTCTCGCACACGCTCGTGAGCCCGCGCGCGCAGTAGAAGCATGTGCCGCACGCGATGTTGAACGGCACGACCACGCGATCGCCCTTTGCCAGCGACGTCACGCTCGGACCGACCTCCTCGACGACGCCGGTGAACTCGTGCCCGAACGTCGTGCCGACGCGCGTGTCGGGCACGAGCCCGTGATAGAGGTGCAGGTCCGAGCCGCAGATCGCCGCCCGCGTGACCCGCAGGACGATGTCGTTCGGATGCTCGATCCGCGGGTCCGGCTTGTTCATCACCTTCATGCGGGACGGCGCGCGGTACGTGAGTGCCTTCATGGCCGGCGCGTGTGCAAGGTGCGCACCACCGGCCGACACCGAGGAAAACGGAGGAGCTTTCCGGCAGACCGAGCAGGAACCTGCAAGGCGTTGGCGACCTGCGAACGCCGTCGCGTCTCGCCGCTGCGGCGAGGCGCTCGCGCGTCAGCCCGCGCTCTCGCGTTCGTCGAGGCGGCGTCGCCCCACGGCCGTCAGCATCGACGTGAGCGCGAGGAACGAGAAGCCGAGGATCCCGGGGCTCGTCGACTCCGCGAAGCCTTCGACGATCATGTGAGCGGCGTGGACCGGGCCTCCGCCGGGCTTCTCCCACGCCTTCTCGGCCGCGTAGAGCGTGGCGCCGAGATCCGCTGCGGTCGCCGCGAGCGTCGCGAAGAGGACCGCCTGCGAAATGCTCTTGATGAACCCGAGGGAACGTCGCTGCGCGCGGACCGCGAAGTAGAACGCCGATCCGAGGCCGAGGAGGCCGAAGACCAGGATGAACATCATCGGGGGAACCCCGCCGTTTCGAATCAGCGTCCACATGCCCGCCATAACGCCGCTCCGCGCGCGCTGTGACAAGGATTTTCGGAGTATTTTTCTTGTCACAGCCTCGTCGGTCAGGCGTTCTCGTCAGCGTGACCGACGACACCCTCCCCGATCGCGAGCTCGTCGACCGACTCCGCCGAGGCGAGGCGACGGCGTTCGATCGCGTGTATTCCGCATACCATCCGCGGGTCTTCTCGTTCCTGCTCCGTCTCAGCGGTCGGCGTGACACCGCCGAGGACCTCGCGCAGGAGACGTGGCTCAAGCTGGCGAAGGCGGCGCCGGGGCTGCGCGAGGACACGACGCTCGCGCCGTTCCTCTTCACGATCGCGCGCAACGCCTTCATGAGCCACCGGCGCTGGGCGATGCTCGATATCAGCCGCCTCGTGACCTTCGGGCTCGAGGTCGTGAGCTCGGCGGCCGCCGACTCGACCCCCGAGACGCAGCACGAGCGCGCCCGGGCCATCGCACTGCTCGAGACCGCGCTGCAGCACGTGCCGCTCGCGTCGCGCGAGGTGCTCCTGCTCGTGGGTGTCGAAGGCATGGATCAGGAGGAGGTCGCGCGAATGCTCGGGCTCTCCTACGATGCTCTCAGGCAGCGGCTGAGCCGCGCACGCGCGCAGCTCGCAGACAAGATGGAGAGCCTCCAGAAGAAGGAACGAGCAATGGGCGTGAAGTCGCCCCGTGGAGAGACGACATGACCGCACCGCACGACCCCAAAGCCGAGCTCGATGACGATCCGCTGCTCGCCGCGCTGCGGCAGCTCCCCCCCGTCGCGATGGATCCGCCGGTCGAGACGCGCCTGCAGCGGCAGGCGCGCGCGGCGTACGTGCGGCGCTTCGAGGGCTCCGCGTGGGACTCGCCGGCCGCGACGCTCGTCGGTCGCGCTGCGGTCCCGGTGTTCCTCGCCGGTGTGGTCGGGCTCTACATGACCTGGGCCGTGTCGGTGGCGACGGCGCTGTTCCAGTAGTCCGCCGGGATCCCGAAAACGTGACGGCGGCGGACGCGGGTGTCACGATCAGGTCGTGATTCCGCTCTCGCATCCCACCGTCGACCGTCTCCTCGCGATCATGGACCAGAAGCACCACTGGGCCTGGCCGTCGTTCACGCGGCCGGGGCTCTCGCGTGCGCAGCTGCTCGTCCACTTCCGGCACGAGTACGCGACGTACGTGCGCGACTTCCCGGTGCTGCTCGCTCGGGTCCTCGGCCAGGTCCCCGATCTCATCGACGTGCGCCGCGCGCTCGCGGAGAACATCTACGAGGAGCAGACCGGCGGGCTATCGAAGTCGGCGCCGCATCCCGAGCTGTTCCTGCGGATGATGGAGGGCCTCGGCTTCGCGCGCGCGCAGTTCGAGGACAAGGCGATCGAGCCCGAGCTCCATGCGTCGGCGCGGACCTACCGCGACTGGCTGCGCACGAAGTCGATCGAGGCGCCCTGGCAGGCGGCGACGGCACTGCTCACGATCTTCGTGGAGGGCAGCGTGAACGAGCGCAGCGAGCTCGCCGGAACGTACACGCGGGCGAAGGGCGACGCGGCGGTCATGCGTCATCCGTTGGTCGTGCACTACGGCTGCCCGCCGGAGGCGATGCATCTCGTTCGCGCGCACGGCGACGTCGAGGGTGGCCATCGCGGAGACGCGTGGCGCATGGTCCTCGATCACACGCACGACGACGCCGTCGCGAAGACCGTGGTCGATACGTGCATGGACGGCCTCGCGCGCTGGCACCGCTATCGCGACGGCGTCGCCGAGCTGATGGGGCTCGTGCGCGACACCGCGACGACGGCGCCTCCGCCCGTCGTCGCGTCGGCTTCGCGCTGACGCTGGCGCACTCGATCACCGCTCCTGCTTGGTCAGAGCTCTGCGCCGCCGCGATACGGACCGCCGTATCCGCCGCCGCCGCGGCCCCACCGTCCGAACGCGCCCTTCGTGACGAGATCCGCGAGGCGCTCGCGCTGCTTCGGATCGAGGACTGCGTGGATGCGCTTCAACGCCGAGACGAGCGCGTCCTTCATCTTCTCGGACGTCGCGTCGACGCGAGCGCTCACCGCCTCGAACGCCGAGTCGTCGAACGTTTCGCCGCCGATCGCGCGACCGAGGCTCTCGCGCGTCTCGAGCATTCCGGACTTCGCGTCCCGACCGCGCTCGCGCAGCTCCTCGAGCGCGGCGCGGATCTCACGCTCCTGCCCGGGCGTCGTATCGAGCCGAGCAAAGAGCATGCGGATCCAGAAGCTCCCGCCGATGCCGCCGCCGTGACCGCCACGTCCCCATTTGCGGAAGCCGCGGCCTCCACATTCGTGGCCGCCGTAGCCCCCGCTGCCGCACGGCCCACCCGCGAACGCGAGGTGACCGAATCGGCGCCGGAAGACGAGTCCCTTCACGAGCCCCACCACACCCAGGATTCCCGCTGCGATTGCGATCGAACAGAGTGCCATCGTCGTTTTCTCCTAGAAAGTCTGCCTGTAGGGATGCTCTCCGAGGGGCCTCTGGTCGCGCTGCCTGGGGGTAAAGAATCGTAAAGCGCGAGCACGGGACGCGCAGAGCGAGCGTGCTAAGAAAGGTCGCGATGGCCAGCAAGAAGCGCGCCTCCTCCGCACGCGAGCCCAACGCCCCGAAGAAGCCGAAGGCCCCTGCACGCCGCAAGACCCCGCGGAAGAAGGAGGCGCAGTCAGCCGGCCTCGATCCGATGGGTTGCGTGATCGACGGCGCCGGGGACCCCGCGCTCACCAAGCTCGAGCAGCACGTCGCGGACGCGGGCGGCGCCGTCGTCGGTCGCTTCCGCGATCCGCTCGGCGGCCATCCGATGCTCTTCGCCGTGCTGCCGACGTCGAAGATCGAGCCCACGCCCTTCCAGCGCGATCTCAGCGACGCGCATCACAAGCGCCTCGCCGAGGTCATCGAGAAGACGGGACGCTTCCTCGATCCCGTCATCGCGATCACCGCGCCTCCGGGCGTCTCTGGGTTCTGGACCCCGAACGGCCGCCATCGTCTCGCGGCGATGCAGCGGCTCGGCGCGAAGTCGATCACCGCGCTCGTCGTGCCCACGCGCGAGGTCGCGTGGCAGATCCTCGCGCTCAACACCGAGAAGGCGCACAACCTGAAGGAGCGCTCGCTCGAGGTCATCCGTATCTATCGCGGTCTCCTCGAGGAGGACGATTCGCTCGCCGAGAAGGGCTTCTCGTTCTATCTCGAGGACCCGGCGCTCGTGACGCTCGGCATCTGTTACGAGAAGAACCCGCGCTTCGCCGGAGGCGCGTACCACCCCGTGCTCCGTCGCGTGGAGACGTTCTCGGACGCGCCGATCGGGGACGCGATCGCCGAGCACGAGAGGCTCGCGGAGCTCACCCTCGAGGTCGAAGAGAAGGTCGCCGCCGCGATCGCGAAGCTCCGCGAGAAGGGCCTGATGAGCCCTTATTTGCGGTCTTTCGTCGTCGCGCGCATCAATCCGCTGCGCTGGATCCAGGGCGACCTGCCGTCGGCCGACAAGGTGCTCACGACGATGCGCGACCGCGCTGCGAAGTTCAACGCCGAGAAGGTGCGCCAGGAGGACCTCGCGCGCATGGGCGGCGGCGTGCCCGACGAGGCCGACTGATGGCGCGGACCGGGAGCGCCGATCTGCCGCTCCATGGAGGCTCGGTCCCGCGCTGGCTGGCGGACCGGATGACGGCGCTCGGCTCCGTGCTGACGCAGGCCATCGTCCTCGAGTACGGACGGGACGAATTCCTGCGCCGCGTCGCGCATCCGTTCTGGTTCCAGTCGCTCGGCTGCGTGATGGGCATGGACTGGCACTCGTCGGGGATCACGACGAGCGTCATCGGCGCCTTGAAGCGCGGGCTCACGCCGATCGCGGACGAGCTCGGCATCTACGTGTGCGGGGGTCGCGGCCGGCACTCGCGGAAGACGCCGGAGGAGCTCGCGTACGTCGGCGAGCGCACCGGCCTCGACGGCGCGAAGCTCGCGGCCGACAGCCGCCTGGTCGCGAAGGTCGACGGCGCATGCGTGCAGGACGGCTTCGAGCTCTATCTGCACGGCTTCTTCGTTACCAAAGAGGGCCGCTGGACGGTCGTGCAGCAGGGCATGAACGGCAACCGCAAGCTCGCGCGCCGTTATCACTGGCTCTCGCAAGGCCTCGAGAGCTTCGTCGAGGAGCCGCATGCAGCGATCGAGGGCGAGCCCGTCGGCGAGATCGTGAACCTCGTCGACGCGCGCGCAAGGCGCGTTCGCAGCGCGCAGGTCGAGCTGATCAAGGAGGGCCCGGACCGGATCATGGCGGAGCTCGCGCGCATCGAGGAGCACGCGCCTCGCGCTCGGAAAGAGAAAGAGACGGCGCAGGCGGTGCTCCCCTTCCCCGGCACGGCGGAGACGCACGCGGCGCGCGCCGCTGCCGCCGATCTCGGCGCCACCGCTCGCTCGCCGTACATGCGCCTGCCGATGCGTCATCACATGACGTCGCGCGACGTCGTGATGCGACGGCTGCACGCTGCGCTCGCGGCCGCGCACGAGCGCGGGCCGGTCGACTTCACCGACGTCCTTGCCACACCGGGGGTCGGCGCACGCACGCTGCTCTCGCTCGCGCTCGTCGCCGAGGTCGTGCACGGAACGCCGAGCCGCTTCTCCGATCCGGCGCGGTACTCGCTCGCGCACGGCGGCAAGGACGGTCATCCTTACCCCGTGCCGCTGAAGGTCTACGACGAGACGATCCGCGTGATGAAGCGCGCGGTCGACGCCGCTCGGATCGGCCGGAGCGATCGCCTCTTCGCCATCCGCCGGCTCGACGACGAGGCACGCAAGATCGAGCGCAGCGCGAAGGATCTCGAGGGCCCTCGCTTCGACGAATTCCTCGACGGCGAGAGGACGCGATCGCACGAATACGGCGGAAAAACCGTGTTCGGAGACGCCGCGGCGCCAACGCGATCGGGTAAGCTCGCCGGATGAAGCTCTATCACCAGCCGCGCACGCGCTCCGCCCGTGTGCGATGGATGCTCGCGGAGCTCGGTGTTCCGTGCGACGTGCAGCCGATCGACGTGTTCGCGGGCGACGGTCGGAAGCCGGACTACCAGCAGACCGTGCATCCACACGGGTTCGTGCCGGCGCTCGAGGACGACGGAACGGTGCTCATCGAGTCCGCGGCGATCTGCATGTATCTTGCCGATCGCTACGCCGACGGCCGGCTCGCGCCGAAGCCCGGCACGATCGAGCGCGGCAAGTACTACGAGTGGATGGTGTACGTGCCCGCGACGGCCGACCCGTGCCTCGAGACGATCATGTTCCACACGCTGTTCTTGCCGGAGCCGAAGCGCATCCCGGCGCTCGTCGACCGCGCGAAGAAGACGTGGGCGAGCAAGATCGAGCCGCGTTTCAAGGCCCAGCTCGCGAAGACGCCGTTCATCCTCGGCGAGACGTTCACGGCGGCCGACGTGCTCGTGGGAGGCTCGCTCACGTGGGCGAAGATGGCCGGCGTGCTCGGCGACGATCCGGCGCTCGCGCGCTACATCGACGCGCTGACGGCGAGGCCGGCCTTCGTCGAGGGCCACCGCTGAGCATCAGCGGATCTCGTCGACGTTGGCTTCCCACTCCGCGCCGTCGAAGGGCGTGACGGCGAAGCTGCGCGCGGCGTCGCCGTCGAGGCAGTAGACGTTCACGTCGACGCCGTCGGGGTGCGAGCGCGGAGTGTAGAATGCATGCACTCCGCACACGCGGCAGAACGTGTGCTTCGCGACGCCGGTGTTGAACGTGTACGTCGTGAGGTGCTCGCCGCCGCTCACGAGCTCGAAGGCGTCCTTCGTGACGATGAGATGGAGGAAGCCCTTCTTGGTGCACACGCTGCAGTTGCAGTCGAGCGCGTCGAGGCGGTCAGCGCGCACGCGAAAGCGCACGCGCCCGCAGTGGCAGCCGCCCGCGAAGGTGGTCAGGGCACGCTCACGGCTCGTGCTTCGCGAGCTCCGCGATCGCGCGCTTGATGCCGTCCTTCTGCGGGACGCTCGCGTGCTCGAGCGCGTCCGCGAGGCCGATGCCCGGCAGGTGCGCGCCGGCGAGGAGCTTCGGCGGAGCGTGGAGCTCGTAGAAGAGCTCCTCGACGATGCGGCGGATCAGGTGCTCGCCGAAATTCGTGATCTCCGTGTCCTCGTTGACGCAGAGCACGCGGTTCGTCTTCATGACGCTCTGCTTGATCGCGTCCCAGTCGTACGGGTGCAGCGACCGCAGATCGACGATCTCCGCGTCGATGTTGTCGGCGGCGAGCTCTTCCGCGGCGGCGACGCACATCGGCACGTTGCGACCGTACGTGAGCACGGTGACCTGCGTGCCGGGACGCGCGATCCGCGCCTTGCCGATCGGGATGTAGAGCTCCTCGAGCTTCGGCCACTCGGGGCGCCACTTGGTGCGATCGCCGAGCGGCGCGTCGATCATCTTCGAGAGCGTCTTGTCGTCGCCGGGCTCGCCGGGGATCTCCTCGCCGGGCTTGCCCTTCGCGCGAAGGAGCGCCTTCGGCTTCAGGAACATGACCGGGTTCGGATCCTTGATCGCGCTGAGCAACAGGCCGTAGGCGTCGCGCGGGTTCGACGGCATCACGATCTTCCAGCCGGGGATGCGCGTCGCCTGCGCGTCGAACGAGTGCGAGTGATAGATGCTGCCGCGGATGCCGGCGCCCACGGGCGTCATCATCACGAGGGGCACGTTCCAGTCGCCGCCGCTCGACCAGTACGTGTTGCCGGCGATCTTGAGGAGGTCGACGGTGTTGAACGCGTAGTCGCAGAACTGGATCTCGGCGACGGGCTTCCTGCCCGCGAGCGCGAGCCCGATCGCCATGCCGACGATGCCGCGCTCGTCGAGCGGCGTGTTCCACGTCGTCTCGAGGCCCTGCGTCGCGGTGAAGACGCCGCCGAGCGGGGGGCCGACGTCCTCTCCGAAGATGTCGGTCACGCCCAGCTTGGACTCGCCGACGTGGAGGGCCATGCGGATGGCCTGCACCATGGTCGCCATCTAGTTCTCGCCTCCTACGTAGTTCTTGTCCGCGAACACGTGGTCCCAGATCGTCTCGGCCTTGGGTTGCGGCTCTTCGCGGACCTTCTGGCTCGCGGTCAGGAATTCTTGCGTGTACTTTGCACGCATTTCGTCCATCTGGGCGCGGGAGAGGACCTTCTTCTCCTCGAGGCGCTGCTCGAAGCGCGTGAGGCAGTCCACCTCGTCCTTGACGAAGTTCGCGCCGCTCGCCGACGAGTGACCGTGCAGACGCGAGACCATGGCCTCGAGGAGGTACGGCTTGCGCTCGGTACGGACGTAGTCGATCGCCTTCTTGAGCGCGTGAAAGCTCGTCTCCGGATCGTTGCCGTCGATGGTCGCCGTCTGCATGCCGAAGGCCTTGCCGCGATCGGCGATGCGCGACTCGCCGTGCTGCCCCTCGTAGGGCGTCGAGATGCCGAACTTGTTGTTCGTGACGATGATGAGGATCGGGAGCTCGCGACCTTTGCGCGAGCTCCACACGAGGCACGTCGCGAAGTCGCCCTCGGCGGTGCCGGCGTCTCCGCCCTGGACGATGGTGATGCCCTTCGTGCCCTTCTTGGTCTGGGCCTGCGCGGTGCCGATCGCGATCGAGTACTGGACCTCGATCGGGGAGCTGACCGGCGCGACGTTCCACTTCCGGACGGAGTAGTGGCCGGCGAAGTTGCGGCCCTTGGAGTAGGGATCGCTCGCCGTGTTCTTCATCTGACGCAGCGAGTCGATCGGATCGGCGCCCATGGCGAGCAGCGTTCCGCTCGAGCGGTAGTGGAGATGCAAGTAGTCGTGGTCGAGGCCCTGTCCCTTGTCGACGAGGAGCCCGAGCGGGACGTTGAACGCCTCTTCGCCGGGGCCGCCGATCCAGAAATAGCCGTCGCCCTGCTTGTACATGGTGATCAGGCGCTCTTCGAGGACGCGCGATCGCAGCATGAGGTCGTGCAGGCGGAGGGCCGTCTCCGTGGAGAGGCCGCCGGATGCCGCAGCGGTAGTGGGAGATCGTTCGGCCGAACGGTCGGGGGGCGCGGTGGTCATTGCTGGGTGCCCTTTTACCGCGAACCCGGTCCGCCGCCTACATCGCAAGGGCTGAGCCGGACTGGTACCGTCGCGAGGTGCCCCTGACGCCGGGATCGACGTTCGAGAGGTACGAGATCCAGACGCTCATCGGGCGCGGCGGCATGGGCGAGGTGTACCGGGCGGTCGATACGCGGCTGAATCGCCCGGTCGCGCTCAAGGTCCTGCGGACCGACAAGGACGCGTCGGCCGCGGTCGCGGATGCCGGCGGAGTCGCACGGCTGCTCCGCGAGGCGCGCGCGGCGGCGGCGCTGAACCATGCGAACTCGGTCGCGATCTACGAGCTCGGAGAGGCCGAAGGGATCGCGTACATCGCGATGGAGCTCGTCTCGGGTGTGACGCTGCGGCGTTACGTGGGACAGGGGAACGTGTCGATCGACACGAAGCTGTCGTGGCTCATCGACGCGGCGCGCGCGCTCTGGGCGGCGCACAAAGCGGGGCTCGTTCATCGCGACGTGAAGCCCGGCAACATCATGGTGTCCGAGGAGGGCGTCGTGAAGGTGCTGGATTTCGGGCTCGCGAAGGCCGTGCAGGCGGGCCCGGCGGGCGCGGGCGCGCTCGCGCGGAGCCCTGCGGAGTTCCAGACGCTCATGGGTCAGGTCCTCGGGACGCCGCGTTACATGGCGCCGGAGCAGCTCGAGGGCGCGCCGGCGGACGCGAGCGCGGACCAGTTCGCGTTCGGGCTGACGGCGTACGAGCTGCTGTCGGGCGTGTACGCGGGCGGTCCTCTCGCGGGCGCGGTGAGGCCGCTCGACGAGAAGGTGCCGGGCGTGTCGCGCGAGCTCGGTCGAGCGGTGGCGCGGATGATGTCGCGGAGCGCGCGCGATCGATTCCCGACGATGGAGGCGGCGGCGCATGCGCTGCGCTCGTGCGCGTCGTCGCACGGTGCTGCGCGTGCCCCCGACAAGGCGTCGCTTCTTCCGGGCGCGGGCGAGAAATCCGTGCGCGCCAGCGATGCCCCGACCGTGGTCCAGCCGGAGCCTGCGTCGCACGCGCGCGAGATCCCGGTCACGGTCGAACAGATGATGGCCAAGGGCGCGACGCTGCCGCTCGGCATGCCGGTGAGGGTGGCGATCGGCGATCATGCGGTCGCGCAGCTCCCGGCGCCGGCGAACCTGAACAAGACGATGCCGCTCGCGCGTCCGATCACGGGCGGCGCGATGCAGGCTCCTGCTCCGCCTGCTCCGCCTGGTCCTCCTCCGACGGAACGAGGCAGCGACCCGCGCATGTCGACGAGCTTCGCGGGGCAGCCGAGCGGGGTTTATGCGTCGAACACGGAGGCGGAAAGGGCGCTCCCCAGAGCGGCGAAGAGAGAGGGTGGCAAGGGGTGGATGGTGGTGGTCGTGGTGATCGCCGTGGTCGCGGCGGCGGTGGGTGCGGCGGCGGCGTGGATGTCGAGGTGAGAAAAAGAGAACAGGGAACAGGAACAGGAACAGGAACAGGAACTCGAATTTC
>JAQBQJ010000270.1 GCA_028287065.1 Labilithrix sp. | reverse complement strand
TCTCCTCGAGGCCGTAGGCGCGCAGCGACGAGACGCCGAGCGACACCTTCTCGGGCGCGAGCGCCGCGGTGACCTTCTCGATGAGCGGCGCGATGCACGAGTAGTCGGCGGTGGAGAGCGAGGTGAGGCTCGCCTCGTCGTAGCCGCTCTTCTTCACGGCGCTCACGATGGTCTCGACGATCTGCTGCGGATCGCGCTCGCGCACGGGCCGGTAGATCATGCCGGCCTGACAGAAGCGGCAGCCCTCGGTGCAGCCGCGCGCGATCTCGATCGACATGCGGTCGAAGATGGCCTCGGGGCCGCCCACCGGTCCGTCGTCCGGGAAGGGGAACTTGTTGAGGTCGTCGACGAGGGAGCGGCGCACGGGCAGCGCGAGGCCGGGCTCGAGCGCGTGATCGACGACCTCGATACCGGTGTCGGGGTCGACGGCGAGCGCATAGAGCGACGGCACATACACGCCGCGAAGGCGCGCAATGGCCACGAGGCGCTCGCGGCGCGGCACGCCCTGCTTCTTCAGGGACGTCCAGAGGAGCGAGACCTCGGTGGTGCGCTCCTCGCCGTCGCCGATGCACACGGCATCGACGAACATGCACAGCGGCTCGGGATGGGTCGCGGTGGGACCACCCGCGATGACGAGCGGATCGTTCTCGCCACGATCGGCGCTCTTCAGCGGGATGCCGCCGAGGTCGAGCATCGTGAGCACGTTGGTGTACGTGAGCTCGAACTGCAGCGAGAAGCCGACGACGTCGAAGTCCGAGAGCGGCCGCGCGCTCTCGAGAGAGACGAGCGGCAGCTTGCGCGCGCGGAGCTCGCGCTCCATGTCGATCCACGGCGCGTAGCAGCGCTCGGCGAGCGTGCGCGGATCCTCGTTCAGGATCTTGTAGAGGATCTTGAATCCGAGATGGCTCATCCCGATGTCGTAGACATCCGGAAACGCGAGGCAGATGCGCGCGCGCAGTTCGGGCGCATCCCACGCCTTGCGCGCGGCGCCGTACTCGCCCCCGAGATAGCGCGCGGGCTTCTCGACGCGATGAACGAAGTCCGCGTACGGATGGAGCTGCGAGGACGAGGCCATGATGGCCTCTCCTTAGCGTGGATCCCCCCTCGAAGCGACCGTTCGGCGCGCCGTGCGCGTGATCAGTAGGGAGTCGTCGGCCTCACGCAGCGAGCGCCGAATTTGCCGTACTGCCCCGTCGCGGGCCAGGCATTCGGGGAGTTGTTGGGCTTGCCGTACTGGTGGCCTTCCCAGCTGTCGCCGACGAGGCCGACGTTGGGGATCCCGGTGTGAAGGGTCCCGTTACCCATCTTGCCGGTGCGCGTGCACGTCGGTTGGCCGGGCACGACGTCGGCGGAGAAATCGCAGAACGTCTGCCCGGTCCCCGACCAGTCGCCGGTGTACTCGGCCAAGTTCGCGGCCATGTCGTACCAGCTCTCGCCGCCGCTGGTGATCGTCGACGCGTCGTTCTTGAAGCGACCGGGCGCAGCGATGAGCGGCTCGTTGTCGAGACCGCGATCCGTGCCGAGCGGGAACTCGTAGAAGAGGCCGGCTTGGCCGTTCGTCGTGAAGCCGCCTGCCGGACAGCTCGCACCGATGTTGTGAACGCCGTCGCACTGACAGACGAAGCCGCCGTTGTTGTACGGGCCGTTGCACCAGTTGTAGTTCGGACGCTTCGTGTCGGTCGCGCCGAACGGGTAGCGCGCCGGTCCCCACGCATCGAGGAAGTCGGCGAACGTCGCGAGCTCGCCACCGTCCCACGCGCAGAAGGCCGCGAACATGATCGGCATCGCGCAGTTCAGCGGCTTCTCGTCGGAGAACAATCGGCCGAGGCCCCGCGGCGGCAGCCCGAAATACGCCATGTGCGTCGCGTCGTTCCAATACGTGTTCGCCGCGTAGTCGCCCGCGCCGTTGTAGCAACCGCGGATGCCGCTGTAGTTGTCGATGTCGACTTCCATGTGAGCGGTGAGGCTCAGGTTGTCGAAGGCATCCGCGGCAGGATAGATGCTCGCGAGCGCGGGAAAGCTCGCCATGCGCTGCGCGAGCTGCGACGTCGGATTCGCGGCCACGTAAGCCGCGACCCACGCGCGCAGGTTCGGGCCCGCCTTCGTGAGGAACGTGCGGAAGCGACCCGCCGTGATCTCGTACTTGTCGAGGCGCTTGCCTCGCGTGGGCAGGGCGAGCGACTTGCAGCAGCTGTCCTGGACGGTGCCGGCGACCGTGGTCTCGTTCGGGCCGCACGAGCCGATGCCCGCGAACTCGGTGGTCGCGCACGACTTCGGCGCGCACTTCTTGCCGGCGCCGAGCGCGCAGCCGCCGTTCGCGCAGTCGGTGTCGGCCGTGCAGCCCTTGTCGAAGACGCAGCGCGGCGCCATCGTCGGCGCGCCGCCTCCGCAGTCCTTGTCGGTCTCGGTGCCGTTCGTCAGGCCGTCCGTCGCCGTGGGCGGATCGCAGAGCTTGGACATGCCGTTGCAGAGGACGTTGTCGCAGTCGGTCGTCGCGACGCAGCCTTCGCCCGTCGGACACCGGTTGACGGTCATCGTCGGACCACCGCAGTCGATGCCGGTCTCGTCGAGGTTCTTGATGCCGTCGTCGTGCGCGGGCGGCAGGCACTTCTTCACGGTCGTGTCGCACTTCACGTTGTCGCAGTCGTTGGTGCTGAGGCAGCCCTCGCCGACCGGACACTTCGGGGCCTTCGCGCCGCCGCAGTCCTTGCCCGTCTCGTCGCCGTTCTGGACGCCGTCGGTGGGTGACGGGACCTGACAGATCCCTCCGGTGCACACGCTGCTCGTGCAGTCGGCCGCGATGAGGCAGCCCTTGTTGTCGGGACACGCAGGCGACTTCGTTCCGCCACAGTCGACGTCGGTCTCGTCGCCGTTCTTCGTTCCGTCGGCGGGAACGACGTCGTGACAGACGCTGTCGCGACAGAGCCCCGACGCGCAGTCCGGCGGGCCTTCGCAAAACTTGTCGGGTCCGCAGAGCGTGGTCATGCGACTGCACGGCGGTCCAGTGACGATGCCGGAGTCGTTGTCGGGCTCGGGCGCCGGGGCCGGAGCATCTCCCGAGCTGCTCGGACAACCGACGATGACCGCGGCAAGAACGAGCGCGCCCACGCGGGCGGCGAGCCCGATGGCGGTGATGCGAGAGAAAAGGTCGCCGTTCATCGAGGATCCCCGGACCGCGCGCGCCTCGTTCGGCGTCGTGCGCGAGCTCTTCAGCGTATCGCGCGCAGGCTCTGCTCACCAGCGCCTCAGCCAGATGCGCCTGCGAGCGGATGACGCACGCGCCGAGCGCGCGCTCATGGAGCGGCGCACATCCGGGGACGGCCTCGCACGTATCAGGGAGGCGCTGGCGGCGCCGCAGCGCGACCGTTTTCGCCGCGAATCCTGGCGCGATACGACGCGTCGGAGCTTCGTTGTCCGCGAGCCTCGACGAGCTCACGGTGCGCAACGTGTGCACCGACCGCGAGGACGAGGCGCCCGGTGCCAGGCTCACGCGCGACCGTCACCGCGGGCTCGACGAGCCCGGTCGCCGTCGACACGACGCGATCGCTCGCTGCGTCGACGTACAGCTCGGCGACGAGCGGCACCATCGCAGGCGCGCCGTCGTCACCCGGATCCTCGAGCCTACCGAAGCGTGCCGGGAGCGAGGCGAGGGCCGCCGTGTCCTCGCTCGTCAGCGCTTCCTCGTTCGCGCCTCGCGATGCCACGCGCATCGAAACGCGCAGCATGTCGTCGACCTCGGCGAGCGTCACCATCGCGGTCGATGTCGCCGGCAGGCCGCCGATCGCGGCGAGCCCGCGACGCATCTGTCCCACGGTCGCGACGAGACGCGCGATGACCTCGGGCGCCGCCTCCACGAATGCGGGCAACGGCGCGCCCGTGACCTGCAGCTCCTTCGCGGCATGAGGCACGCGCGGCGGACGCGGGCGCGAGAGCGGCTGCGCATCGTGCCTGGCATACGTCCACGCGGCGAGCGCGGACTCCACCGTCGCGCGCTGCGCCGCGGGCGACGGCGCGTCGTCGGCGGGTGTGACAGGCGCTGCGGGCGTGACGGGCGGTGCGGGCGTGACAGGCGCGAGCCACGTCATCACGACGTCGAGGAGCGAGCCGTAGACCGAAGCATGTCGCGCCGGGGCATCGTCGCCGGGACGTGCAGCGACCGCGCGCGAGAGCACGGCGTCGTAACCCGCGAGACCGTCGCCTCCTGCCTCGTGCAGCATCGCCCTTGCCTCGGGCGCGCCGATCCACACCGCCAGATCGAGCGCCTGCGGCAACCGTGATTCATGGGCCGTCGCAAGCGCGGCGAGCGCCACCGAGTCGGGCGGCGCGTGGGTTCCGAAGAGACGCATCCCGATGCCGGCACGGCCCGGCGCACCGGCACCGTCGAAGAGCAGCGGCTCGCGACCACGCGCGGCGCGATGACGAAGCCGATCGACGGTCACCACGTTCGCCGCGTGCTTCGGGTCCTCGAGCGTGAAATTCAGCGCCGTCGCGAGCTCCGCGATCTCTCCGGGCGCGAGATCGTCGGAGGGCCCCCACACGAACGCGAGGAGCCGCGAGATCCGCGACCACGACGTGTAGATGGCGGGATCGAACTCGCGCTCCGACACGCGCGCGAGCAGCATCGCCGTGCGCGCATGGAGACGCGACGTACCGACGCCGACCACCGCGCCCGGCACCTCGCTCTGCGCGACCAGGAGGAGCGGTGCCGTCGCGAGCCATGCGAGCGCGCGGAACGCTCCGGGTCGACCGGCGGAGCGCGGGACCGAAAAACGTCCGTAGTCGATGGGCGCGCCGAGGAGCAGGCTCGTCTTCGGACCGGCGTGCGCCGTGATGCGCGCGATCTCTTGCGCGACGACGGGACCGAGATCGGGAGGAGGCGCGAGCGTTCCCTCGCTCGCGAGCCCGCGCGCTACCGCAACGATCCCGCGCGCAAGACGCAGCGCTTCGCCGATCTCGACGCCGGCGCCCTTCTGCTCCGCGACGAGGCGTCGCTCGAGCTCCGCAGCGAAGACGTCGAGATCCGGACCGAGGACGAGGTCCTCGACCTCGGCGAGCGCGCGTTCGAATGCCACGTGGACTGCGAACGCAAGCGCATCGAGCGTGATCACATAGGGCACGCGCTGCTCGCGCATTTCCATGTAGAATGCACCCATACCGAGGCGCGCCGCGGGCGGCAGCACGCGGATGGGCCGCGCTCCTTCGGTTGCCGCGTCGAGCACGATGCCGTCGCGACGGAGGCGCTCGCGACCGTCCGCGCCGAGCTCGTCCCACACGCGCGTCGCGCCTTCGAGACGAACGAGCGACTCCTCTGCCACAGGCAAGTCGACGGGCTTCGGGACGCCGTGGACGTCGGCGTAGACCGGCTCCCAGTACCACTCGGGAAGCGGCGTGAAGCGCGTCGCGCGTCGCTGCTCGGGCAGCGCCGGCGGCGGACCGAGCAGCGACTTCCCGGACCCGTGGCTACACGCGGCGATGAGCGCGCACAGCAACAACGTGGACAGAGAGAGCGCCGTCTTCAACGGCGGGATGATAGCGCGTCAACGACGAGGACGCGTCACCGCGCGGGACGCGTCTTCACGAAGCTGCGAAGCACCTCGGCGACGCCCCATGCTTGAGCCACGCATCCGCGCGGCGTGAACGGCGGCTCGGCGTCGAAGACCTCGCTGATCGAGCCCATGCCCGCCTCACCGAGGTGAGCCGCGAAGCCGGAGAGGAAGCGCGCGGCGTCCTCTTCCTCGCCGGGATGGACCTTGAGCCACGCGTCGACGAACGGTCCGGTCAGCCATGACCACACGGTGCCCTGGTGGTAGGCGGCATCGCGCGAGCGCAGGTCTCCGTCGTAGCGAGGCTTGTAGTCGGGATGACTGCGCGCGAGCGAACGGAGCCCCACCGGCGTGACCAGCTCGCGCTCCACGACCTCGAGCACCGGACGCCATCGCTCTTCGGCGAGCACAGGGTGCTTCAGCGAGATGGCGAAGATCTGGTTCGGCCGCAGCGCGGGATCGTTCTTGCCGCCGGGCCCGTCGATCACGTCGTAGAGGTGACCCCCCTCCGCGTACCAGAAGCGCTGGTTGAACGACTCGCGGAGGCGATCGGCAGCGCCGCTCACGGGCTTGGCCGCCGCCTCGCCCTCCTCTTCGCCGAGCCAGCGCGCCAGGAGCCGCAGCGCGTTGTAGAGGAGCGCGTTCAGCTCCACCGCCTTGCCACGTCGCGGGGTGACGACCCAGTCGTCGACCTTCGCGTCCATCCACGTGAGCTGGTAGCCCTCCTGCCCTTGCGTGAGCAGGCCGTCGTTCGGGTCGACGTGGATCCCGAAGCGTGTACCTTGCATGTGCGCGTCGATGATCTCCTTCAGCTTCGGGAGGAGCAGCTGCAACGTGAGGCGGTCGTTGGTCGCGTCGAGGTAGCGATCGATGGCGTGGAAGAACCAGAGCGTGGCGTCGGCCGTGTGGTAGAGGGCCGCTACCTTGCCCTCGGGGAACATGTTCGGGATGAGCCCGTCCTTCACGTACTGCCCGAACGTGCGGAGGATGTAGCCCGCCTCCTGATGGCGACCGGTCGTGAGCGTCAGCCCCTCGAGGCTGATCATCGTGTCGCGGCCCCAGTCCGTGAACCAGTGATAGCCGGCGATGACGGTGCGCACTTCGTCGCCCGCGGCATGCGCGCGCGCCGCGTCTTCGATGCGGCTCCCAGGCGTGACGAGGAACTGATCGGCGGCGAGCACCAGCTCCTCCCCCATGCCTTGGTGCGCGCGCGGGTCGGCCTCGACGAGGAGCCGGCCGCGACGCACGGACTCCGCCTCGCTCGCCGCCGACGGCGTGAGCGCGAGGACGGCCTCCCATCCTTCGGTGGAAGCCACCAGCGTGACGTCACGGCCCTTGGCGAGATCGGCGCGGAAATAACCGGGGCTCCAGAGCGCGCCGACGTGGTCGTAGCCACGGTCTCGCTCGATTCGATAGACGAGGTTGTGCACCTCGTGACCGTCGATGGTGAACGCCGGCTGGTCACCGCAGATGCGGAGACGAAGCGTGGGATACGGCGACGGCCCGACGATCTCGTAGCGACCGCCCGTCGCGTTGAGCGAGTAGTCGGCCGGCTGCGCGCCGGAGACGGCCCCCTCGTGCGGGCGGAAAGACACCGACGGTCTCAGCTTGAGCCGCAGCGTGCCCTCGCCTTCGAGCACGTGATACGAGACCTGCACCGTGTTCTGCATGTAGACGAGCGAGATCCGCTTCTCGATGACGAAGCGCTCTCCTCCGGTCATCTCGAAGCGCCACACGGGCAGCCCGTTCTCGAGACGGAACTCGCGCAGCACGGGCACCGCGAAGACCTCGAGTGCTACCGTGCGCTCGTAGCCGCCGAGCGAGATGACCGAGCCA
>JAQBQJ010000263.1 GCA_028287065.1 Labilithrix sp. | reverse complement strand
TGGAAGGCGGAGGTGAAGGATCACTTCTGCTGGCCGCAGGAGGTCGAGGATCCGCAGGCGTTCAAGAACGTGGTCGCCGAGTGGGATCGCGTGCTCTGGCAGGTCGAGGCGATCCTCGAGAACGGCTCGCACAAGCGCTACGTGCTCGGCTTCTCGAACGGCGGCTTCTTCGCGGCGTACCTCGTCGAGCACGGGCTCTTCCCCGCGCAGGCGTACGCGATCGTCGGGGGCGGCCCGCTCGAGCCCACGGTGAAGCCCCCGAAGACCGTGCCGCTCATGCTGGTGAGCGCGCAAGAGGACAAGGACCAGGGACCGAAGACGAAGGAGCTGCACGACGGCCTCGCGAAGGTCGGCTGGCCGCATGCATACTGCACGCGTCCCGGGCAGCATCCGCTCGCGGGCGAGGACATGGAAGCCGCGCTCCGCTTCTTCAAGCACGAGCAAGACGGCAGCCTGAAGCCCACGGGCGACGGCTATCCGTGCGAGGGCGGCGCGACGTCGCTGGGCGACAACGCCCCGAGCCTGTCTCCGGCGCCCGCGCCCGCGCCCCCGGCCAAGAAGGCCGGAAAAGCCGAACGCTGACCGAGCTTGAAAGCCCGGGAGCGCTGGAGTAATCCTCTCCCGGCACCTGGGCGCATAACTCAGCGGTAGAGTGCGACCTTCACACGGTTGAAGTCGGGGGTTCAAGTCCCTCTGCGCCCACGAGAATCGCGACGGGGCACGTTGTCGAGAGACACGTGCCTCGTTTCGATTTCGGGCCGTGCCCCCGGTGCGGCGAGGGGGCTACGCGCTGCCGCCTTTCGACATCGGGGGGAGCGCTTTGATGTCCGCGCACTGCAGGCGGCCGCGCGCGGCGATCAGGAGGCGCATCGAGCCTTCTTCGACCGGCTTCTCGGTTTCCTCGGCGAACGCGGCGGCGTCCATCAGGCGGAGGACGCGCGCGACGGTCTCCTTCGGGATCGCGCCGACGAAGCCGGGCATGTTCGGCGCGAGCGGTCCATCCCCCAGCTGATTCACGAAGAAGCGCGTCGCTTCGTCGGTCAGGTCCGCGGCGATGACGACGAAGTCGCTGACGTCCTCGCCGTTCTTCCGCACCGCATCGAGCACGAGGGCGATCGTCGCCTCGCTCTGTCGATGGATGCTCGCGAACCATTCCGTGATCGAGTCGTCGCTCATCGCCGCCGCGTGCCGCTGCCACACCGACGAGTCAATGCGAAACGGGTCGCTACGCCGTCGTGCGGCGCGCCAGCAGCCGCGGGTCTCGCGACGTGCCGAGCTCCTCGCGGCAGTACCGGCACCGGAACGCGATCCAGTCCGGGCGCGGCGTCAGCCCGAAGATGCTCAGCATGATCCAGCCGAGGAAGCCGTACTCCGGCTCCTGCTGGATGGCCGGGTCGCCGTTCCGGTGCCCGCAGTGGCACGATTTGTCGCTTGGCTTCTTCCTCATGCCCCCGAGATCGCAAGCTGCGGGCCACCACGATCGGCCACAAAAGACGGCCTTTGCTTCACGAGCTGCCGAATTTTGGGCAGGTCGGCTGCCGAATCCTCCGCAGGGTAGACTGGCGCCGATGCAACCCGCGCGCGCGCTCGAGACGACCCTCGGTCGAGTGAGCCTCCGCATGGCGAGCTCGCTCGATCTCGACGGCGTGCTCGGAGAGGTCACGAACGGGCTCGTCCGCGATCTCGACGCGGCGATGGCCCGCGTGTGGCTTCTGCGCTCCGCGGACGCGACCCCGTATCTCGAGCTCGTCGCCAGCGCGGGCCTCTCCGAGCGGCTCGACGGCACACGCAGCCGAGTCCCGGTCGGCTCGCTGAAGATCGGCGAGATCGCCGCGACGCGCACGCGCGTCTACGCGGCCGACCTGGTCTCCGATCCTCGCTTCGTCGACAAGGCGTGGATCGAGTCGAACCAGCTCCGTGCGTTCGCGGGCTACCCGCTCGTGTTCGGCGACGACCTGCTCGGCGTGGTCGCGATGTTCTCGCGACGCACGCTCGACGAGGCCGAGATCGAGACGCTCGGGATCTTCGCCGCGCAGGCCTCGGTCGCGATCAAGAACGCGTTCCTCTTCGCCGAGGTCTCGGATCTCTCGCGCCGCCTCGAGGCGGAGAACGCCTATCTCCGCGAGGAGCAGCGCGACCGCACGCCCTCGGGGATCGTCGGGCACAGCGCGGCGATCGTCCGCGTCCTGCGCGAGATGGAGCGCGTTGCACCGACGATGTCGACCGTGCTCCTCCGTGGAGAGACCGGCACCGGTAAGGAGCTCTTCGCGCGCGCGATCCACGAGAAGAGCCTCCGCAAGAGAGGCCCGCTCGTCGAGGTGAACTGCGCGGCCATCGCGCCGTCGTTGCTCGAGAGCGAGCTCTTCGGACACGAACGAGGCGCATTCACCGGCGCCGTGCAGCGCCGCATCGGACGCTTCGAGCTCGCGCAAGGCGGCACGCTCTTCCTCGACGAGATCGGCGAGCTCTCTCTCGAGGCGCAGGCGAAGCTGCTCCGCGCGCTGCAGGAGCACGAGATCGATCGCGTCGGCGGGACGCGCACGATCCGTCTCGACGTGCGCATCGTCGCGGCGACGAACCGCGACCTCGAGGCGCTCGTTCGCGACAGCCGGTTCCGCGCTGATCTCTTCTACCGGCTCGCCGTGTTCCCGATCGTCGTTCCGCCGCTGCGCGATCGTCGCGAGGACATCCCGGAGCTCGTCGCCGTGCTCCTCCGCGCGCTTGCGGCACGTCACGTCTCGCACCTCGAAGGCGTCGACGCAGACGCGCTCGCATACCTCCAGGCCTATGACTGGCCGGGCAACGTCCGCGAGCTGCAGAACGTGCTCGAGCGCGCCGCGGTGCTCGCGCACGGCACGTCGATCGGCGTCGCCGATCTTCCGGAGCTGCAGAGCCGGCTCATCGACGACGCGCAGGCACCCTCGACGCCCGATGCCCCCGCCGGAGCCGCATCACTCAAGGAGCGCGTCGATGCGTACGAGCGTGGTCTCGTCGCCGATGCGCTCGCGCGCGCGAACGGCAACCAGTCCGAGGCGGCACGTCAGCTCGGCGCGAGTCGTGCGACGCTGCAGTACAAGCTGAAGCTCCATCGCCTGTGAACGCGCGCGCTGTACGATCGAGCTGACGAGTTGCCATTGTACGACGCGTGCGTCGCAGCCCGTCGCAGCGTGCGCGCAAATCTGTCCGCGCCGGAAACATGCGCCGGCGGCCGACGAAATAGCGACGAATGTGCGTGTGATCTTCCGTTTCGGAAACGACGTCGTGCCTCGTTCGAGACGGTCTCGAGGGAGCGCAGGGCCCAGCCGGATGGTAGGGTGCGCGCGCCCATGACGAAGAACTATGCCCTCCTCGGTCTGCTCTCCCTCTCTGGACTGGCGGTCGCGTGCGGCGCGACCACCGAAGAGCCGGCACCGGCACCGCCGGCCGTCGCCGAAGCGCCGGCACCCGTCGAGCCCCCGGCCGCGGAGCCTCCTGCGCCCGTCCTCGATCATGGCGCACCGAGCACGAAGTATCCGGCGTTCCCGCCGGCGATGGGCCAGCTGAAGCAGAACGGCGGCTCGGTCCTCAAGAACCCCGTCATCATCACCGTCACGTGGCCCGGCGACGACAAGGCTGCGGACCTCGAGACGCTCGGCGACACGATCGGCGCCGGCCAGTACTGGAAGGACGTGACGTCCGAGTACGGCGCTTCCGCCGCGATCAGCGGCGAGGCTCACCACGTGCGCCTCGCCGACGCCGCGCCCGCGAGCATGAGCGACACGCAGCTCGACGCGTTCGTCGCCTCGCACGTCGGTGCGGCCACCGACGGCTGGCCGGTCCCCGCGGGCGACGCGGTCTACATCCTCTACTTGCCGAAGGGCACGCAGCTCATGCTCCAGGGCAAGAGCGCCTGCTCGTCGGGCGTCGGCGGCTATCACGACAGCACCAAGGTGAACGGCAAGTCGACCGCGTACGCGATCGTGCCGCGCTGCGGGACGGACTTCGATCACATCACGCTCTCCGCGAGCCACGAGCTCGCCGAGGCCGCGACCGATCCGTACCCGCGCTCGCGGCCGGCCTGGTACGGCTTCCGCGAGGAGGACCTCGCCTGGGAGTTCTTCCAGCAGTTCCAGAGCGAGAACGGCGACGCCTGCGAGTTCTATCGTGACTCGGACCTCGACCCCACCGAGACCGGGCTCGCCTTCACCGTGCAGCGCCAGTGGTCGAACGCGAGCGCGAAGGCCGGCCACGATCCGTGCGTCCCCGCGTTCAAGGGCGCGACGTACTTCAACGTCACGCCGCTGAACATGGACGACATCGACGTCGATCTCTCCGCCATCGGCGGCGACACCGCGACCACCAAGGGCTTCAAGGTCAAGGTCGGCGCGACGCGCCAGATCCCGCTCGGCTTCTACAGCGACGGCGCCATGGGTCCCTGGACGATCAAGGCGATCTCCGGCGGCATCGCGGGCGGTCGCAGCAGCGGTGGTGTCGATCTCGAGCTCGACGTCACCGAAGGCCAGAATGGCCAGAAGGCGTATCTCACGGTCACCGTGAACACGGCCGGCAAGACGAACTCCGAGCTCGTCACGATCGTCTCGACGCACGGCGGCGTCTCGCACTACATGCCGCTGCTCCTGGGGCGCTGAAGCTCAGCGACGACCGGACTTGGGCACGCATTGCTGCCCGTTCCAAGTCGTCTGCGAAGGGCAGATGCACGAGGCGCCGAGGTGGACTTGGCCGCCTCGGCACTCCTGCCAGAGCTCGCACGAAGAGCCGTTCCAGCGCGTGTCCTTCGGACACACGCACGTGTTGCCGTCGCGACGCTGCGTCGGGTGACACGGGACGAGGCACGCGTTGCCTTCCCACGCCGTGCCTTGCGGGCAATGGCAGGTGTCGCCGGTGCGCACCATGCCATTCGTGCATGCTGCATGGGTCACGCTCACGGGCGGCGCAGCACCGCGCGACGGCGGAGGCTGCGCGGGGCCTGAATTACCGCGCGAGCTGCTGCCCACCGAAGCGTGCAGATCGATCGGCGGCGGCGAGATCTGCGAGAGCGAAGGCGCCTGCGGAGCCTGCGGGACCGGCGGAGGCGCAGGGATGAACGCGCTCCGGCGACGCGGACGCGGATTCGACACCGGCGCCGAAGCCACGGGCGCGACCTGGCATTGCTCGGCGATCCACGCGAGGCCGTTCGGGCACACGCACCGGTCGCCCTGGACGACCGAGCCGCCGGGACAGGTCATCTCCGGCGCCGCGGCGTTGTCGGCGGGAGGGTCGGGCGGCGCTGCTCCTGGATCGGTCGCGGGCTGCGCCTGCGCCGCATCGCCGAGGGGAACACAGCTCGCGCCGTCGAACGTCGTGCCTTCGGGGCATGCCGAGGCGACGTGATGCCGGCGATGGCCTCCGCACGCGACCGCCGCGCTCGCGAGCACGATGGCGACGACTCCGAGCGACGAAGAATGTCGAACGTTCATGATGTCTGCCTCACATGTCCCTGAGCGTACGGACGAATGCGTAGACGAGGATCGCGACGCCGAGCAGGCCTTCGGTCATGACCAGTGCGCCGTGCGCCGGTCCGACCGCCGCGACGGCGTAGACCGCGCTCGTGCCGGTGACGACCGCGACGGCGAGCACGAACGCCTGCGTCAGCGTGAGGCCGCGATCGGCCTTGCGCCGCGCATGATCGACCGCCGCGAGGAACATCTTCACGAGGAAGAAGAACACCGCCATCGCGAAGTACGCGCCTCCGAACTCCTCGTGCGAGAGGAGGAAGTCGTAGCCGCCGTGCATGACGACGACCATCACCGTCGTCCGCGAGAAGTCGGCGGCGTGCTTCTCGCGATCGGAGACGAAGTCGTCGAGCGACGCGGCGAGGATCGCCGTCATCGCCATGTGCAGGAAGTTCGCGGTGAGGAAGCGTCCGAGCCCGGTATGCAGATCGCCGCCCGCGAGATAGCCGAGGTTCTCCTCCGCGGCGAAGCCGAGACCGACCATCGCCCCGCACACGAGCACGTCGAGCTTGTCGCCCCACTTGCGGAGCACGACGAGGAGCGGCGCGAACAGCAGCAGCTTCGACGCCTCCTCGCGCAATCCGACGCCGAACACGTAGAAGAGGATGTCGCGCGTCGCATCGCCCGTCGCCACGAGCCGGAGCTGCGCCTCCTCGACGGCGATGAGGCACACCGTGGGCACCACGCTGAGCACGCCCAGCACGAACGCGACGAGGTAGAAGATCGAGCGCCGCAACGGCTTCTCGCCGAGCTTGCCGAGCCGCGCGCAGAAGAAGCCCCACGCGAGCGCCGCCACCGCGGTCATCACGAGGCTGGGGAGCTTGAAGCGCGGTCGCCAGCCGAGCGCGAGCCACTTCGCCGCGCGCTTCCAGTCACGCTCGTGCACGGCATACTGGTACTTCGTCATCGGCTCGACGGAGGACGCGACGCGTGCATCCTGCATGCGTTCGCGCACGTGGTCCCACGCGTCGGTCTCCATCCAGATGAGGAGCGCGCGATCGACGTCTTCGTGCCGCTCGGGGTACGCCAGCCCCTCGCGCTCGTAGCGCTTCGCCGCCTCGTCGAGGTCGTGCTGGCGCACGGCTTCGCGCGCGAGCGCGTGGTTGTACCAGGCGAGGGGAGGGTCCTTCGACGCGCCGGCGACCATCGCCTCGTGCAGCTCGGAGGGGACCGCCTGCTTCTCGAGCGCGCGCCAGAACCGCGCCACGGTCGCGGCCTCGGGAGCGAGGGTCTTGTCGAGGAGCTCGTCGAGCGCCTCGTCGGTCATGACCGCGTCCTGGCTGTCGGGCTCTCGCGTCTCGCTCCGTCCCGAGCGCTTCAGCAGCGTCACGGTCTTGCCGCGCTCGTGGTTCTCGATGAGCGCGATCGCCGTCGTGACGCCAGGCTTCTCGCGAAGGAGCCGCACGTAGATCTGTTCGGCGAGGGCGAACTTGCCCGTCCGAGCCAGCGCCGCGGCGCGCTCGTCGTCGGGAAGGACCTGCTGCACGGAGCGGAGCGCCGCCCACCCGATCGCGAACGTGAGTACGACGGCGACGAGCGCCGGCGCGAGGAGGCGCGGTTGCCCGTTCGGCGTGAAGAAAAGCTCGCGAAGACGCCTCATCCCCGGCCATTGTCGCGGAACGTGGGCCGTTCCACCACCACGGCCTCACCCGCCTCGTGTGACGGCGCCGTGACGACCGCGGAGCAAGGCGGAAAGGCTCACCCTGCTCACCTGGCCGCGGCGCTGGCACGTCCGCATCGTCGAGGTATGCAATCGAAGGTCAGCCGCTTCTGGGTCCGCGCGGGCCTGGCGCTCCGCCAGAACCGTGGCGCGCTCCTCTTCATCGTCGCGTGGCTCGTCGCCAACTACGCCGTCTTCTTCCGCTCGTTCGGCATGAGCCGAGCGTCGGCGGCGCTCGTCGCGCTCTGCGTGGCGAAGGCGTCCGGAGGGTGGCCCTCCGTCTATCAATCGTTCACCGAGGTCGTCGTCTTCGGCGTGATCGCGTCGGTCGTCGTCACCAACGTCACGCGCAAGTACCGGCCCGAGGAGACATGTCGGGCGCTCGCGCAGCGGTCGAGCGATCACGTCGTCGTCATCGGATGGACGAACCTCGGCCGGCGGATCTCGGACCTCGTGACGGACGCAGGCCGGTCGGTCGTCGTCGTCGAGGAGAACGCGGCGCTCGTCGCGGCGCTCGTCCACGAGGAGCGCCCGCTCGTCATCGGCAGCGGCCAGGAGCGCGGCGTGCTCGAGGACGCCGGCGTGCGGCGCGCGAAGGTCGTCGTCATCGCGACCGACGATCTCGAGACGGCGGCCGTCGCGAGCCGCTTCGTCCGCGAGATGAACGCGACGTGCGAGCTCATCGTGCGCTGCGCCGACGACGACGTCGGCGCGGTGCTCGCGAAGACGTACCGCGCGCGCGCCGTGTCGACGTCGCGCCTCGCGGCCGCGTTCATCCAGGGGCAGGCGCTCAAGGCCCGCGCCCGCGCCGTGGTGGTGCTCGGCAAGAACAACGTCGGCGAGCGCGTCGTCGAAGCGCTCGCCGAGAAGCGCATCGCGCACAGCTTCATCGACGTGACCGACGACCTCGCGAAGCTCACGGCCGCCGGCGTCGTCGACTCCGACATGGTCATCGTGTGCGACGACGACCTCGGAAAGAACCTCGTGCGCGTCGACCGCATCCGCGACCTCAACAAGCGGACGCGCATCATCTGCCGCGCCTTCCACGACGAGGCCGCGGAGGTGCTCGGTCGCCCGCCCTTCGAGTGCGTCGTCCTCTCGACGTCGAAGTACGCGAGCGAGTCGCTCGCGCGGTCCGGCGCATTCCGCGAGGTGGGGATCACCGACGTCCCGGAGCGAACGCTGCGGACGATGCTCGCGACCTCGTAAAACAAGCGCGTTCGGCGCACGCGCACATTTCCGCCGAAGCCGGCCGGATCCAGCCCTGGTGCACGAGACGCTCCGGTGACGCCGGAAGAATCGCGTGATTCCGGAATTTTTGGGGGTGATCCGCGCACCGTCGGCTCGGCACGCGGAGTGCAGTCGATGGTTGTACTGCGCAAGAGCGCGGTCGCCCCGCGCGGGGAGCTGCCCCGCGCGCTTTTAGCCCTCGAGCCTGGAAGCTCGATGGCCTCGTTTCGTGATCTCGTCGCCCGCGAGATCCGACAGGAAGGTTGCGCCCATGCGTCTGTCCCTCGGTCTCCTGCTGGTTGGTTCGGTCGCTCTCGTTGCGTGCAGCGGTGAGGACGGTGGCGGGATTCGTCGCGGTGGCTCGACGTCCGGCCCGACCGCGAACCCGGACGACGTCACCCCGCCGGGCGGTGGCGGCCCGAGCGGCCCCGCGGCGATCGCATGCCCCGCGACGGTTCCCGCGCCGACCGCGCTCAGCACGGTCGACAAGAACGCGCAGGACGTGCACGTCATCCCGGGCTTCGTCATCTATCGCCAAGACACGAAGATGATCCGCGTCGACACGAAGGGCACGACGCGCACCGAGCTGTACACGTCCGCGGACCTCGTGCACTCGTTCGCCGATGCCGATGTGATCGTCACCGTCGAGAGCCCGAATGCTCCGGACGCGATCCTCAAGGTGCTCCCGTCGGGTGGCGTCGGGAACGGCGCGCCGGACAAGCTGGACCCGGGCGCCGGCGGCGAGATCGTCGTGCAGCCGCCGACGACGTGGAGCGCGGGAGGAACCTACGTCTTCGCGTCGGACGCGACGAGCTTCTACGTCCTCGCCGACGTCGCGAACCAGGGCGACACGATCTACAAGCTGGACAAGCAGAACCCGCAGATCATGACTGTGCTCGCGCAGCTCGAAGGCTCGTCGCTCAGCGACCCGCAGCTCGCCGGTACGGACGTGTGGTTCGTGCGCGATCAGAAGCGCGTGTACAAGGTCGCGCAGACGCTCGACGCCGATCCCGCCGCGGGCGACAAGCTTCCCGGCGAGGCCTCGCCGCCGACGGAGGTCTTCGCGATCGGGTACGCGAACTGCAACCTCGCCGTCGGCGGGAGCCACACGTTCTGCAGCACCGGCAAGGCGCTCGAGCAGCGCGATCTGACCGGCGCGAACCTCACGACCGTGTACGACACGCAGAAGGGGATGCCCACGCTCCTCGGCGCGGCGATGTTCGGGACCGACGCCGTGTTCGTCCGCTCGCTCCCGTCGAGCCCGACCGACGTGCTCAAGAACGGCATCCACGCGATCAAGGGAACCGACGACAAGCTCGTGGCGTGCGGTCGCGAGGCGATCAACGCATTCACGACCGACTCCTCGACCGTGGTCTGGGCAGAGCAGGGCAAGGGCGTCTTCAGCGCGCCGCGCTGATTTCCCGGCCCCGCGCGTTTGCTATGCTCGGCTCGTGACGAGCCGTGGGCACGTGCGTGCATGATGCAGCGGCCTGCGTGGTGGCTCGGTCTCCTCGTGCTCACCGCGCTCGCCGTGGCGGCGCTCGCGTCACGCAGGATGCCCGCGCGCGCGCCGGATCGTGCGACCGTCACGCCCGCGGTGGTCGCGACGGCACCGCTTCCGGCCGTGGCGCCCGCGTCGCGCGCTGAAGCCGGCGTCGCCGACGCTGCGCCGGCCGCGCCGCCCGAGCCTCCTCCGCTTCCGTGGCCGGAAGGCGTGAAGTCCGTCCTGCACGTCGGAGACTCGTCGCTCGGCTTCGAGCAGGGCCTCGCGCTCGAGATGAGCACGCGCTTCAAGGCGATCGGGATCCGCTACGACGCGGTCACCGAGGGGACCGCCGGGCTCCACAGCTTCGCCACGTCGAAGAAGCTCGAGGAGCTCGTCCGGTGGAAGAAGCCCGACATGGTGCTGCTCACGCTGGGCATGAACAACCTCACGTCCGCACGCCCCGAGGACTACGAGGTCGACGTGAAGGCGATCGTCGCGCAAGCCGGCGAGCGCCCGTGTCGTTGGATCGGCCCGCTGTCGCTGCAGCGCCCGGAAAAAGGGCTGATCGCGATGCTCGCGCGAAGCGTTGCGCCGTGCGGCTGGATGAGCTCTCACGCGCTCGAGATCGAACGGCAGCCCGATCAGATCCATCCGACGCAGCCCGGCGCCTCGCATTGGGCAGACGCCATCTGGGTCCGCCTCGGCGCGCCGCTCTTCGAGGCGCCAGAGTAATCACCACGCGACCGGCGCTACGCGCTGTGCGGATGCACGGTCGCGCCGGGCTTCGACTTCGCCGACTTCGAGATGCCCGATCGCGCGGCGATGTTCGCGCGCTTCCCGGACCATGCGGACGTGCTCGCGCGGCTCACGCGCGGCTGACGGAGTGCTATGAGACCGGCGTGAGCGGACGCCTCGTCGAGATCGGGACTGCCGGCGCCGCGGAGCTCGATCCGTACGTACGCCTCCGCGATCGCGATCTCGCGGTGCGCACGGACGGGCTCTTCGTCGCGGAGGGTGAGGTCGTGGTCCGCGTGCTCGCGTCGCCGCGCCAGACGCGGTTTCGCGTGCGATCGCTCCTCGTCGAGCAGCGGCGCGTGCATGCGCTCGCGGACGTGATCGCCGCTCTCGACGAGGACGTGCCCGTGTACGTCGCGCCGCAGGCTGTGATGGATGCCGTGGTCGGGTTCGCGATCCATCGTGGCATCCTCGCGCTCGGCGAGCGCGGCGCTCCGCTCGCACCCGAGTCGCTTCTCGCACGGCCGGGGATCGCGATCGGGCTCGTGGGCCTCACCAATCACGACAACGTCGGCAGCGTGTTCCGCAACGCGGCGGCGTTCGGCGCGCGCGGCGTGCTCCTCGACGCGGCGACGTGCGATCCGCTCTATCGCAAGGCGATCCGCGTGTCCGTCGGCGGCGCGCTCGTCGTTCCGTTCGCGCGCTGCGGCGCTCCCGAGGCGATGCTCGACGCGATCGAGGCTGCCGGGTGGGAGGCGGTCGCCCTGAGCGCGCGCGGCGAGGAGATGCTCGATGACGTGGTGTCCGATCAGAACGCGCCCCGCGGCGAGGCGCGACGAGCGCGCGTGCTGCTGCTCGGCACCGAGGGGGACGGCCTCCCGGACCACGTGCTCGCCCGCGCTCGCCGCGTGCGCATCGACATGACGCCCACGCTCGACTCGCTCAACGTCGCGGTCGCGAGCGGCATCGCGCTCTACGAAGCGACGCGCAAGCGCTGATCGACGATCACGACGCCGAGCGGCGGCGCGCCAAGATGGCTTGCTTGTTCCGGGCGCCGCGCTTCTCGAGCACGGGCCGGATGCGCTTCGCGAAGTCGGGCATGAGATACGCCATCGTCGCGAGCCGACCCGAGCGCCGCGGCAGAGCGATCTCGTCGACGCGCTCGTCGATGCACCGCATCACGCCCTCGGCGACGTCCTCGGCGGTGATCATCGGCTGCGAGAGGACGATGTCGGGGACGGACTCGAGGTCGCCGAGGAAGCCCGTGTCGACGGGACCGGGGCACACGCAGCCGCTGTGGATGCCACGTTCCTCCATCTCGTAGGCGACGGCGCGGGCGAACGCGCGGAGGCCTGCCTTCGACGCGCTGTACGTCGCCTCGCCCGGCACCGGGACCATGCCCGCGATGCTCGCGAGCTGGATCACCGAGCCGCCCTTCTGGATGTGCGGGAGCGCCGCGCGCGTGAGCACGATCGGCGCGGTGAGGTTGGTCGTGACGATGTCCGCGAGCTGCGACGGTTCGAAGTTGCCGATCTCGCCGCGATGGTTGAGCCCCGCGTTGTTGACGAGCACGTCGAGACGTCCGAACCGGCCCTCGACGCGCCCCGGGAGCGCCTGCAGCGCGGCGAAGTCGAGGACGTCGAGGGGGAACGCGGCTGCGGACGCGCCGATCGAGCGTGCAGCGTCTTCGAGCTTCGAAGCGGTTCGCGCGACGAGCGCCACGAACCCACCGCGCGCGACCCACATGCGTGCGACCGCGAGCCCGATACCTGTCGATGCGCCCGTGACGATCGCGACCTTCCCCTGCATGCGCGCGACGTTAACCGAAGTCGTCTTACCGCGCGAGGACGCGGAACACCTTCCAGTCGGCGGTCGGCTCCTCGGTGCGCACGCGCAGGATGGCGAGGCGCGCCGCAGCGGCAAGCGAGCCATTCGTATCGAGATCGACGGTCGCGTCGGCCGCAGCGCCCGTGTAGAGCGCCTCCGCGAGCGTCTTCGCGA
The DNA here is from genome assembly GCA_028287065.1 of Labilithrix sp. Taxonomy (GTDB): domain Bacteria; phylum Myxococcota_A; class Polyangia; order Polyangiales; family Polyangiaceae; genus Labilithrix. The sequence continues at coordinate 3,108 of JAQBQJ010000263.1, read as the reverse complement.
GGGTGTCGGGGACCTGCTTCACGGGCGCGAGCACCTCCTCGGTGCCCGCGGCGATCAGCGCCTGGGCGAGGCCCACGCCCTCGGCCTCGCCGAACGCGCGTGCGGCGTCGCACCCCAGGAGAACGGCCTTTCGCGGCGCCGGCGCGAGCGCGAGGAAGTCTGCGACCGTGAGGCGTCCGCCGTCGACGAGGCGCAGGTGGCTCGACCAGTCCTCCGCGACGGTCTGCACCGCGTGACCAGCGTAGTGGAAGAGCCCCGCGCGAGGCAGCGCTGCAAGCGCGGCGCGGCTCGTGGCGGCAGGACCGAGGAGGAGCGTCGGCACGAGACGACCTTCGAGCGCCTTCCCGGCGAACGTGGCCTCCGCGCGCGCGGCGGCGAGGCTGTCGTCGGGATCGCCGACGACGAGCGCCCGGCGATCGAACGCGGGCTCCCGCGACGCGGCACGGAGGCCGAGCGGGTAGTCGACCGCGACCTTCTCGAGGAGCGGCGCGCCTTCGAACGGCAGCGCATGGACGTCGACGGCGAGCCAGCTGCCGTAGGCACGAACGCGCACGCGCCGCGCGGCCTTCACGCGCGGCGCGATGGGATCGAAGAGCGCCGGCGCGAGGGCGTCCGGAGCGGCATTCGGATCGGGCACGCGATGCGCGGTCGTCTTGGCGGCGTCTGCCGCGAATACGATCCAGTCCTTCTTTCCCGGATGAATCACGAGCTCGAGATCGCCGGGCGCGATCCGCTCCTCCTGCACGGGCTCGCCGTCCGCGCGCGCCGCCCTCGTGAGGACCGCCATCGCGGCCTCGAACGACGCGTGGAGCGCGCGCTCGCGCTCCTTGCGTGCTTCGGTCGCCCGCGCGAGCGCGTCGGCAGGGAGCTGCCAGTCGTTCGCGGCCTCCGCGTCGATCGCCTCGCGCGCCGAGCGATACGTGCGCAGCGCGGCTTCCCAGCGCGCGCGATCGCCGCTGGCGAGCAGCTCGATCCGCGACGAGCGCTCGACGCTGGCGAGGACGCGTGTCCGCGAGCGGCGTGCGACGCGCGCGGCTTCGTCGTTGCGTCCGAGCGCGAGGAGCAGCTCGATCGCCGCGCGCGCGCTGCGCGAACGTTCCGCGACGTACGTGCCGCGTCCTTCCCCGAGCGGCACGAGGAGGATCGCACGATCGAGCACCTCCTCGGCGGCGAGCAGCGCGGTGACGGCGTCGGCGCGACGACCGAGCTCCTGCAGCGCCTCCGCACGACCGATGAGCGCGCTCCATTCGGGGTCGAGCAAGAGACCGGCGCGTGCGAGGGCTCGCTCCTCGTCGAAGGCGGCGAGCGCCCTCGCGGGCTCGTGCTTCGCGAGCAGGATGCGCGCGTCGAGGTCGAGCCACGCGAGCCTCTCCGTGCCGCGAGGCTCGCGGACCGCGAGCTTCGCATCGGCGAGGTGCTTCTCCGCGCCCGCGTGGTTGCCCTGGCTGAGCTCGTAGCGCGCGAGGTTTCCGAGGGCGAAGCTGCGGAGGTAGGCGTCGGAGCAGCCCTTGTCTTCGAGCGCGGCGCGCAGCATCGACGTGGGATCCTGCGGCGCTCGCTCGCGGGCCGAGGCCTGCTCGTTCGCGAGGAGACATCCCCAGCCGAGATCATTCGCGATCTCGACGCGCTCGCAGCCCTTCACCTCGGGATCGCGTCCTTGCTCCTCGAGGACGGTCACCGACTCGGCGACGCGTCCGAGCACCTGCATCTCGAGCGCGCGCGCCGCGCGAGCGTTGCGCGCGAGGCGGTTCATGCCGAGGCGCGTGGCGCGCGACTCGGCGTCGCGCAAGAGACGGAGCGCGTTGCGTGAATCGCCGGTCTCGGACGCGAGGATCCCTCGGTAATAAGGGTCCCGCGCGCTTCCCTCGGGATAGAGGTGGAGATACGAGCTCGCGGCGTCGAGCGCGGCGCGCGCCTCCTCGTAGCGGTGGCTGCGCTGGTGCAGCGCGAACGCGAGCGCGAAGGAGTCGTCGACGAGCTCCGAGACGCGATTGGCCGCCGTGTGGGCCGCGATCGCGGTGCGAAAAAGCGGAAACGCCTCGTCGGCGTGGCCGTCGCTCAGCGTGATGCGCGCGAGCAGGTCGGTCGCGGCCGTGCGCTCCATCTCGTCGGCCGAATCCGCGTGCGCCTCGGCGAGCGTGCGGGCGCCGCGATCGCCCTTCGCGCGAAACGCCTTCGCTTCGTCGATCCACGCGACCTTGCGGGCGGTGCCGACGCGCAGCCGAAAGGCCGCCGGTTTGCCGCCGACGTCGGCGCGGATCGTGACGTGGTCCGCGTCGAGCGGCACGTCGACGTGGTGGGTCGTCACGTGGTCTCGCGTCTCGACGCGAGAGAGGAGGGGAGCCTCGGTGTCGCTGCGGCCGGCGTGCACCGTCGCGTTCGGCACGCCGACGACGAGCCGGAGCGAACGCGAATCCCCGAGCTGGCACACGACCTGCTCGTCGTGGACGACGACCGCGGCGCATCCGGCGAACGTCGTCTCGAGCGGGGCGTCCTTCACGAGAGCAGGAGGGGAGGCGCGACGGCACGCGGCGACCTCGGCCAACAGCGCGAAAACGAGGGCGAAACCGGCGCGCCGAAAAATCGACCGGCGCGATGTCAGACCCAGGCGGGTGCCGGCGTAGTCCACGGTGCCTGCCCCTTCCTCCCACCTAACCCAACAGCCCGACCCATCTGGAGCTTATCCCATGTCTCGTTCTCTCTTTCTCTCGTCGCTTCTCTCTCTCTGTATCGCCGCGCCCATCGCGGGCGGTCTCGCCATCGGCTGCGCCGCTCCCACCGACTCGCAGGGCGAGTCGCCGTCGGACGAGCAGGTCGCCGAAACGCAGGACGAGCTCACCGCGGGCGCGTCGCAGCTCGTCGGCTCGTACTGGACCCACGCGCCGGCCGTCGCCGGCTTCGCGCGCCTCGAGCTGAAGTCGAATGGTCACTACACGGCGTCCGTCGATCCGGCCGGCACGATCGCGTGCGTGACGTCGCCGTGCCTTCTCCCCGAGAGCGGCACTTGGAACGCGTCGAAGAAGGCGGGCGGCGGCTTCCGCCTGCGCATCCGTGCGGCCGGGCAAGCGTCGCGCTGGTACGACGCGACGACGACGACCGGCGCGTCGG
>JAQBQJ010000257.1 GCA_028287065.1 Labilithrix sp. | reverse complement strand
CGAAGCCCACTCCGCCGTCCGTCGCTCCGAATTCGGGCCCCACCGCGGTCATCCTGATGGAGAGCGACGGCGGCGCGTCCGGCGATCCGTGGACCGATCCGATGACCGCCGACGATCTCGACGCGCCGACGGTCGCGACGACCGGCTCCGTGCCCGGGCTTCCGTCACCCGGCATTCGTTCCGCGATCGTCGCGCGGCCTCCGCTTCCGTCGATGCATCCCGACGGCGAGTCGACCCTGCCGATCGAGCGCGACAAGCGCGCGAGCTCGCAGGGCAAGCACCAGACGACGATGAAGCTCGACTCGCTTCCTCCTGCGCCGCCGCGGCGTCCGGCGACGTCGTCGTATGCGCCGCCGCCGGCGTTCGTGCCGTCACAGCCTGCACCGCAGAACGCGTGGATGCCGCCGCGCTTCGATGCGCCTCCGCCCGTTCAGACGCCCGGACCGGCGCCGATGATGATCGCGGCCGTGGCGATCGGCGCGACCGTCCTCGTGGTGCTCCTCATCGGCGCGTACTTCCTGATTCGCGCGCTCTGACCCGCGCGCGCCGCTCACTCCGCGCGAAACGTGAACGTGAGCTGCGCGGTCTTGCGCGCCTCGACCTTCAGATGCTGCTGCACGCGACCGAAGGCCTCGTGCCACGCCTCGACCTCGTACTCGCCTTCGGGGACGTTCTGGAGCGCGAGCTCGCCGGCGTCGTTCGACACCGCGAAGAACGGATGATTCACGACCCCGACGAACGCGGCCATCCACGGGTGCACGTCGCACTTCGCGCGGATCATGACCTCCTCCTTGTCGAAGCTCTTGGCGAGGCGCATGTCCTTGGTCGGCATCATGTCGTTGAACGGCGCGTTCGAGTCCGCGACGGTGCGGACGTTGTGGAGCACGGGATCGCTGTTCAGGAAGACGACCTTCTGTCCGACGCGCGCGCCGATGACGTGCGGGTGATACACGCAGCCCTTCTGGTCCATGACGATGGGCTCTTCGGGCGCGGCGGGGCCCTTGTACGACTCGAGGCCCTTCTTCACCCAGACGAATGCATTCTGCAGCTTTCCGCCCTTCGCGAGCACGGTGTCGGCGTAGACCGGGCCCTTCGATTCGCTCGTGCACGTGCCGAGGTTCAGCTCCTTCGGCGGCGGCGGCGTGCCTTGCAGGAGCACCGTGGCCTTCACGTTGCCGACGATCGATTCGTTCGCGACCTGCTTCGGCCCGCCGGTATTCGAGGGCTCGCTCGCGGACAGCGGCCCGGTCGAAGCCGTGGGATCGACCCCCGCGGACGACGACGACGACGTGAGCGACGAATGCGTGACCGTGAGCAGGATCGCGAGCGCCGCGATCAGGATGCCGGGGTGCAGCTCCTTGAACGTGTTCTGGATGTGCCGGACCGCCGAGCCGAGCACCATGAGCCCGGCGAGGATCAGCCAGTTGTACTTGCTGCCGTACGCACCCGGGAAGTGGTTGCTCAGCATGATGAGCACCACCGGATAGGTCATGTAGTTGTTGTGACGAGAGCGCGTCTTCGCGTGCTTCGCGAGGTTCTCGTCGGGCTTCTGTCGCGCGTTCACCGCGGCGACCAGCGCCTTCTGCGCCGGGATGATGTGCACCCAGACGTTCGTGGCCATCCACGTGCCCATCATCGCGCCCGTCATGAGGTACGCGGCGCGACCGCTGATGACGTGCGTGAGATGCCAGAGGACCGCGACGACGAGCACGTACGTGACGACCGCGCCCGCGAGCATGTGATGCCGGATCGGCGAGCGCCACAGGATGTCGTAGACGAACCACGAGCCGATCAGCGTGACGACGCAGAGGATCGTCGCCGTGGTGGGACCGATGCTCGACACGTTCGGATCGACGAGCGTGACGCCGCCGCCCTGGAAGAAGACGATGTCGAGGAGCAGCCACCCGGTGAGCAGCGTGAAGCCGGCCTCCCACTTGAACCAGTGAAGGCGCTTCGGCATCGCCTCGGGTGCGATGAGCTTCTTCTCCACCTGATAGAAGCCGCCCGAGTGCACCATGTAGAGCTCGCCCTCGACGCCCTTGCGCGCGGCGTTGTCGACCTTGTCGAGGTGGCTGTCGAGCCAGTTGAAGAAGATCGAGCTGCCGATCCACATGATGCCGCTGATGACGTGCGCCCAGCGGACGAACAGATTGAGCCACTCCGTGACGGTCGCAGGCGACATCGATGCTCAGCTCCCGCGGTAAGTCGAATAGCCGAAGGGGCTGAGGAGCAGCGGCACGTGGTAGTGCGCGGCCTCGTCCTTGATCTCGAAGACGATGCTCGCCTCCGGATAGAACGCCTCGACGCTCAGGCCGGCGAAGTACGCGCCGGTGTCGAACGTGATGCGATACGTGCCGGCGGTGAGCTTGCCTTCGGGGACGAGCTCTTTCATGCGTCCGTCGGGATCGGTGTGACCGCCGTTGACGGTCGAATAGCCGCCGTCGACGTGCTTCTTCTCGAGCTTCACGGGGACGCCTTCGGCCGGCTTGCCGCGCGTGATGTCGAGGACGTGCGTGGAGATGGATCTCATCGAAGCACCAGTTTCTCGAGCCGCAGGTCGGTGATGCGGCGCTGCTCTTCGACGGCGCGGCGCAGCTCGGTCTCGGGGTCGTTGCCCATGCGTTCCTTTGCGATGGCGAGCATCTCGTCGGCGGTCTTGCCGGTCGCGCACACGATGTAGATGCGCGCGAACTTCTCCTCGTAGGCGAGGTTCGTCTTCCGCAGCTCGTCGCGCGTCGC
>JAQBQJ010000256.1 GCA_028287065.1 Labilithrix sp. | reverse complement strand
CCCGCCGCCGCGACGGCCCCCACCGGCGCGCCGAAGCCTGCGGGCAAGCCGAAGAAGACCACCTACGAACCCCTGGGGATCTGAAGACCGCCATGCGAACCGGTGCTTTTCGACGTGGCTCCATCGTCCTCGCGAGCGCGCTCGCGCTCTCGCTCGCTACCGCGACGACCGCGCACGCCGCAGGCGTCGAGCCTGCGAAGGCGACGCCCGTCCAGCGCGAGCAAGCGCAGAGCCGCTTCCTCAAAGGCCGCGAGCTCTACAACGCGAAGAAATACGACGCCGCGCTCGCCGAGCTGACCGCATCGCTCGACATCGTCGCGAGCCCGAACACGCGCCTCTACGTCGGCCGATGCCTGCGCGACATGGGCCGGACCGTCGCCGCGTACGCGGAGCTCGGACGCGCGGCTGTCGAAGCGAAGGAGCTCCTCCGCGACGACGCGCGCTACGAGAAGGCCGCGCAAGCCGCGAACGACGAGCGCGCGCAGCTCGCGCCGAAGCTCGGGTTCGTCGACGTCAAGGTCGCCCATCCTTCGCCGGAGACCACGCTCAAGGTCGCCTCCGACGAGGTGCGCCGCGGAGGGTGGGAAGAGCCGGTCCCCGTCGTGCCGGGCACCGCGGAGGTCGTCGTCGAGACGCCGGGCCACGCGCCGATCCGCCAGCAGGTGCAGGTCGCGGCGGGAGAGCACAAGTCCGTCGAGATCGACGCCGCAGCGACCGTGGCCGACACGACGCCCCCTCCGGTCGTCGACGCGGACACGAGCGGCTCACCCTCGAAGCTGCGACCGGTGGCGTACGTCACCGCGGGCGTGGCGGTCGTCGGCCTCGCGACGTTCTTCATCGCAGGCTCGATGTCGAACAGCACGTTCTCGGATCTGAAGGAAGCATGCGGCTCGGGCCCGTGTCCGAAGGGTCACGAGGACGACATCTCTGCGGGCAAGACGCAGCAGACGTTCGCCAACGTCGGTCTCGTCGTCTTCGCGGTCGCCGCCGCCGCGACCGTCACGCTCTACGTGGTCAGCGCGCCCAAGAAGACGTCTTCCACCACCGCAGCCTCGGCACGCGTCACGGCAGGGCCTTCGTTCGTCGGCCTGCAAGGAGCCTTCTGATGATCCTTCGGACGCAAACGAAACGCACGATGCTTGCCGCGCTTGCCGCGCTTGCCGCGCCTGCCGCGGTCGCGTGCACGCAGGACTTCGACGCGTATCAGCCGACCGTCGAAGACGGCAGCGACGCGACGACTCCCCTGCCGGAGAGCTCGACCGCCGACGGATCGACTACGGAAAGCCCGCCGCCCGCGGACGGCTCCACGCCGCCCAGCGATAGCGCTGCGCCGAACGACGCGCCTGCGGACACCGGCTGCGCGTCCGTCGGTGCGTGCTTCAGCACGGACGACACGTGCCGCGCGACATGCGACTCCACCGCGGCGTCGTGCACGACGGCATGCGGCGGGAGCGGCGGTTGCAAGAACAACTGCCGCGACAAACGCGATGCCTGCCGCTCGACCTGCACGCAGACGTGCCGGCAATGCGCCGGTGGCGCGTGCATGGCGCTCTGCAAGTGAGCGGCGATCAGTAACGCGATCAGTAGCCCACGAGGGGGGCAGGGCTGCCGGTCGTCATGACGGCGCCGTCGCCGAGCTCGCCGCTCCGGTTGTTGCCCCAGCAGAACGCAGAGCCGTCGGCGACGATGGCGCACGTACGATTGCTCCTGGCTTCGATCGCCGTCGCCTTCGCGAGGTTCTTCACGGCGACCGGAGTGGTCGCGTCGGCACGCACGCCGTTGCCGAGCTGACCGCTCGTGCCCTTGCCCCAGCACGAGACGGTGCCGTCCTCGAGCAAGGCGCATGAGTGATCGTCACCGCCGGTGACGGCCGTGGCCTTCTTGCCGCCGAGATCCACGGCGCGAAGCATGTTGCTGTCGGGTAGCCCGCCCGTCGTCTGTCCGTGGTTGTTGTAACCCCAGCAGCGCACGCTTCCGTCCTGCAGCACGGCGCACGTGTGTCCGCCGCCTGCAGCGACCGCGGTCGCCGGCGACGGCAACGGCACGTCGGCCGGCAGCGTGCTGTTGCTGTTCGGTACGCCGCACTCGCCGCCGCTGTTGTACCCCCAGCACGTGACGACGCCGCCCGCGCGGAGCACGCACGAGTGACCCGGGCTGACGGTGAGCTTCGTCGCGCCGAGCGGCGGCGCGCCGGCCTCGGCTCCGGCGTCCGGATCGATCGCGGTCGGAACGCGCACGGGCGTCGACGTCCCAGGTCCCGCTCCGCCGAGACGAAGGCCGTCGTTCGACCCGGAGCAGACAACGTCCGTGTTCGCGAGGAGCGCGCACGTGAAGTTCGACCCGCCACCGACGTCGGTCGCCGTCGAGCCCGCGGCGAACACCTGCGGGGTCGGCTCGATGTACGGCGTGGCGCCGTTACCGAGCTGTCCAGACCCCGCGTTGCCCCAGCACTTGATCTGACCGCCGCTGAGCGCGCACGTGAAGTAGTTCCCGGCGCTCGCCCGTGTGACCCCGGCGATGCCCGGGATCGGCGTCGCCGTTCCCGTCGCGAGGTACGTGGTCACGCTCTGCTGGCGGAGCTCGTTGTTGCCCCAGCACGTGAAGGCGCCCTGCGAATCGACCGCGCACGCGTGCTGCTCGCCGAGCGCGAGCCGCACCGTCGTTCCCGGCGTCGTCACCTTCACGGGAACGTCGGAGGAGACGAGCGTTCCACGGCCGAGGCCGTGACCGAGGTTGCTGCCCCAGCACGACACGTGCTTGCCGTCGGCGAGCAGCGCGCACGTGTGCGCCCGGCCGGCCGCGACCGTCTTCACGCCGGCGAGCGCGTTCACGGGCAATGGCGTCGAGACGTTGTCGGTCGTCGCGGTGCTGTCGCCGAGGCCGAGCTGTCGCCAGCCGTTGTAACCCCAGCACGAGACGCTGCCGCTCTTGCGCGTCGCGCACGTGTAGCTCCCGCCCGTCGTGACGGACACGGCGTCGTTGACGCTGATCGCCACGACCGGCGTCGCGCTGTCCTGCTCCTTGGAGTTGCCGAGCTGGCCGTTGCCGCCGGCGCCCCAGCACCGAACCTCGCCTGCCGTCGTGACCGCGCACACGTGGTTCGCGTCGGCGGTCGCGCCGAGCGACGCGACGCCAGTGAGGCCGGCGACCTTGATGGGCACCTTCGCGTCGGTCGGAGGCGGCGAGCCGACCTCGCCCTCGCCGTTGTAGCCCCAGCAGAGGACCTCGCCGCTCACGAGCGCGCATGCGGTCCGATCCATCGCGACGATCTGCGTCGCCGCTGAGATCCCCGTGACGGGCGCGGGTTGCGAGCGCGGCGTGAGCGTTCCGTCGCCGAGCTGTCCCTTGGCGTTGTCACCCCAGCACTGGACCGTGCCGTCGTTCTTCAGCGCGCACGAGAACGCGTAGCCGAGCGCGAGCTGCTTGGCATCGGTGAGCTGCACGACCTCGCGAGGCGTGGGCGCGGCGGTCGTGGTGCCGTCGCCGAGCTGACGTCCCTCGTTGTCGCCCCAACACGCCGCGGTGCCCGACTTGCGAATGACGCATGCATGGCGCTGTCCGACGGCGACGTCGATGGCATCCGCGACGTCCTTCACGAGCACCGGAGCGCTCGTCGAGCGCTTGAGCCCGTCGCCGATCTGGCCGGCTCCGTCGTCCTGACCCCAGCACATCACCGTGCCGTCGATGCGCCGGCCGCAGCCGAAGGAGAAGCCGAGCGCGAGCTGCTGGACCTCGATGCTCGGGATGCCGCCCTCCGCGCCGCCTTCGCCGCCGTCCTCACCGCCGCCTTCGAGGGGTGGACCGCCCTCGCCGGCGCCGTCGGCGAACAGACCGTCGAGGTCGACACCGAAGCCGCAGGCGGCAACCGCACACATGAAAGCGAACGTCGCCGAAAGAGTCGCCACCCGAAAACGAGCGCGCATCGTTCGGAGGATAGCAGGTCGCTCACGCAAACGGTGATCCGCGTCCGCCCACACTCACCTCTACTCGCCTCCTCCAGCCTGCACAGCATGCACGCTTCGCATGCTCGCTGGTCTGGACGCCGCGCTTTGCGGTAGAATTTCCGTAGACCATGAAGGGAGCCGCCACGAACGCTCCTAGCGCCGACGCGCCGCTGCTCGTCGATCGCTACGCGATCTACGACGCGATCGCGTCGGGCGGGATGGCGACGGTCCATCTCGGACGGCTGATCGGCACGGCGGGCTTCCTGCGCACGGTCGCGATCAAGCGACTGCACTCGCAGTTCGCTCACGATCCCGAGTTCACGGCGATGTTCCTCGACGAGGCGCGCCTCGCCTCGCGCATCCAGCATCCGAACGTCGTCTCGACGCTCGACGTCGTGATGAAGGACAGCGAGCTCTTGCTCGTCATGGAGTACGTGCGCGGAGAGTCGCTGTCGCGGCTCGTGCGCCGTGCGCGCGATAGCGTCGAGCGCATTCCGCCGCGTGTCGTCGTCGCGATCCTCTCCGGCGCGCTCCACGGTCTGCATGCCGCGCACGAGGCCTCCGACGAGAAGGGCGTGCCGCTCGGGCTCGTCCATCGCGACATGTCCCCGCAGAACATCCTCGTCGGCACCGACGGCGTCGCGCGCGTGCTCGACTTCGGCGTCGCGAAAGCCGCCGGTCGCATCCACACGACGCGCGACGGAGACATCAAGGGCAAGGTGCTCTACATGGCGCCCGAGCAGCTCGCGGCGCAGCCGCTCACGCGCACCGCGGACGTCTACGGCGTCGGCGTCGTGCTCTTCGAGACGCTCACGTGCATGCGCATGTTCGCCGGCGAGAACGAGGTCGCCGCGATCTCGAAGATCATCCAGAACGAGATCCGCCTGCCGAGCGAGGTCGCCCCGGAGCTCATGCCGTTCGATCGGATCGTCCGCAAGGCGACGGCGGCGGAAGCCGAGCACCGGTATCCCACGGCGCTCGCGATGGCGATCGACCTCGAGAGCATCGGCATCGCGCCGGCATCGGCCGCCGAGGTCAGCACGTGGGTGAAGCGTCTCGCCGGCGAGACGCTCGACGAGCGCGCGCGCATCGTCGCGGAGATCGAGCGGTCGAGCACGCGTTCGAAGCCGCCGCTCCCCATGCCCACGCCGATCTCGATCCCGCTTCCGGCGGCGGCGGCGGCTGTGCCGGGGCTGGTTCCCGCGCCTTCGAGCGGCGTGATGCGGGTCCCCGAGACGGAGTCTTCGCACACGCGCGCGGTCGCGGCGCCCGTGGTGCTCGGGCAGGCCACGCCCGCGCGGCGTCCGCTCGCGGTGGCAAGCATTCTGCTGCTCGTCGTGCTCCTCGGAGGCGCGCTCGCGGTCATCGCGGTGCTCCTCGCGCGCGGCGACGGGTCGAAGACCGTTGCAGCGCAGCCGACGGCGACCGCGACCGCGACCGCGACCGCGACCGCTCCTGCCCCTGTCGAGGACCCGGCACCCGTCGCGAGCACGGCGCTCGTGCATCGACCGGTGCCCGCGGCCGCCGCCCCCGAGCCCGCGAAGACGGCGGCTGCGCCTTCGAGCACGAACACCAACACCAACACGAACAAGAAGACCTTTGCACCGCCGAGTGGCGCGAGAGTGAGCTGCGATCCCCCCTATGTCATCGACAAGAACGGCCACCAGCACTTCATCCCGGAGTGCATGAAGTGAGAACCGCGAACAGGAGCGCCATCGCGCTCGCGGCCCTGTCCTTCGGCCTCGCGCCTCTTCTCTCCGCCACGCCGGCGCACGCCGGCCAGAAGGAGTGCATCTCCGCCGCCGACGAAGGTCAGAAGCTCCGCGACGACGGCAAGCTCACGACGGCGCGCGAGAAGTTCATCACGTGCGCAGCGAAGGCTTGCCCGAACGTCATCGCGAAGCAGTGCAGTCAGTGGCTGCTCGACGCCGAGCACGACATGCCCACGCTCACGTTCCGCGCGCTCGACGACGACGGCAAGGAGACCTTCGCCGTCAAGGTCGTGATCGACAACGTGACCGTCGCGCCCTCGATCGAGGCGCGCGCGCTCTCGGTCGATCCGGGCGAGCACGTGATCCGCTTCGAGCGTGCCGACGGAAAGGCGATCGAGGAGAAGGTCCTCGTGAGGCCCGGCGAGAAGAACCGGATGATCGAGCTGTCGTTCCAGCCGAAGGCGCCGCCGGTCGTTGTCGCCCCGAAGCCCGTCGCTCCGCCGACTACCGTCGTCCCCGACGAGAACCACGGCTTCCAGATCCCGCTCCTCGGATGGGTCGGCCTCGGCGTCGGCGTGGCGGGCGGCGCGATGACGGCGATCTTCGCGATCTCCGCGAACGGCGACGAGAGCGACCTCCGCTCGACGTGCGCGCCGTCGTGCGATCCGTCGAAGAAGAGCGGGATCGACACGAAGGTAGCGCTCGCGAACGTGGGCTTCGCGGTCGGTGTCGTGGGCCTCGGCGTCGCGGTCGTGTCGACGGTCCTCGCGAACACCGGCAAGCCCGCGGAGAAGAAGCCCGATCCCGGCACGACCACCACCGCGAAGGCGGTCAGCTTCGACATCGGCCCGGGCACGTTCCTCGTGCACGGCGCGTTCTGATCACTTCAGCGCGTACGTCTGCTCCGCCGGTGCGCGCTTCGCATCGCGCCATCGCACCGTGACCGTCTTCGGATCGATCGCCGACATCTCGAGCGCGACTGTGCCCGACGGCGGATTCGCGAGGTACTTCCGCCGTCCGTTCTCGGTGTCCATCCAGCGAAGCTCGTAGCGCTGTCCTTCGATCTGCATCGTGCCGGGTGACTCGGTGCCACGCTTCTCGGGGAAGGAGATGGTCGTGCACTTCGCCGGCTCGCTCGGCGCGCAGTACTCGCCCGAGGTCGGCCCTCCTGCCGCGCATGCCGCGAGCGCCGCACCCACGATCGCGCCGAAAATAAGCCGCTTCATCGGCGTGCAGCATAGCCCGGAGGTCGGCTACAGTGCGCCCGAACAGAGGACCTGCTCATGGCGCACACCATCGAGATCGCGAAATCCGGACGTGCCGGATGCCGGACGTGCCGCAACCCCATCCCCAAGGGAGAGCTCCGCTTCGGCGAGGAGACCCCGAACGCGTTCGGTGAGCCCGGCGACACGTCGTATCGCTGGCACCACATCAAGTGCGCGGCGAGCAAGCTTCCGACCGAGCTCCGCGAAGCGCTCGCGTCGTACACGGGCGAGGTGCCCGAGCGCGAAGAGCTCGAGAAGCTCATGGCCGAGGCCGAGGCCAACAAGCCGCCGCCGTTCCCTCACGGCGATCGCGCGCCGACGGGACGCGCGAAGTGCCAGGGCTGCGGCGAGACGATCCCGAAGGGTGCGCTGCGCGTCGCCGTCGAGCGCGACATCGAGCGAGGCATGACCGTCACGAAGGGAGCCGGATACCTGCATCCTGCATGCGCTGCCCCATACGTCGAAGAGCACGGCGGCACGCACGAGCAGCTCACCGAAGGTCTCCGCACGAACACGCGCTCGCTCTCGGACGCCGATCTCGACGCGCTCTTCGCGGAAGTGTAGGCGGATCGCGCACCCGGCCTCGACGCGTCCGAACGCGTCGGGCCCGTGTCATCGACGATCCGGGCCGTCGTCCCAGGGGTGATGTTCGCTCCCGTCGCGCCGCCCGCGCGATCGCGCGCAAGGTCCCGCGATTCAGGGCATGGCGTCGCTGTCACGTCGTTTGCACGGAGGCCGGTCGATGGCGACGCGCGCGGCACTCGTGTTCGGTCTCGCGGTAGTCGTCCTGTCGGTCGCGTGCAGCAGCACCGGCGGCGATGAAGCGGCGGCCGACCCAGCCGCGGGCGATCCGGCGCTCGGCGGCACCACCTCGCCCGACGGCACGACCGGTCCCGGCGGCAGCGCGAAGATCTGCGGGCAAGGCGCCGCGCGCCCGTGCAACGCCGACGAGGCATGCGGAGTCGCCGCCGACTGCGAGAGCGCCGTGTGCACCGGCGGCAAGTGCATCGCGCCGAGCGGAACCGACGGCGCGAAGAACGGCGGCGAGACCGGCATCGACTGCGGCGGCGCGAGCGGCAAGAAGTGTGCGGGCGGCGAAGGCTGCAAGGTCGATGCAGACTGCACGTCCGGAGGTTGCCGCGCGGGCACGTGCGCGATCGCGAAGAGCTGTCGCGCGGTGTCCGGCGGAGGCACGTGCGGCGAGGGCGAGGTCGGCGACGCGAAGGCGAAGCACGAGGACTGCTGCACCTCGATCGACGTGCCGCGTCCCGCCGACAAGGGCGGCGCGTACCGTCTCGACAAGTACCTCGTGACCGCGGGCCGCATGCGCACGTTCATCGAGGAAGTGAAGGGCGACGTGCGCGGCTGGGTGGCGAAGAACACGCCGCCCGGCTGGACCACGGCGATGAACGCGAGCGTCCCTGCGAACGCGACCGACGTCGCGCAGCAGCTCGGCGCCGGTCAGCAGGGCGCGACGTCGTACGGCGGTCAGCTCGGCCCGGGCTGCTACGCCGGCGGCATGGGCGCGCCCGCGTACTGGATGAGCGACGCCGATCAGAGCCAGTACAACGGCGACATCGCGCGCGCGTACTCGAAGGACGTCCTCGACTCGAAGGTCCTGAACTGCGCGACGAAGGCGCTCTTCGTCGCGTTCTGTCACTGGGACGGCGGACGCCTCCCGAACGACGCGGAGTGGGCGTACGCGGGCAACGGCGGCGATGCCGCGCGCACGTACCCGTGGGGCACCGACACCAAGATCGGCGATTACGCGTCGTACGACTTCAACTACTCGTGGCCCGCGGTCGTCGGCGCTTCGAAGGACCGAGGCGCGTTCCTCCCCGCCCCCGGCCGCTTCCCGCAGGGCAAGGGCCCGTTCGGTCACATGGACCTCGCCGGCGCCGTCGAGAACTTCACGGTCGAGGGCGGCATCATGCAGTACTCCTTCCAGGAAGCAGGCAAGGAGCAGTTCGGGATCGCGTACGGCAAGAAGCGCACGTGGGATCCGTCGACGAAGCACTGGGCCGTCGGCGCGCGGTGCGTTCGACCGATGTGACGACCTTCGCGCTATGGTGCAGCCGTGGCCGCATCGGTCCCCTCGCGTACGCTGTTCCCGGCTCCGCCGCGCCACATCAAGGGTCGCGGCGCGGAGCTGAAGACGCTCGCGCGCACGGTCCTCGCGACGGCGCCGGCGCGGCTCGCGCTCGTCGGCGCGGGCGGAAGCGGCAAGTCGCTGCTCGCCGCCGCGCTCGCGCATCGCATCGCGAAGCGCTTCCCCGGCGGCATTCACTGGTTCCGCGTCGGCGCGTGGGACTTCCGCACGCTGACGGAGATGCTCGCGCTGCGGTTCGGCACTCCGCGCGATCGGCATGCGCTCGTCCCCGGGATCCGCAGGTACCTCGCGGCGGGCGGCGATCGCTTGCTCGTGCTCGACAACCACGAGGACGATCACGCGATGGCGCGCTTCCTCGATGCCCTGTCGGGTACGCCCGCGTCGTTCGTGATCACGGCGCGGCGCTGTCTGCTCGCCGGCGTGCTCGTGTATCCGGTCACGGCGCCGCTCATCACCTCGGGAAAGAGCGCTTTTCCCCGAGTCTCGACGCTCACGCGGGTCCTGCGATGGAACCCGCTCGCGCTCGACATCGCCGATGCCATCGTAGCTTCACGCGCTGCGTCGGTGGACGAGCTCGCGATCTTCCTCGATGCGCACGGGATCGCGTCGGTGCGCGTGATCGATCACGAGGACGACCTGCCCGAGGTCGCGCTGCTCGTCGCATGGGCATGGAAGCGACTGACACCTGCCGCACGGCGGATGCTCGGCGTGCTCTCTCATGTCGAGGGCGACAGCGTGGACGTCACGTCGCTCGCGCAGCTCGCCGGGATCCGGGCGCCCGGCGATGCCGCGGCGGCCATCCGCTCGCTCGAGCGCTGGCACCTCGTGCAGGAGCCCATGCGCGCGCGCTACGCCGTGCATGCGGTGGTCCGTCATGCGGTTCGCAAGCGGACCAAGGTGCCGCCCGGTCGCGTGTTCGACCATTACGTGGCGCTGCTCGAGGCCCATCCCGACCGCCTGATGATGGAACAGACGCATCTGTTCGCGGCGATGGACCACGCGCACCGTATCGGTAACCTGGATGCCATGCTCCGCATCGAGCGACTCCTCCAGCAACTCGAAGAGGAGGCGACGCGTTGAGCGACGCGCGCGACGACGCCGAAGAGCTCGCGAAGCTCCGTGCCCGCGTCGCGGAGCTCGAGGCCGAGCTGGAGCGCGAGCGGACGCAGGTCGCGACCGTGTTCGCGCACATCCCGGCGATCTTCTACGTGAAGGATCGCGACAACCGTTACATCTACGGCAGCCCGTACGGCTTCCGCATCTTCGGCGTCTCCCACGAGACGGCGATCGGTCGGACCGACAGCGACATCTTCCCTGCCGCGCTCGCGGCGAGGTTCATGGCGAGCGACAAGCGCGTGCTCGAAGGGCAGACCGTCGAGAGCGAGTCGTACGCCGTTCCCACGCCGAACGGTCCGCGCGACTTCGCGGGCGTGCGCTTCCCGATCCCCGGCCCCGACGGCGTCGCGAACGCCGTTTGCGGCTTCGCCGTCGACGTCACGGAGCGCGTCGCGATGGCGCGCGAGCTCGAACGCCTCGCCAGGACCGATCCGCTCACCGGCCTCGGCAACCGCCGGCGCTTCGACGAGCACCTCGAGCTCGAGGTCGCGCGGGCGGCCCGCACGAGCGAGCCGCTCTCGCTGCTGCTGTGCGACGTCGACTTCTTCAAGGCGTACAACGATCGCTACGGCCACCAGCAGGGCGACGCGTGCCTCGCGCAGGTCGCGCGCGCGCTCGAGAGCGTGAGCCGGCGCCCGGCCGATCTCGCGGTCCGCTACGGCGGAGAGGAGTTCGCGCTGGTGTTGCCGGCGACGGCGGCAGAAGGCGCGATCGGGATCGCCGAGCGCGTTCGGGCCGCGGTGCGCGAGCTCGGGATCGTGCACGAAGGAAGCCCGGGACGCGGCCGCGTGACGATCAGCGTCGGCGTCGCGACCGTCATCGGCGCATGGACCGCACCGGAGATCATCACGCTCGCCGATCGCGCGCTCTACGAAGCGAAGGCCGCGGGACGTGACTGCGAGGTCGCCGCCTCCGACGAGCATCCGCCGGCGTCCGTGCGGCGCATGTGATCGGCTCGGAGCCGGCGACGAGCCTCACTCCGCAGGCAGCTTCGCGATGATCTCGTTCACCTGTGCAGCGATCTCCGGCGCGCCCTCCGCGAGCGACCGCGCCTTGGTGAGGGCCATGCGTGCCTCGGCAAAGCGCCGAAGCTGACGCAGCGTGCGTCCCAGGCCGAGCCACGCCGTGGCGTCGTCCGGCAAGTGGTGGATCACCTTCTCGTACGCGAACACCGCCTCCGCTTGCCGCATCAGCTCGACGAGACAGTCCGCGCGCATCCGATGGACCTCGGGATCGCGCGGGTCGACCCCGAGCACCCGCTCGATGATCGTGAGCGCGCGCTCGTCCTTGTTCGCGGCGGTGAGGATCCGGATGTTCAGCTTCGCGGCTTCGAGATCGTCGGGTCTGAGCCTCACGGCGCGCTCGATGCTCGTCAGCGCTGCGTCGTTCTGCTTCAACGCGAAGAGCAGCTGGGCGCGGAGAAACCACGCCTCGCTCGATTCGGTGCAGCGCTTCGCGATCGGCTCGAGCTTGCGGAGCCCCTCGAGATGCCGGTTCGCGAGCGAGAGCGCGCGGATGTCGTCGAACGCGGCGACGTCCGCGGAGGTCACGCCGTCGGTTCGTGGTGGCGCCTTGTTCGCGGCGCCCGCCGCGGTGCGCACGCTCTTCCTCGCGGCGGGCGCCTCGCGGATGCTCTTCTTCTTCGCCTTCTCGAGGACCGGCTCGGAGATGGGGTCGATACGCTCGGCAGCGGCCGTGCGAATGCTCTTCCTTGCCGCGGGGAGGACGCTCTTCTTCGATGCCTTCGGCGGGCCGGGCGCGACGGGCGGTTTCGGTGCTTGCGCGGGCGTCTGCTCGAGGTCGCTCATCATCATGCGTGCGCCGAAGATCTCGCGATGTCCCTTCGGCGCGAGCTCGAGGAAACGCTCGCACGCGTAGCGTGCCTCGCCCATGCGACCGAGGTCGTAGAGCACGGTCGCGCGCGAGAGCCATGCATCGACGAGCGTGTCGTCGGCCGCGAGCGCTCGCTCGTACGCGGCGAGCGCCTCGTCGCGCACGCCGCGCTTCCGCAGCATGTCTCCCTTGACTGCGAGCGCCGGCGCGAACCCAGGCTCGGCATCGAGCGCGCGATTGATGCAGCCGAGCGCTTCGCCTTCGCGGCCGCACGTCAGCAGCACCGAGGCGCGGCCGGCCCACGCGCGCGCGAGGCCCGCGTCGAGGCGCAGCGCGCGATCGAAGCACGCCAGCGCGGAGTCGCCGTCGCCGGAGGCGAACAGACCTTCGCCGGCGACGCAGAGCGCTACCGGCTGTTGCGCACGCGCGGTCCGTGCGATCACTTCTGCGATGATGTCTTCGACTGCCGCCAAACCCGTGCCCCGTCCCCGCTCGGAGATCGTAGCGCACGGGCCCGCGAAGGCCGCAATTCGGTGACTACTTGAAGAACTCGAGCATGCTCGGCTCGTTCTTGACGGTCGCGAGGCGAGGCAGCTTCAAGAGGTCCTCGACGGTCGCGAGATAGCTCTTGTGGCTGTACGCGGTGGCCGTTTTGAAGCCTTTGCCCTTCAAGTTGGGCGAGATCACGATCATCGGGACCTTGTCCTTCGTCCCGGCTCCGCTGCGACCCTCTGCCTCGTCCCACGTGAGGAAGATGATGCCGTTCGCCTTGTAGGCGGCGCTCGCGAGGATCTCCTCGACGTGGATCTTCGCCCAGGCGTCCGACTGCTTCAGGCCGGCGACGGGATCGTTCGCGGGATCGTGACCGTCGTTGGTCAGGTTCGGCGTGATCCACATGTAGCGATACGTGCCCTTCGCGAGATCGGCGGCGAACTCGGTGTAGTCGACGTTGCGCTGCTCGCAGAGGCCGGGCGTCGCCGTCTGCATGTCGGTGAAGTAGAGGAAGGGATCGTGCTTCGGCGCGTAGTCGCCGTTCGGGTTCGACACGCCGGCGAGCTGGCACGGGCTGCCCATGCTCTCCTGGTACGAGCGCCACGGGATCTTCGCGGCCTCGAGCTGCGACCCGAGGTTCTCGGCCATCGTCGGGAAGCCGGCGATCGAGCTCGTGGGATCGACGTCGACGAACCCGGGGTACTGCTTGTCGCCACTGATCATGGTCAGATAGTTCGGCAGCGACGGATGGACGTTGCCGTCGAGATAGTTCGTCGCGAGACCGTAGGTGTCGATCAGCGAGTTGAGGTACGGCGCATCCGCGGTCTTGCCGACGATCTCCGCGTAGTCGTGGTTCTCCATCACGATCGTGAAGATCGTGAGCGGCGCGGGAGGCGTAGTGCCGGACGTGCCGGACGTGCCCGAGGTACCGCTCGTGCCCGAGGTGCCGCTCGTGCCGGAGGTGCCGCTCGTCCCCGAGGTGCCGCTCGTGCCCGAGGTGCCGCTCGTGCCTCCGCTCGTGCCGTCGTTCGGATCCGGCACGGCGGAGTCGCCGTCGCTCAATCCGCAGGCCGCGACCGCGAGCAGCACCGAGACGACCGGGACCAGGGCGTGGAGGCTTTTCATGGGGCGGTAGTGCTAGCGCCGATGATTTGCACACGCAACGTCTGGCCCGTCGCAACGGGGTCTCTCGGCAGTCTCTCAGTCTCGGCCGCTCCCCGACTCCAGCTCCGTCCGCACCAACACCACCAACGCCGCATACGCCATCGGATCCAGATGCGGTCTCAACAAATGCAGCACCAGCAGCGCGCCCCTCTCGATCGCCTGATGCAAGCGCGCGGCTTTCGCCTTCGCCGACCTCGGCTCGGCGCCCGCGTCGAGCGTCTCCGCATACGGGATGCAGAACAACCCCAGCACCCACGCGGTCTCGACCAGCGCGTGCAGGTCTTCCGCGTCGTCGAGGTCCCTGAGCAGCCCCGCAGCGATGAACGGCTTCAGCAGCTCCTCGAGCTGCGCCGTCCGACGCTCCGCCCCGTCGACATACCGCGCC
>JAQBQJ010000240.1 GCA_028287065.1 Labilithrix sp. | reverse complement strand
CCCACGGACGAACGCCACCCCCTTCGACGGAGAAGACTCCTCGACGTCCATCCCCTCCCGGCGGCGGCGCCCCGACGCGCTCAGCGCCGGCGCTCGCGGCAGCAGCCGCCCGGCGAGCTTCATGACGAGAGAGACGAGGCCGGGGGCGATGCCGTTTGCGCGCACCGCGAGCTTCGCCGCCGGCGTGAGAACGAGCTCGGTGTCGCCGCGCTCGATCGCGCGGACGATCCGGCGTGCCGCGCGGGCCGCGTCGATGGTCAGCGGCATCGGCGCGGTCGCGCTCGCACCGAACCACGCGTACTCCTTCTCGGCATCGCCCTTCACCTCGGCGTGGACGTGCGAGCCCGTACGCATCAACCCGGGCACGACCGTGAGGACGTGCACGCCGTCCTTCGCGACCTCCGCGCGGAGGCCTTCGGCCAGGCCGACCTCGGCGAACTTCGCGGCCGAGTACGGCACGAGATGAGGCACGCCGATCTTTCCGCCGATCGACGTGATGAACGCGATCGTCCCGGCCTTCCGCGCCTGCATCCGCGGGAGCACCGCGAGCGCCGGATGGAGCGACGTCTTGAAGATCGAATCCATCGCATCGTCGAAGTCGGCGACCGTCATCGTCTCGATCGGCCCGACGAGCAGCGTCGCGGCAACGGGAACGAGCAAGTCGATCGGACCGAGGGCCGCCGTCGCGTTCGCGACGAGGACCTCGACCTGCTCCATGCTGCGTAGATCGCACGACTCCGCGTGGACCGCCACGCCGAGCGCGACCAGCTCTGCGCGGACGTCGTCGAGATCGCGCTCGCTGCGCGCGCAGATCGCGACGCGACACCCGCGACGCGCCAGCGCGAGCGCGATCTGACGACCGAGCCCGCGTGACGCGCCGCAGACGAGCGCGGTCTTGCCTTCGAGATTCATCCCCCGCGAGGCGCGCACCGCCATGCTCGCCGCCTGAGCGACAGCGACCACGACGGCGGCACCCTTGATCATCGAATGCATGTTTCATGGCCCTTTCAGGGCTTGAGTACGACCTTCACGCAACCGTCCTTCTTCGTGTTGAACACCTCGTACGCGTCGCCTGCCTTCTCGAGCGGGACTCGGTGGCTGATGACGTCGTCGAGCTTCACCTTGCCCTCGGAGACGGCAGTGACGAGCTCGTCGATGTACGCGTGCACGGGCGCCTGACCGAGCTGGACGCGCACGCCCTTCTCGAACATCTGACCCCACGGGAAGTTGTCGTACGGCAGGCCGTACACGCCGACGACCGGGATCACGCCGCCGCGACGGACGGCGTTGAGGCAGTCGCGGAACGCGTTGATCGTGCCTACCTGGGCGTGGACGAGGTTCGACGCCTTCTCGAGCAGGCCGTGATGCGCCTCCATGCCGACGGCGTCGACGCAGACGTCGGGGCCGCGTCCGCCGGTCATCGCGCGGAGCTGCTCGACGTAGTCGCCCTTCGCCATGTCGATGACCTCGGCCTTGCCCGCGCCGCGCGCGCGCTCGAGGCGATAGCCCTCGATGTCGAGCCCGATCACGCGACCCGCGCCCTTCAGCCAGGCGCTCTTCATGGCCATGATGCCGACGGGCCCGCACCCGAACACCGCGACGGTCTCGCCGCCCTTCAACTGTGCCCAGTCGATGGCGGTGTATCCCGTCGGGAAGATGTCCGTCAGGAAGAGGACCTGCTCGTCGGTGAGGTTGTCCGGGACCTTGCGCGGCCCGACGTCCGCGTACGGGACGCGCACGTACTCGGCCTGACCGCCCTGGTAGCCGCCGTAGAGATCCGTGTATCCGAACAGCCCGGCGCCCTTCTGCGTGAGGATCCCGCCGTCCGGGCCGTAGTTCTTCTTGTTCGAATTCTCGCAGTGCGTGTGCTGCTTGTTCGAACAGAAGAAGCAGCTGCCGCACGCGATCGGGAACGGAACCACGACGCGATCGCCGCGTTTCAGGTTCTTCACCTCGGGCCCGACCTCCTCGACGATCCCCATGAACTCGTGACCGAGGACGAGGGGACGCGGCTGCGGAAAGAGCCCGTTGTAGATGTGGAGGTCCGAACCGCAGATCGCGGTCGACGTGACCTTCAACAGACAGTCCGTCGCGTTTTCCAGCTTCGGATCCGGGACGGTATCGGTGGTGACTTTCTTGGGACGGTGGAAGACGGCTGCTCTCATGCCCGCGTGCGGGTGCGAACCTCATGCCCAACCGCGATCACCTGACCCGTGATCCGCGCGCCCGTGCGCGAGCACAAGAACACCGCCAGCTCGGCTGCATCCTCCGCGCCGTCGTCGACCGCGGTGCGATCGATCGCGATCGCGTTGCACGTCGTTCTCTTCGCGGCGACGTCGCGCGCCAGCGCACGCGACATCGAGAGAACGCGGTCGTCGTCGTGCGCGTCGACCGCGACGACGGCGAGCAGCGAGCCCGGCTCGACCAGGCGTGAACCGAAGAACTTCAACGACTGTTCCACGCTCGCGTCATCGGCGGCGACCACGATCGAGGGCGCTCCGAACACTTCGGTGGCGCGCGCGAGGACGTTGCTCAGGTGCGACGCGTCGCCGAGGTCGCCAGCGACGTGACGTGCCTTACCGCCGCCGTGCACGACCTCGCCGACGGTCTCGCCAAGTGCTTTCTCGTCACGCCCCGTGACCACGATGTTCACGCCACGCGCGGCGAGCGCGAGCGCCACGGCGCGACCGACGACGCTGCCGCCTCCGGTCACGATCGCCGTCTTGCCGTCGAGGCTCCTGGAAGTGCCGATCATGCCGGCGAGATTGACGCATGCGGCGGGCGGGCGCTACACCCCTCGCGTGCCTTCTCCCAAGCGTATCACGAGCGCGGTCTACGCAGCGTTCGTCGTGGTCGCTGCCGCGTTCGTGATCTCGAGCACCGTGCAGATCGCGCGCTCCGTCCTCGCGGAGCCGGCGCCCGGCGCGCCGACGCCCGCGAGCGTCGCCGTAGCTCCGGCATGCGCTTCGGGTGTCCGCACGCTGGCGGTCGCCGTCGATCGCGGAGTCGCTGCAGCCGCTGCCGCGACCGACCGCGACGAGGCCGAGAAGCGCTATCGCGCGGCGCGGAGCCCCGAATGGGACGACGCGAAGCGCCGCGAGCTCGTCCAGCCGTGCGGCACCGATCCCCACGGAGACGACGCCGTCGCCGCCGTCACCCGCCTCGATCGCGCCGCCGAAGGCGCGATTCGCCGTCAAACCGACGAGCTTGGACCCGTGCGTCGCGCGGTCGACTCGTTTATAAGGTAGCCCCGAATGACACAGCCCGCTTCCATCCCCTCACCCGAGTCGCAGCAAGCGGCCCCTCCGGCGCCGACCTTCGATGCGATTCCGCTGAGCGCGGACATTCGACAGGCGATCGACGCCCTGGGCTACGTCAACCCTACCCCGGTCCAGGTCGCGGTCTTCGAGCCCGCGACGCGCGGCAAGAGCCTCGTCGTCCAGGCCCGCACCGGCACCGGCAAGACCGCGGCGTTCGGGCTACCGATCATCGACGTCCTCGTCCGCAAGAACCAGCCGAACGTGCAGGCCCTCATCCTCACGCCGACGCGTGAGCTCGCTCTGCAGGTCTCGCGCGAGCTCGAGCAGATCGGCAAGGTCCGCGGTACGAAGATCGTCGCCATCTACGGCGGCGCTCCGATGGGCAAGCAGATCGAGGCGCTCGAAGGCGGCGCGCAGATCGTCGTCGGCACCCCGGGCCGCGTGCTCGACCACTGCCGGCGCGGCACGCTCGACACGAAGAACATCCGCATCCTCGTCCTCGACGAGGCCGACGAGATGCTCTCGATGGGCTTCGCGAAGGAGCTCAACGCGATCATCGAGCACCTCCCGCCCGGCGAGCGCCAGGGCCTGTACTTCAGCGCCACGCTCCCGCCCGACGTCGAGCGCCTCGCGAACAAGCACCTCAAGAACCCCGAGTACGTCACGCTGTCGAGCGACCAGGTCGGCGCACTGCAGCTCACGCACTACGTCTATCTCGTTCGCGACAGCGACAAGCGTCAGGCGATCCTCAGCATCATCGAGGCCGAGGATCCGCAGAGCGCGGTCGTCTTCTGCAACACGAAGGACGAGACGGAGCGCGTCGCCGAGCTGCTCAAGAGCCGCGGGTACGACGCCGACTGGCTGAACGGCGATCTCGAGCAGAGGGAGCGCGAGCGCGTGATGAGCGCGACGCGCGAGGGCAAGCTCCGCTTCCTCGTCGCCACCGACGTCGCCGCGCGCGGCATCGACATCTCGCACCTCACGCACGTCATCAACGCGGACTTCCCGGAGTCTGCCGAGCAGTACGTGCATCGCACCGGTCGGACCGGCCGCGCCGGTCGTACGGGCACCGCCATCTCGGTCGTCGGACCGAAGGACGTGGGCCACCTCTACATGCTGAGGCTCACGTACAAGATCCGCCCGATCGAGCGGATGCTCCCGACGAAGGGCGAGCTCAAGACGCGCGCCGAAGCGGACATCGTGACGTTCCTCGCCGACGCCTACGCTGGCCGCACGGCGGATCCGATGCACCTCGCCGTCGCGCGACGCCTCTTCACGCACGAGCAGGCCGAGTCGATCGTCGCCGGCCTCCTCGCCGATCACCTCGGTGCGAACGCTGCGCCTGATCCCGTGCAGGATGCAGCCGATGCACGCCGCGCGAAGAACCCGCCGCCCGTGCCCGTCGAGACGAGGCGCGAGGAGCGCTCGCCCGATGCGCCGCGCACGCTCCGCGACGGAGAGCAGCCCGGCGAAGGACGGTCGCGGCATTCGCGTGACGATCGCCCGCGCGACGATCGCCCGCGCGCCGAGACGCGCCGAGACGCGCCGCGTGATGCGCGCCGCGAGCCCACGCGCGATGCACGCCGTGATGCGCCGAGAGACGCATCGGCGGCGCCTCCGCGCGAGCGACCGGCGCGCCCTGCCCGCGAGGGCGTTCCGCAGGCACGTCTCTCCGAGTGGGAGCCGCCCGCGGACGACGACGACGATCGTCCGATCCTCCCGGACGGCGCGAGGCCGGCCACGGCGAGGCGCGCAGGCGCCGCCGCACGCAGCGCCGCCGGCTCGATGGACGAGGCCGCGACCGCCGTCGGCTTGCCCGACGAGGAGCAAGCTGCGGTGACCGGGCGTCCGCGCGATTTGCGGGACTTGCCGGACGACGACGCCGTTGATACGAACCGCCATCCTCGCCTTCCGAGCCTCCCCGGCATCACCGAGGAAGGCTCGTCGGCATCGGCTTCGCCGACCCCCGCGCGGGGCCCGCGCCGTGGACCGGGTCGTCCCACGCGCGAACGTGCACCGCGCGATCGCGATGCAGCGCCGCGCGATGCAGCGCCGCGCGATGCGGCTCCCCGCGAAGCGCGTCCCGAACGTGAGACACGCGAGCCGCGCGAGTCGCGTGAGCCGCGCGACGCACGCCCCGCGCCCGACGATCCGAACGTCTCGAACATCTTCCTCAACGTCGGCAAGCGTGACGGCGTGAACCCCGAGGACCTCCAGCGGATGCTCGCCGACGCAGGCGGCATTCCGCAGAGCGAGACGGGCAACATCCGCGTCCGCGATCGCATCACGTTCGTGACCGTGAAGAAGGAGCTCGCCGAGCGCGCCATCCAGGCGCTCGCGGGGCAGGTCATCGGCGGACGCACGGTCGTCGCCGAGCCCGCACGCGACAAAGCGTGAAAGTGTGGCGGGCGCCGCACCACCTACATTGGATTTTTCCCGTGGATCGAAGCTCGCGGTAACGGCGGGCTCCCGTTCTGACGCGCTTCTATTGAGCGCGCCGTTCGTCCTCGGGTAACTTTGATTCCATGTCTGCAGTCGCTGCTTCCGCAGCAGGCGCGTACAGCGCGCCGTCCTCGAAAACGTTCCGTTCCATCCTCGAGGCGCGCCGCGCGGAGAACCGCCGGCTGTCGCTCGACGACGCGATCGCCGTCCTCGTTCCCGTCTGTGTCGACCTGAAGGCCCGACACGACAAGGGGGAGATGCTCTACGTCCACCCGTCCGCGATCGCGAGCGGTCCCGACGGCTTGATGCGCATCCACCCGGCCCTCGCCGTACCTCCTACGGCTCCACGCGATCGCGCCGCGCTCGCGCCCGAGCTCGTAAAGGCAACCGCGCCCGGCAATGCGCGCGCGAGCGTCTTCGCGATCGGCGCGATGCTCTACGAGGCGGTCACCGGCACCGCCGTCGGCCCCGGCATGCGCCGTCCGCGTGACGTCGATCCGAGCCTCCCCGAATCCCTCGAGATGCTGCTCGGCAAGGCGCTCGTCGCCGATCCGGCGCATCGTCCGGACGACCTCGGCGCGCTCGCGAACGCGATGCACCACCTCGCGCCGATGAAGAGCATCCCGCCGCCCGACGCCGACGTCTCGGGCATGGATCAGGCGAACGGCCAGCCCGTCGACATCCGCATGTCGCTGCTGCCGCCGATCGACGTGCAGTTCTCGATCGCGCCGCCGCCGTCGGGACCGATCTCGTCGCCGCAGATGCCCCAGATCGTCGGCCACGGCCCCGGCCCCAACATCCCCGACGCACGGCCCACGCGCGACCCCACGCGACACCTCGCGAACCTCAAGGCGCGTCTCGAGGCCGACACGCGCCCGCGTTACGTCGTGAACAAGGACCGGATGGACCACGGTCCGTTCAGCGCCGTCGAGCTCCTGCAGCAGATCGCGTCGAACCAGTTCGTCGGCGAGGACATCCTCCGCGACGAGCTCACCGGCGTCGCGCAGAAGATCAACGAGTGGGACGAGTTCTCTCCGTTCGCGCAGCACGCGGGCATGCACCGCAACATCGCGCAGGAGAAGAAGGACGTCGCGAAGGTCGAGAGCCTCGAGAAGAAGGCCGGCGCCGCGAAGTTCATCATCGGCGGCGTCCTCGCCGTCGCGCTCGTGGTCGGCGGCGGTCTCTTCGTCATGAAGAAGGTCGGCGAACGCAAGGACGGCGGCGATCTGTCCGACGATCCCAACGCGGTCGACCTCTCCGGCGGAGGCTCGCTCAAGGGCGGGAAGAAGGCGGCGACCGGCGGCAAGGGTGGCGCCGGCGGCGGCGGCGGTGGCGGCGGCTATCACGGCGGCGGCACCTACGAGGCCGCGCTCAACGCGAACAACCAGGAGATCAGCATGGGCGGCCCGAAGGGCGGACCCGATCTCACCGACGCGCAGCTCGGCGCTCCCATGCGCAATGCATCGTTCATCAGCGGCTGCGGAGCGCCGGACAGCATGAAGGTGATGGTCCGTGTCGCCGTGCAGAACGGTCGCGCGGTCGGCGTCAGCGTCTACCCGACCCCGCCGAACCCGGCCGTCGCCTCGTGCGTCGACCGCCACGTGCGCGCGCTCGGCTGGCCGCCGAACGCGAAGATGGATTTCTTCACGACGACGTATTGAACGCGTACGGACGCGCTCTTCCGATCGGTCGCGATTGCTCGGGCGATCGTGGCGCGGTGTCACATGGAGTCGCGTGGATGAGCGCGCGCGAGCGATCGTGAGCTCGAGCACGTGAATTCACGCGCGCCGTGCATTTGACGGCGTGCAGCACCATGGAACGCGACCTGCTTCGTGGGCTGCATGGCACGCACGGCACACGCGAAGAAGGCCGAGACTTCCACGGAAAACGACGACGCGGAGAGCACCGCGCCGGGCCGTGGCATCTGGTCGGGCTCGATCAGCTTCGGTCTGCTCCAGATCCCCGTCACGCTCTACCCCGCAGAGCGTCGCGCCGAGGAGATCCGCTTCCGTCAGCTCGACAAGCATGACCACTCGCCGATCCGCTACGAGCGTCTGAACTCCACGACGGGAAAGCCGGTCGAGTGGAAGGACATCGTGAAGGGCTACGAGTACGAGCCCGAGAACTTCGTGATCCTCGAGCCCGAAGATCTTAAGAAAGCGAACGTCAAGGCGACGCAGACGATCGACATCCAGGACTTCGTCCCGGTCGATCAGATCGACCCCGCGTTCTTCGAAACGCCGTATTACGTCGTCCCGCAGAAGCGCGCGCAGAAGGCCTACGTGCTTCTCCGCGAAGCACTGAAGAAGAAGAACGCGGTGGCGATCGCGACGTTCGTGCTCCGCACGCGCGAGCACTTGTGCGCGCTCATGCCCGTCGGCGACGCGATCATGCTCGAAGTGCTCCGCTACGGACACGAGCTCCGCAAGCCGAAGGACATGCAGCTGCCCGGCCGCGACGCGTCGATCGGCCAGCGAGAGCTTGCGATGGCCGAGCAGCTCATCGAGGGGATGATGGCGGACTGGGAGCCGGCGAAGTACCGCGACCGCTTCTACGCCGACGTCATGAAGATGATCGAGGAGAAGGCCAAGACCGGCACCGTGAAGGGCAAGGCGGGCAAGATGCGCGGCGAGGTCGCGAACGACGTCGTGGATCTCCTCGACCTCTTGAAGAAGAGCGTCGCCGCGAAGGGGAAGAACCAGGCGGCGAACGACAGCCACCACAAGAAGCCCGGGCCGAAGAAGACGGCGCGGCGCAACCACAAGAAGCACGAGGCAGCGTGATGTCCGACTCGGACTCGTCCGGCGCGGCATCTCTCGGCGGTTCCGTCTCGCGGCGGGCACCGCGCGGTGCTCGTGCGCGCGGACGCGTCCGGAAGACGGCAGCGCCTGCGCGCCGCGTCGTGAAGCGGCGCGCGACCCGATCCATCGATCGCGCCACGCTGCGGATCGCGAAGGCCGTGGGGCTCGTTCGCCCGCTCCGCAAGAAGGCGCTTCCCACCGACCCGCATCTCAGCGCGAAGGCGGCGCACTGCCGCTACGTCGACGACACGGGGCCCGGCATCCGCCGCGTGAAGGCCGGCAAGGGCTGGAAGTTCGTGTCGCCCGACGGAAAGGTCGTCCGCGATCGCGACGTGCTCGCGCGGATCAAGGCGCTCGTCATCCCGCCGGCGTGGACGAACGTGTGGATCTGCCCCGATGCCGACGGCCACATCCAGGCGACGGGCCGTGATGCACGCGGGCGGAAGCAGTACCGCTACCACTGGCGGTTCCGCGAAGTGCGCGAGGAGACCAAATACGAGCGCATGATGCAGTTCGCCGAGGCGCTCCCGGCGATCCGCGCGAAGGTCGACGAGGACCTCGGCAAACCGGGGCTCACGCGCGAGAAGGTGCTCGCGACGGTCGTGCGCCTCCTCGAGATCACGCTCATTCGCGTCGGCAACGAGGAGTATGCGCGCGAGAACGGCTCGTTCGGGCTCACGACGATGCGCACGCGTCACGTCGACATCTCCGGCTCGACGATCAAGTTCCATTTCCGGGGCAAGAGCGGCAAGGAGCACGCGGTGAACGTCCACGATCGCCGGCTCGCGCGCGTGGTGCAGCGCTGCAACGACCTACCGGGAGAGGTCCTGTTCCAGTTCGTCGACGACGAGGGGCAGCGTCACTCGGTCGAGTCGAGCGACGTGAACGAGTACTTGCGCCAGGTCTCCGGCGCGGGGTTCACGGCGAAGGACTTCCGTACCTGGGCGGGCACGGTGCTCGCGGCGCAGGCCCTCGAGGCGCTCGCGGCGTTCGATACCAAAGCGGCCGCGAAGAAGAACATCGTCCTTGCCGTGAAGAACGTCTCGAGCCGGCTCGGCAATACGCCGAGCGTCTGTCGGAAGTGCTACGTGCACCCCGAGATCTTCGACGCGTATCTCGATGGACACCTCGTCCAGACGCTCCAGCAGCGCGCCGAGCGCGAGCTGCGCGAGAACCTTCCGTCGCTCTCCTCCGAAGAAGCTGCCGTCCTGATGCTGCTGCGCGATCGGCTCGCGGGCAAGAGGCCGAGCCCTCCGGCGGCCGACGCGGAGGAGGCACCGCCGCACTCGCGCGCGGCCTGACGGAGCCGGAACATGGCGACCAAGACGCCGGACGTACGCATCGGGATCTCGGGATGGCGCTACGGCCCCTGGCGCGGCGTCTTCTACCCGAAGGGGCTCGCGCAGCGCAGCGAGCTCCACTTCGCGAGCCGCATGATGCGGACCGTCGAGATCAACGGCTCGTTCTACTCGCTGCAAAGGCCGTCGAGCTACCTGTGCTGGTACCACGAGACACCCGACGACTTCGTCTTCTCCGTGAAGGGGGGACGCTTCATCACGCACAACAAGAAGCTGCGTGACTGCGCTCCGCCGCTCGCGAACTTCT
Organism: Labilithrix sp.; assembly: GCA_028287065.1. Taxonomy (GTDB): domain Bacteria; phylum Myxococcota_A; class Polyangia; order Polyangiales; family Polyangiaceae; genus Labilithrix. Next base: position 28,732 of record JAQBQJ010000240.1, on the reverse strand, counting down.
TCGCGTCGGGAGTGCTCGCGCTCGAGGACAAGCTCGGTCCGATCCTGTGGCAGCTCCCGCCGCAGCTGCCGTTCGACAACCAGCGGCTCGAGGACTTCTTCGGGATCCTCCCGCGGACGACGGCGGCCGCCGCGGAGCTCGCGAGCCGTCACGACAGCCGGATCAAGTACGGCGCGTATCTCGACATCAAGGAGGACCGGCCCATCCGGTACGCGCTCGAGGTGCGCCACGAGACGTACGCCGATCCGGCGTTCGTGAAGGTCTTACGGAAGCACGACGTCGCGCTCGTCGTTGCGGATACCGCAGGAAAGTGGCCGTATCTCGAGGACGTGACGTCGGACTTCGTCTACGCGCGCCTGCACGGCGAGAAGAAGCTGTACGTGAGCGGGTACGACCGCGCGTCGCTCGATCGGTGGGCGGCGCGCGTCGAGGCGTGGCGCGAAGGGGGCCAGCGCGACGACGCCGTGCTCGCAGCACCAGGGACGAGCCCGCGCGCGCGCAAGCGCCGCGACGTGTACGTGTACTTCGACAACGACGTGAAGGTTCGCGCTCCGTTCGACGCGATGAACCTCGCCGCGCGCCTCGGCCACGGCGGTCTCGTCGCTTTCCCCCGCAAGGCTCGCCGCGCCGTCGAGGCGGTGCGCGGCATCGAGAACCCGCTCTCGAACTGGGATCGCTGGAGATGGGACCCTGAGCGAATTTCACGAGCTCGTGTCGTGTGATTCACACGACCTGCACGGAGGACGGCGTCATGAAGCGAGGAGATGCGGCGAGGAGCCTCGAGCGCTACAACGAGATGCGCGACTTCGGGCTCACCGAGGAGCCCTCCGGCAAGGTGCATCCGTCGCACACGGGCCGCTCGTTCGTCATCCAGAAGCACGCGGCCACGGCGCTGCACTACGACTTCCGCCTCGAGCTCGACGGTGTGCTGCTCTCGTGGGCGGTGCCGAAGGGGCCGAGCCTCTCGCCGAAGGACCGGCGGCTCGCGGTGCAGACCGAGGACCACCCAGTCGACTACCGCGACTTCGAGGGGACGATCCCGCGCGGCGAGTACGGCGGCGGGCCGGTCATCGTATGGGACCGCGGGACGTGGGAGCCGATCGGCGATCCGCACGAAGGGCTGAAGAAGGGACGGCTCGAGCTCGTCGTCCACGGCGAGAAGCTGCACGGGAAGTTCATGCTCGTGCGGCTCGCGGAGAAGGAGCGGGATCGCGGGAAGAAGAACTGGCTGCTCATCAAACGCGGGGACGAGCACGCGCGCGAGGGGGCGGATGCGGAGATCGTGAAGAGACTGCCGGAGAGTGTGATCACGGGGAGGACGATCGAGGAGGTCAGAGAGGGGGTCGTTGCCAGGAAGAAGACGAAGACGAAGACGAAGAGAACAGGTGATGGAAATGGAAATGGAAATGGAAATGCCAAGAAGGGCGGGGTGAAGCTGCCCGCGTTCGGGAAGATGCAGCCGCAGTTGGCCACGTTGGTCGACGATGTGCCCACGCACGGGGATTGGGTTTACGAGCTCAAGTACGACGGGTATCGAGCGATTGCGACGTTGGAAGATGGGAAGGTCAGGATTGCGTCGCGGAACGGGAAGGATTGGACCGATCACTTCCCGGGGATTGCCGAGGCGCTGTCGCACGTGCGAGCCAAGACGGCTGTCTTCGACGGGGAGATTGCCTACGTGATGGAGGACGGGCGCACCGACTTCCAGAAGTTGCAGAATGCGCTCAGCGGGGCGGCGGATGCCGGGAGGCTCGTGTACTTCGTCTTCGATCTGCTCCACTACGACGGCGTCGACCTGACCGGCGAGCCGCTCGAGGAGCGGAAGGCCAAGCTGCGCACGATCCTCGCGGGCGTTGGACCGCCGCTGAAGATGGGCGAGCACGTGCGAGGCAACGGCGTCGAGTTCTTCCAGCAGGCCTGCAAGCTCGGGCTCGAAGGGATCATCGCGAAGCGCGCCGACAAGCCGTACCGCCCAGGGCGCAGCACCGACTGGGTGAAGGTGAAATGCCAGAAAAGGCAGGAGATGGTGATCGTCGGCTGGACGGCGCCCAAGGGGAGCCGCACCGGGATCGGCGCGCTGCTGCTCGCGGTGCGCGAGGGCAAGAAGTACCGCTACGCCGGCAAGGTCGGCACCGGGTTCTCACACGCGTCGCTCGAAGACCTCGCGAAGCGGCTCGCAAAGATCGAGGTGAAGGAGCCGATGGTCGAAGGCGCGCCGCGGATGCGCGATGCGCGATGGGTGAAGCCGGAGCTCGTTTGTCAGGTGAGGTTCACGGAGTGGACGAGGGATGGATCGTTGAGGCATCCGTCGTTCGAGGGGTTGCGGGAGGACAAGAAGGCGGAGGGGGTCGTGAAGGAGGTCGAGAAGAGAGAAGAGAGAACAGGTGATGGAAATGGAAATGGAAATGGAAATGGCGAGATGAAGGTCGGGAAGGTTGTCATTACTCACCCCGACAGGATCGTTGATAAAGAGACCGGGATCACCAAAGGGGATATGGCCACGTATGCAGGGGGGATTGCGCCCTTGCTATTGCCTTATGCCAAGAAGCGGCCGCTCATGCTCGTGCGGTGTACCGAGGCCTGGGACGGAGGAGGATTTGGGGCACGAGGGAAGCGGCCCAAGAGGGCTGCTTGTTTCGTGCAGAAGCACTCGGGACGAGGGCTCGTGGGGAACATCGGGCGCGGGGACGTCGAGGGCGAAGAGGTGCTCTACGTCACGAAGGCCGAGGAGATCGTCTCGCTCGTTCAGTTCAACGCGGTCGAGCTCCACGGCTGGGGGTCGCGCATGCCGAAGTACGACAAGCCGGACTGGATCGTGTTCGACCTCGATCCGGACGTGGGGCTCCGGTTCGAGCGCGTCGTCGCGGCGGCCATCGACATGCGCGACGAGCTCGCGAAGATGGGCCTCACGACGTTCGTGAAGACGACCGGCGGCAAAGGCCTGCACGTGGTCGTGCCGCTCACGCCGAAGGACGACTGGGACGTCGTCAGTGCGTTCGCGACCGCCGTCGCCGAGGGCATGGTGAAACGCGAGCCGAAGAAGTACGTCGCGACCATGACCAAGGCCGCTCGCAAGGGGAAGATCTTCGTCGATCACTTCCGCAACGGGCGCGGAGCGACGGCGATCCTCCCCTACTCCCCACGCGCGCGCACCGGCGCGACCGTCGCGCTGCCGGTGACGTGGAAGGAGCTACCGGCCATCGACCCGCAGGATTTCACGGTGCTGACCGTGCCGGACCTGCTCGCGAAGCGCCGCGTCGACCCATGGGCCGATCTGCTCGAGACCAAGCAGACGATCCCCCGCGATCTCGTCGCGACGCTCCGCTCCCGTCCTTAGTTCCGGATCATGTGGCGATCACGTGCCCGGCGGCTTCGGGATGCACGCCGCGAGCGCGCCACCGCCGACGAAGCACGTCGAGCCCTGGATGCAGTCTGCATCCGACTGGCACGGGAACGCGCACTTGCCGTACTGCGTGTTGCACTTGTGCGTCATGCACGACGAGTCGTTCTGGCACGGGAGCGCGGTCGGACCGGGGACCGCCATCGCGCCGCCAGCGGGAGCCGCGCCGGGCTGCTGCGGGTACGCGCCGGGCTGCTGCGGGTACGCACCCGGCTGCTGCGGGTACGCGCCGGGCTGCTGCGGGTACGCGCCAGGCTGCTGCGGGTACGCGCCCTGCTGCGGGTACGCGCCAGGTTGTCCGTAGCCTGCCTGGTTCGGAGGCGGCGTTTCGTCCTTCTTGCCGCACGCCGGCAACACGGCGACGACGGCCGCGACGGTGAACACGCCCACGAACACGGTCGAAATCTTACGCATGCGTTCCTCCAAGCTACGGGCGCCAGGGCACAGACTGCGAAAAACGAGGCCACGCAGGCCCCGGCGTCGAGCACTACAAGTATCGATGAGGGCCCGGACCGTCAACGCTCCTGCGCATGTGGGCCTTACACGACGAATACCGCTCGATCGCGCCTCTGCGTTATGGTCCGGGCGATGCCCCGCCGCACTTCAGGTGCTTTCGCGCTGGTCGGTCTGGTTGCGTTTGCGTGTCATCGCGCCGAGCCGCCCTCGCCCTTCGGAATCGACGCGGCGGTCGCTCCCCTTCCGCCGCCGGGTGGCGACGGCGGGGCCAGCCCGACGAGCACGAGCACGAGCACGAGCACGAACGTCGACGCAGGCAGCAGCGTGACGGCGAACGTCGACGCCGGGCCCGACCCTGGGACCCTCCCGCAGACCAGGGACAAGCCCGAGGCGTCCGGGGCGGCGTTCGACGCGCGCGTCGCCGCGCTCTGGGAGGCGATCGTGAAGGACGAGCCCGAGCGCGGGATGGCGTTCTTCTTCCCCGTCACCGCCTACGAGCAAGTGAAGGCGATCAGCAACGCGTCGTCCGACTGGCGACGACGCCTCGTCGCCGCCTACAAGCGTGACGTGCACGCCCTGCACGCGCGTCTCGGCGATCACGCGGCGGACGCCAAGCTCGTTCGCGCCGACGTCCCGCAGGATCGCGCGCGCTGGGTCGAGCCGAACGAGGAGTTCAACAAGCTCGGTTACTACCGCGTGTACGGCACGCGCCTCGTCTACGAAGTCGACGGCAAGGAGCGGAGCCTCGAGGTCACGTCGCTGATCTCGTGGCGCGGCGAGTGGTACGTCGTCCACCTGAGCGGCTTCAAGTGATGACCTTCTTTTTTGCCGGTAAACCGTTCGTGCAACGTGCAGGTCATGTGCCCTTCGGGGCGCATCCGCACGCGAGGGTGGACACGGTCAGCCAGCCCGGGTATCGACTCGGCGCATCGTTTCGGGCTGATAGCTCAGTCGGTAGAGCTGCGGACTTTTAATCCGTAGGTCGCGGGTTCAAGTCCCGCTCGGCCCACCGTTCACACCTTCCCCTCGGCGACTCCGCGCGATCTTTGCGACCGCCGAGGGCAAAAACGTACATGCGACTCGCCATGCATCGGCTCGGCACGGTTTCCGCGTGGCTCGTCGCCTCATCGCGATCCGCGATCGCGTGAAGGGCGAGGCGAAGCGCCCCGCCCCGTGCGATGGCGCCTCATGGCGGGATCGATGGTCGCGCGCCCGCGTGTCGCGCACGATCCGGAACCTCCGCGTAATCGATGCTTCTACGTCATCCGACCGCGCACTCTTCCGTGGGCACGGGCAGTGCACGGGGCGACGAACCGAAAAACGGCACGTCGACGCGCAATCGCGCGAATGCGGCCGGCAACCACAAAAAAACTGCGAGCGCCACGCAACGTCGCACGCGCTCGCCACGAACTCCCGGAGCTGTCATGAAATTTTCGTACGTCCTCCTCACCGCACTCGCGATCGGCGGCGTTGCCGCGTGTGGCGGCAGCAACGAGCCCCCGAAGACCCCCGAGTCGACCTCCGGCACGGTGAACGATCAGAACGCCACCGGCACGGGCTCGACCACCGGCGCGGGCAGCACGACGGGCACCGGCTCGACGGGCGCCGGCTCCACGACGGGGACGGGCAGCATGGGCACCGGCTCGACGGGCTCCGGCATGGGCGGCGGCACGACCGGCTCGGGGATGGGCTCGGGATCGAACACCGATCAGACGGGCAGCGGAACGATGGGCGGCACCGGCAGCGGCTCGAGCATGGGCACCGGCGGCAGCACGGGCGCGACCGGCTCGTCCGGCGCGGGCGGCATGGGCGGCACGTCGGGCTCGTCGACGTCGGGCACCGGCGCCTCGGGCGCGGGGAGCACGGGCGGCACCGGCAGCACGACGGGCGGCACCGGAACGACCGGCACGACCAACACGAAGAAGAAGCCGGGCACGACGGGAACCGGCACGACCGGCACCGGCGGCACCACGCCGAAGAAGTGATCGAAGCGCGGCTAGCGCCGCGACGAACGAGCCGTCGGGATCACCCGACGGCTCGTTTTTCCAGTCCGAGCAACTGATCGCAGAGCTCGATGATGCCGTCTCCTCGTGCTCCGGCGGTGACCAGATCCGCGCGGCGCTTCAACGCAGGGACCGCATTCGCCACCGCAACCGCGAGGCCGCACGCTTCGAGCAGTGAATGGTCGTTCTCCGCGTCGCCGACGCCGACGACGCGCTCCGCAGGGATCGCGAGCTCCGCGAGCGCAGCTGCGAGCCCTGTCGCCTTGTTCACGCCGGTGGGGAGCACCATCACCGCGCCCTTGTTGAAGATGACCTCGAGCTCGAGCTGCTGCTCGCGGATGACGGCCAGCACCGTCGGGTCGTGCGGCTGCCACGTCGCGACGATGACGCGTCCGCACGAGATCGGGTGAACGCCACGAAGACGGAGCGCGGCCGCGAACTCCGGCGGAGGCGCCTTCGCGAGCAAGCGCTCGCGCGGAGGCTGCGGCGTGTAGAGGAGCGCGCCGTTCTCGGCGACGACGCGATCGAACACGTCGATGCCGGGGAACGCGATCATCAGCTCGTCGAGCTGGCGGCCGGTGACGAGCACGAGCTTCCGTCCGCTGGCGCGTAGCCGAACGAGAGCGTCGAGGACCTGCGGGCGGACCTTCCCGTCCTCCGCGAGAGTTCCGTCGTAGTCGGTGGCGAGCGCGAGATAGTCCATGTCGATCGCGTGGAGTGCAACGCGCGTTCCGTCGCAGCGAACGCGAGGCCGCGCCGGCGAGCCGCATTCCTCGCACGCCACAGTGTGGCGCACGCGTGGTCCGGCTGGAGGAAGACGCGGAAGAAAACATCGCGATCGCCCGTGAAAACGCGAGGGCACGCGCCGTGCTGAGCCGGGCGCGCATGTCTGCGCCGGACGTCGTGTGCTTGTCTCACTTGCCGTGGGCGTTCGGTCTGGAGCGACCGCATCAGGTCATGCGCCGCTTCGCGCGCGACCGTCGCGTCTTCTTCGTCGAAGAGCCGGCGGTGACCGACAGCGAGATGCGCACCGTGATGAGAACCGTGGACGCGAACGTCTACGTCGTGTCGCTGCACGTCCCCGCGGCGATGACGGCGGCCGACGTACGGACCGCTCACCGTCGCAGTGTGGCGTCCCTCACGGAAGGCGCCGGCCATCCGCTCCTCTGGGTGTACGCGCCGGCGTCGCTGCATGCCGCGCGTGACATCGATGCATCGCTCATCGTGTACGACTGCGTCGCGGACCACGGCGCGCGGCGAGATGCGCCCCCCGACGTGCGTGCGACGGAGACGGAGCTGCTCCGGCACGCGGATCTCGTCTTCACCGCGGGCAGCTCGCTCTTCGACGCGAAGCGCGGAACCAACGTATCGACGTACCCGCTGCCGAGCAGCGTCGATGCCGATCATTTCGCGCCGCGCGAGCGCACGCCGTCGATCGAGCTCCGGCGGGTGGAGCCCGCACCGGGTCCGCGCGTCGGCTTCCTCGGCCCCATCGACGAACGCGTCGACCTCGGGCTGATCGATCGTCTCGCTGCGCAGCGTCCGGACATCCAGCTCGTTCTTGCCGGCGGCCTGCGCGACGTGACCACGTGGGACCTGCCGGATCGCGCGAACGTGCACTGGCTCGGGCCGACGGCGTACGCCGATCTTCCGAGCGTGGTCGCGTCGTGGGACGTGGCGATGTTCCCGTTCCACGGCGACGCCGCGACGCGCCGGAGCGAGGCTTCGGGGCTCCTTGCATGCATGGCGGCAGGCAAGCCGATCGTGTCCACGCCTCTCGACGAGCTCGCGGCGTATGCCGAGCGCGGCCTTCTCTCCATCGCGGATGCCGACCGCTTCGCGGAGAGCATCGACACGGCCCTCAGCGAGGCCGGCGATCCGGCGCTCGGCGCGGCGCGGCGGCTCGCGCGCGATGCTGTGCTTGCCCGGACGTCGTGGGATCGAACGTTCAAGGCCATGCTCCGGCTCGTCGACGAAGCCGCCATGTCTCGTGACGTCGCGGCACGGAGGGGATTGACGCGGCCGAGCGCTGCGTAATCTTCCTGGCGGGGCCCCGGCCGTGCGATGGTGCGGTGGCCACCCCAACGGATTCGGAGGAGCTCTCTCATGATCGTATGGCCCGAAGAGAAGCGCATGAAGAGCGAAGGCCGCGAAGGCCTGCGACGCTTTCGCGAGACCGCGGCGGCCGCGGAGCTCGAGGCGTCGAAGGAGACCTGGCGCGTCGTCGCGTGGCCCTGGACGAGCGAGCTGCCGCTGCGCGTGATGCTCGAGAATGCCGAGTACGACGTGATCTCGGTCACGATGAGCGAAGGCGGAATGTGGCTGCTCCGCGACGAGGCGCGCACCGCGCACGTCCGCAGCGCCGAGGCTCTCGATCGTGACGCGCGCGGTCTGCCCGGCGATCGACCGGCGCAGCCGGCGACCCACGCCTGAGGACCGAAGGCCGCACTGCTGCGACCTACCCTCGACTCCGCACGCCGCGGCGCGCGCACGTGCCACGAGATCATGAGGACAATCGGGGGCCCTACGACGGCACTCCTGTTGCTCAGGGGTTTTCATCCCGATGCCGTCACCCGTCGCCCAGAAGGTCGCGTTCGTGCTCAAGACCGCGCTGTCGGCGGCATTCGCGCTCGCGCTGACCACCGCGGCGACGACGGCTCGAGCCGACGGCGGCGAGCATGCGAAGCAAGGCGCCTCGACGGCGAGCGTGCTCGCGCAGGAGTCCGCGAAGCCGCCGACGACGAAGGCATCGCCTCCGCCGGCGTCCGCTCCGCCGCCCGCGCATCACGCCGCAAAGCCGAAGGCAAAGGCGAAGACGACGAAGGCCAAGTCGAAGGCGAACACCGCGCCGCGCGACACGAAGGCGAAGCTCGCACCGAAGTCGTCGAGCGCACCGCGTCGCGCACCGCGTGCGGTTGGCAAGCCCGAGCCGAAGGCCGTGCCGCCGAGCAAGGGCCCAAAGCGCCGCGCGTAGTCGAGAAGCTCGCGCGCGTCGTCAGCGCGTGATCTCGCCGAGCGAGACGCCGAGCATCTTCTTCGCGAGCGGCTCGAGCCCCGGCGCGTCGCCGACGATGTGGAACGTGCGATGCGTGTGCACGAGCGACTGTCCGGGCGCGAGCTCGGCGCCGGGAGAGCTCGTCTCGATCTCGTAGAAGCCTCCGAGCGGCGGCTTACCGGGCGCCGGTGAGCCGTCGTTGTAGCTGTTCACGACGTCGCCGGTGTACGGCGCCTTCTGCTTCTCCCACATGCTGTTGACGTACACCGCGTTCGGCTTCGGCTTGTCGTACTGCACGACCGTGAGCAGCTTCGCCTGCGCGCTGTAGCTGCCGAGCGTGGGCTTCGCGCGCGCGGGACCGACGCCGATCTTCCCGCGCTCCTTGCCGTCGCACGTGAAGACGAGGAAGCCGCGATCCTCGTGCACGGCGAGGCGCTCGCTCGCGACCTTGCCGAAGTAGGCATCGTTGACGACCGGCGTGCCCTTCGTCGAAGGGCCGTTCTCGAACGGGACGATGACGTGCGCGTCCGACGAGGGCGCGAACATCGCGAGGATCCAGATCGAAGGAAGACCCGTCTCACGCTTCCATGCGGCGGTGCCCTTGTTGGTGATCTTGTTGACGGTCTCGTAGGCGACGGCGCGCACGCCTTCGGCCTTCGGCGCCTCGACGAGCGAGACCGTGCGCTCGACCGCGATCGTGAATGCGGTGCCGGACCAGTTGGTCACGGTCATCGCCTTCTGGAAGACGGCGCGCGCGGGCGTGGCCTCGGTCATTTCCCATGCGCCCTCTTGCAGGGCGGCGGGCACCTGCCACGTGTCGAACGTGAACGGCTTGCCGGGCGGGAAATACAGGCCGAATTGACCTCCTTCAGGCCCGAGCCAGAAGCGATCCTCACCGCCGTAGTTGTCGAACTGCGTGCCGGTCTTCCCGGCGGCGATGAAGTCGCGGTTGATCCAACCGAAGCTCCGTCCGCTGGCGTCGACGGCGCTGGTCATCACGCGACCCTGATACTTGGCGGAGAGCGCGACACGCCCACCGTTGGGCGCCTCGAGCACGTGCACCGCGCCGTACTTGGTGAGGAAGGCCACGTCGTCCGCGAACGAAGGCGCAGCACTGGCAGGCGGCGCAGACGCACCACGATCGCCTGCGCCGCCGTCGTTGCTCGGACCGGGCGCCGCCGGCGTATTCGGCATCGCGCTGGTCACGGGCGGCACGGGCGCAGCAGCGTCGGGCCCACCACACGAAGCCACCCCCGCAGCAGCCATGATGCTCATGACGAACCTGACCTTCATGGTGGTGATGGTAATCCCGAGAAGTCTGAGAAAAACGCGAAAGCGCGAAGGGGTCTCGCTTCTATTTCGGGCTGTCCCCTCGCTGCCGTTCGCGAAGTCTCCGACCCGACCTGCAACGTCTCCCGCAATTTCGACCCTCCATCCGACCTGGTTGGGACAGCGGTCGAAATTGCGGATCACGTCGACAGGTCGGGTCGGAGACTCGATCCAGCGGGCGGAATCGTTCCGCGCGATCGCGACGCGCCACCGATCTCGATCACGGCCGCAGCGCGCGGAGCGATTCCGACCGCAACCACGAGGCAACCGGTCGCGATCGAAACCAGACCGTTCGCGCTTTCGCGCTTTTCTCGGACTTCTCGAATCAATGCGTGCGCAGCACGTCCCACCGCACCCTTCGCGCGCTCGGGCCGTGCGCCGACAGCTCGACGTCGTCGTGTGCGACGTCGCTCACCGCCGCCAGCGGCGTCGTGAGCCGCAGCCGCGAGACCATGCCCTCTTCGCGTGCGACGAGGCAGCCTTCCGTCGCGGCCTTGCCGTCGCACATCGCGACTTGCTCCACCGGCACCTCGGCGAAGCCGCTCGCTGCGCCGCCCCCCATCTTGCGTCGCGCGACCAGCTCGGTGCCGTCGGCCATGGTGATGCGCGCTTCTTTCCCTGCCGAGAGCGCGACGACGACATCGAGGCGGTCGGCGACCCTCGCCATCGTGATCACGGTGGGATCGGTCGCCGGCGCGAGCGTCTCGATCGAGCTGTCGAGCATCGGCACGATCCCGCCGTCCTTCACCAGCATCGGCAGCTTCGCGAGCGGCGCCGGAATCGTCGCGTGCTTGCCGCCGTCGTACACGACCATGTCCGACAGATCGACCCACTTCCCCGGCGGAAGCCACGTGTCCTTCGTCGTCGCGCCGCGCCGCACCACCGGCGACGTGAACAGCGAAGGCCCGAGATAGAACGAGCTGTCCGAGGCCCAGACCTCCGGCTCGTGCGGATGGTAGAGGAACGGGTGACGCATGATCGGGACGCCCGTCGCGTGCGACTCGCGCGCGAGCACGTCGAAATACGGCGCTAGCCGTGTGTGCATGCGCGCGTGCGCGCCGTAGACGTCGATCGTCTCCTGGTCATCCCAGAGATGCCATTTTTCCCGCCTGCCGAGCGGATTCGAGCAGGCCGTCTCGTCCATCATCATCGGCGAGACGGCGCCGACCTCGGCCCATCGCAGATAGACCTCCTTGTCGCGCGGGAAGTCCGTGATGCACTTGAAGCCGGCGATGTCGCTGCCCCAGATCGGCACGCCGCTCATCCCCAGGTTCAGCCCGGCGCGCAGGTTCGCGATGAGCCCCTGGGTCTCGTCGAACGTCGCCTCGGGGTCGCCGCTCCACACGCCGGGCACGTACTGCTGCGTGCCCGTGTATCCGGAGCGTACGTAGAAGAGGAAGTCGTCGGGCTTCTCCTTCACGAGGAGATCGTGCGCGGCCTTCGCCGAGAGCACGGGGAACTCGTTGTGCACGGCCTCGCCGCTGCGGCCGTCGCCGAACTTCCACGGACGGCGCACGTACTCGCCGAAGTCGTGCATCCATCCGTCGTACCCGAGCGCCACCGATCGACGCAGCAGGTCCTGGAACCACGCCACGGCCTCCGGCTTCGTCAAGTCGATGGTCGCGACGGACTGCGACTCGCCCGAGATGAAGAACGTCTCGCCGACCTGCCCGTCGGCATCGAGCGCGAACAGGCCGTGCGCCTTGCCGTACTCGAAGTCGGGCTTCCCCTTCTCGAGCGACGACGACACGTACGGGTTGTTGTACGCGAGCACCTTGTAGCCGAGCGCGTGGACGTCCTTCGTCCACTGCGCGAGCTCCGTCTCGTGTCCGAGCTCGGAGCGCGCGGGGAGGAAGTGCACGTTGTCGTCGATCGCGGTGGTGGGCACCTTCTTCAGCCGGAGCAGCTTCTGCTCCTCCATCCCGAGCGCCATCGCGCCGCGCTCGACGATGCGACGCGGCCCGAACACCCACGTCGCCGGCACCATCGGGCGGCCGGTGTCGCGCGTGAAGTCGTCGAGCGACGCGAGCGGATCGTCGTGCACGTAGACGACCGTCTCGAGCTTCGTGTCACTGACCGCCACGCGCCACGCGTCCGGCCGCTGGCTGCCGAAATGCGTCTCCGTCCGGTACGTCGTCGCGAGGTGCACGGCGTAGCCCGCGCTCGACATGAAGAACGGGACCGGGAAATACGTCATCGACGGCCCGTTCGGGTACGGGTTCGCGTCGTCGCGCGGACGATCCTCGCCGCCGCCGAGCGAGCCTTCCTCGGCCCACGAGTACATCGAGAGTCCGCGATGATCGAGGCTCGCGAAGCGCTCGCCGAGCCCGAAGAAGTGCTCGTCCGGGCGGAGCGCGAACGCGAGCGTCGACTTGTTCCAGGTCGGATCGCCCGCACGCGATGCGGCGGTCGTCGCGATCGTCACCTTCGGACCGGCGAGCGTCACGGTGACGCCGATGGTCCCGCGATCCGATGCGAGCTCGAAGCTCGCCGTCGTGTCGGTCCGCGCGATCAGCCTGCCCGCGCCCGGGTGGGTCCACGGCTGCTCCTCGGGCACGAAGCCGTCCCAACCCGGGATGACCTGCACGTTGTCGACGCCGTCGTCGCGCGTCGCGCCGGGGCTGCCGTATCCATCGGCCTCGCCGCCCGTGAGCGTGCGCAGCACCTCACCGCCTCGCGCGTCGAGGATCCGGATCTCGAACGGGTCGAGCGTGACCTTCACGGACGCCGGCCCGCCGCCGAGCTCGACCGGAGGCGGTGCCTCGTCGTCGTCGCCGCACGCAGCGGTGGGTGCGAGTGCGACGAAAAAGAAGGCGAAGGGGGCGAGGCGGGAGCGCATCCGGGGTCCGGAAAAGTACCACCGCCGAACCGAATCGGCGCTCGACCGCCGACGTTTTCCACTCCGGCGACCGTATCGCCTACGATCCGTCAACCCCCCTCGGGCGTACGTCTCGTGCGTTTGCGACGGAGCGTGTCACAACTATCCGCGGGGGGATAGGTCACCAGCGTGCCCATACCTTCGCGGTTGATCGACGGTCGCTACAAGTTGATTCGCGAGCTCGGGGCGGGGTCGATGGGCGTCGTCCATCTCGCGGAGGACGTCTTCCTCGACCGCGCCGTCGCCATCAAGGTGATCGATCCGGGGCACGCGTCCGATCCGGTCACGATCGAGCGCTTCAAGAAGGAGGCGCAGGCGCTCGCGAAGATCCGGCACCAGAATGTCGTGCAGGTGTACGCGTTCGGGCCCCACGCCCGCTCCTTCTACTTCGCGATGGAGTACGTCGAGGGTCGCAGCCTCGAGAGCGCCATCGACAACGGCGAGACGGTGGACGTCGCGCAGAGCATCGAGATCGTCCGCGCCGTCGCGAACGGGCTCGGCGCGGTCCACGAGCGGAAGCTCGTCCATCGTGACGTCAAGCCGAGCAACATCGTCATCGAGGCCGAAACCGGGAGACCGGTGCTCATCGACTTCGGCCTCGCGCGCCGCCGCAGCGCATCGAACCCGCGCTTCTCGATCACCGCCGGGACCCCGATGTACATGGCGCCCGAGCAGGCGACCGATCCCGACGGCACGCGCACGACGTTCCGCGCCGACATCTACGCGCTCGCGTGCACCGCGTACGAGCTCTTCACCGGGCACGCCGTGTTCGAGCACGACGACGTGTTCGAGATCTTGAAAGGGCATTTGAAGAGCCCGCCTCCGCTCCTCTCGGCGCGTCGGCCCGACCTCGCGCTGCTCGATCCGGCGTTCATGCGTGCGCTCGCGAAGGCGCCCGAGGAGCGCCACGAGACCGCGATCGCGTTCGTCGAGGAGCTCGCAGACGCGCTGCGGCGCAGCGAGAAGCAGAGGAAGCGGGACACCGTCGCTCCGACGTCGAGCGTCCGCAACGCGGGAGCGCCGATCGAGCGCATCCTCATCCTCGCTCGCGACGAAGGCCTCGTCCGCCTGATGAGCCGCGCCGCGAAGCGCGTCGTCGAGGGCGCGCGCAGGAACGCGGAGGTCGCGCATGTCGCGACGTCGAGCGGCCTCGTCGAGGCGTTCACGCACGAATCCGCGGCCATCGTCCTCATCGACGAGGAGAGCTGCGAACGGCACGTCGGCGACGTCGTCAAGGAGGTCCTCGCCGCGTCCGGCGGTTCCAGTGCGAGCGTCCTCGTCCTCAGCCGCGAGTGGCAGGCGCTCCGCCCCGTGCTCGGCGCGATCGGCGTGCGCGACGTGCTGCCGAAGCCGCTCGTCATCCAGATGCTCAGCCAGGCGCTCGAGCGGATCGTCGCGCGGCGATCGCTCGCCGCCGACGCCGGCACCTGATCGGCCGACCTGATCAGCCTCCGCCGCCCGAATCCGCGATGCCTGCGTCCGCGCCGGCGTCGTCGACCGCGGTGCCGCGGAGCACGCACTCCTTGAGGGGCTCGACGGTCGCGATCTTTCCCGCGAGGACCTGCTGCGCCTTGAAGGCGATGCCGAGGCTCATCGCGTCGCACGTGACGTTCGAATCCTTTCGACCGTCGGCGAGCACGTCGAGGTTCTTGTTCACGAAGTCGACCATGATCGAGTAGTTCGTATCCTGCTCGCAGAGCCCGAGCTGCCGGAAGCCTTGCACGAGGTCGTTGCCGCGGACGCGTCCGCCGATCGTGCCGTCCGTGATGCGCCACACGCCGTCGCCCTCGCGCGTGAGCTTCCCGGCGACGATGCCCTTCTGGATCTTGATCGGGAACGAGACGACGAGCGCCTTGTACCCGGGGAACCAGAGCAACGTGTCCTCCGGGAACTTCACGATGAGGTAGCCCTCACGCACGTACGCTGCGGTGTCGAACAGCTTGCCGTCGCCGAAGTCCGGGCCCGGGCGCGGCGCGGACATCGATTCGGGCGTGACGGTGAACTGCTGATCGGGCGTGAAGCACGGATGGTCCTTCCACGTAGGGTCCGCGCAGTTCCACGGGAGCGGCTTCTCGAGGCCCGGCGACGGATAGAGGTCGACCCGCACCTGGTCGTCGTCGGGCTCGCCGTTGTAGTCGGTGATCCGGAACAGGTAGTTGTAGTCGCCGACGCAGAGCGCGCAGTTGAACGCGTCGTCGCTGAGGCCGTACTTCTTCGAGAGCTCCGGGACGAGCGCCGCGGCGTACTCGAGGCGGCCGAACGTGTTGTCGCGACAGAGGTGCCCGTCCGTCGAGATCTGCGGGACCGTCGGCTTGCACGACGGAGGCGAGTCGTCGCCGGTGCACTCCTCGACGCCGGTGCACACCCCGTCGAGATCGAACCCGATGTCCTGCCACGCGTTGTTGTCGAGCTTGCCGCTCTCGGCGAGGGACCCGAGGCGCGTCGATTGCACGGCGAGGTAGATGGGCGGGACGACCTTTTCGCTCGCGCCGCTCTTCGCGGGCCGGTCCTCGGGCGTGGGGACCCGCGTGCTCTGGCACCCCCGGTCTCCGGGCCCCGACCACCAGCCCACGCCGTCTTTCGCGACCGGGCGCGTGCTGTCCGGGGCGAGCAGCGACGTATCGTAGACGCTGCATTGCGCGCCGACGATGCCGGCCAATCCGGCCGCCAGGATGATCAGGGAGCCCCGGAGGCCGCGCACGTCTCCATCGTAGCCTGCGGCGCGCCGATGAGGAAAAAACGCCTCCGGGAGGGCCCTAACGCTTGATCCGCCGGCCGCGCGGGGGCAAAAGTTGCGGGCTGGTCGGGAGGCGGGACATGAGCGAAGTCGTGAAGATCGTGCAGCTCCTCAAGAGCGACGCCATCGAGAAGCAGATCGCCGCGGCGATCGTCCTCGGAGAGCTGAAGGCCAAAGGTCCCGGCGTCGTCGAGGGTCTCGGCGACGTCCTCGCGAGCGGCGTGCCTCTCCTCCAGATCCACGCGCTCGACGCGCTCGCACGCGTGGGCGCGAAGAAGGCGCTGCCGGCGATCTTCCTGCTCCTCTCGACGGGGGCCGACGACGTGCGCCGCGCCGCCACGCGCTGCATCGCGAGCGTCGGCGACGACGTCGTCCCGCTCATCAAGCAGAAGATGGCGTCGGCGAGCCCCGAGGAGCGCCGCGCGCTCGACGCCGCGCTGGCCGAGCTCGGCGGCAAGGACGCGTTCACGGCGCTCATCAAGGGCCTCGCATCGAGCGACGGCGAGGCCGCGAAGGCCGCCGCGCTCGCGGTGCGCCAGCAGGTGAAGCACGCGGACGGCCACAAGCGCCGCAGCTATCTCGCCGAGACGGAGAAGTTCCTCGAGTCGCAGAAGAAGAAGGAGAACGCGCACGGCGCCGTCGCCGCCGCGATCAAGATCCTCGGCTACCTCGAAGACGAGAAGACGGTCCCGACGTTGCTCGCATACGCGAACGACGAGAAGCAGCACCCGAGCGTGCGCCAGGAGGCAATCATCGCCTTCCGCTTCGCGCTCCAGACGGACAAGCCGAGCACGAAGGTGATCGACGCGCTCGTGAAGGCCGCCGAAGCGCAGGACCGCACGCTGGCGCAGACTGCGCTCCACACGCTCGGCAGCCTGAAGGTCTCCGAGGAGACGGCGAAGCGCCTCGAGAAGGTTGCACTCCACACGGACTTCGAGCGCGCGCGCTTCGTCCTCGAGATGCTCGGCCGGATGGGCGGGAACGAAGCGGCACGCGTGCTCACGAAGGTGCTCGTCACGACCGGCGATCGCCGCTACGCCGAGGCGGCCGCAGCCGGCTTGAACGGCAAGGAGGAGGCGGTGCCCGCGCTCGCGAAGGCGCTCCTCGAGACCGAGAACCCCGATCGTGCGTGGGTGCTGCGCAACGTGCTCCGTCCGACGGCGAAGAAGATCTCGCCGGCGCTCCGCAAGCAGATCCTCGAGGTCGCCATGGATCGCCTCGGCAACGGGGAGCGAGGCTGGGAAGCGCTCGTCGACGTCGCACGCGACGCCGACCCCGACGCCCTCGCCGAGGGCCTGCGCAACCTCGCGCAGAAGCTCCGTCGCAGCAGCGGCAAGGAGGAGCGCGCGCGCTCCGTCTACCAGATCCTCTGCAAGAGCGACCGCGCCACCGACGACGATCGCTATGCGTACGCGTCGCTCGAGCTGTCGAAGAGCAACCTCGACACGCGCCCGGCGTCCCGCGCCGGCGACGAGTCGCTCCGCCTGCTCGGCCTGCTCGTCCGCAACAACTACGACGTCGCGAAGGCGCTCCGGAAGGACCGCGCAGTCGATCTCGATCAGATCTATTACGTCGGCTTCCACTTCACGGAGCTCGATCACCCCGTCGGCGAGGAGCTCCTCGAAGAGGTGGTGAAGAAGGGCGGCCGCGCGAAGGTCGCGAAGATGGCGAAGAACAAGCTCGCTCTCTCGGACGCGAGCGCGTAGCGCCTCGCCGATGATCGCGCTCCGTTACGCTCTCGGCATCGGCGCGCTCGTCGCCGTCGCCGGCGGGCTCTCCGCGATCGGGGCGTGCTCCTCGGACGGCGGGGCAACCGCGGACGCACCCGACGCGTCTTCGCCCGAAGACGACGCTGCGACGCCCGACAACGCACCGCCCTGCCCGCCCAGCGGCGTCGCGAAGGGGCCGTGGGCGATCGGCATGACGCGCACCAGCGTGATCGTGCGCTGGGAGTCGTGCCGCGCGGGCGCGGTTCCCGGGCTCGTGTACCAGCCGGAGAGCGGGGGCGCGGACGTGAGCGTCGCGACCGCCGAGCGCGCCGTCGTCCTCACGCAGAAGCACACCGCCGTGCTCGCCCCGCAGCACTCGCCCGACGACCTGCCCGGCACCGTGTACATGCATGATGCAGCCATCTCGGGTCTCACCGCCGGGACCTGCTACGGCTACCACCTCGCCGCGGACGCGGCGCGCGCCGGACGCTTCTGCACCTCGCAGCCCGACGGCGGCAAGGTGCACTTCCTGGCCATCGGCGACACGAACCCGCTCCTGAGCAACGCCACGTCGAACCTGCTCGCGAGGGTCGTGCCGATGAAGGCGGACTTCGTCGTCCACGGCGGCGACATCCAGTACTACGACTCGTTCCTCGAGACGTGGGCCGGGTGGTTCCCCTCGATGCAGCCGCTGCTGTCGCTCGGCGCGATCCAGCCTGCGCTCGGCAACCACGAGCACGAGACCGACGACGAGCTCGACGACTACAGCCTCCGCTACTTCGGTCACCCCAACTTCGGCGGCGATACGATGTGGTACCGCTACGAGTCGGGCGGCGTGTGGTTCCACGTCCTCGACACCGAGCAGCCGATCGAGCCGGGCACGCCGCAAGGCACGTGGCTCAGCGCGGGCCTCACCGAAGTGGCTGCGAAACCGGGCTTTCGTGCATCGATCCTCGTCATGCATCGTCCGCTGGCGACGTGCGGCGACAGCGCGGAGAACGACGGTGCACGCAAGGGCTTCGCGTCGGCGTTTGCACAATACAAGGTCCCGCTCGTCATCCAGGCGCACGTGCATGGTTACGAGCGCTTCGAGATCGACGGCGTGACCTACGTGACGACGGGCGGCGGCGGCGGCCTGATCGGCGACATGAACGCGAACGTCTCGCGCGCCGAATGCCCGATGCGCAAGGTCTCCGGCGGCTTCTTCCATGCGATGGACGTCGTCATCGACGGCAAGTCGCTGAGCGCCACGGTGATCGACGAAGGCGGCACGACACGCGATACGTTCGCTATCGCGCTGCCTTAGCGAATCGAGAAGTCCGAGAAAAGCGCGAAAGCGCGAAGCGATTCCGACCCTTCGCGCTTTCGCGCTTTTCTCAGACTTCTCGGAAATTCACGGCCGCCTTGACGCTAGATCAACCGTGCGCGAAGGTCCGCCTCGCCATGCTCGACCGCGTACGTGCTTCGCTCCACCGCGTGCTCACCACCCCCGTCGGCGACGGCTTCTTGCCCGTTCGCCTGCCGAAGGACCTCGCGCGGCGCGTGAACGTCACGCTCGGGCAGCCGATCTGCTCGGCCGAGGAGATCGAGCGTCGCCGCAAGGGACGCGAGCGCCTCGAGAAGCTCCGCGCCGACGCGAAGGCCGGCGTGAAGAGCGCGTCCGTCGCGCGCGAGCCCGCGCCCGTGACCGTGTACTTCGAGAAGGACCGCAATCCGCGCCTCTTCGGTCGCATCAAGGAGGCGCTCGACGCGCGCTCGATCGCGTACACCGCCCTCGAGGTCGACACGGCCACGAAGGCGTTCGTCATGCGCGAAGCGAAGTGCAAGGAGGACGATCTCCCGATCGTCTTCGTCGCCGCCACGCCCATCGGCGGCTACAACGACCTCGTCGAGTGGGACGTGTCCGGCAAGCTCGCGACCGCCGTGTTCGGCACGGCGACCGCGAACCGCGCGTGATCTGCGCGTGACCGCGCTCACGCTTGCCTCCTACAAGCTCCAGTTCCACGAGGACCACGTCCGCGCCGTCCCCGCGCGCGACGAGGCGGGCTGCCCGTTCGCCGGTCCCGGCGTCGACGTCCGCGGCGACGAAGCGCACGCGATCCTCGCGCTCGCGACCCCCTTTCGCGCGTGGCTCGAGGCGCGCGAGCCGGGCGTGACGCTTCGTTCGCTGTCCGTCGATCTCGCATCGCAGCGCGTGCTCATCACTCTCGAGCCGATCGCGGAACAGCGCCCGCGCGTGGTCCGCATCGACCCTCCGCATTCGGACGAGCTGCTCGCCGCGGCGGCTCCGCTCGAGGACGCGCTACGTGCAGTATGCACACACAAGCTGCGACTCAGGACACGCGCGTGAACTCGATGCTGCTCCCGAGATGGCCGAGCGCCCTTGCCTCGAGGCACGCGGGCGAGCCCGGCTCGACGATGCGGCAGTCCTCGGGCCGCGACGCGTAGATCGCGCACGGGTACTGTCCCGGCACCGAGACGTCGAGCCCGCCGCAGCGATCGCCGCCGTTCTTGACGAAGCGCATGTACGGAGGCGCCGACTCGAGATCCGTGTAGAGCTCGAGCAGCCGCTTGCCCATGCGTGCCTCGTCGGCCTCGAGCAGGTGCACGGTGCGCGGACCGTGATGGCAGCAACGCCCGCACGCGACGCAGTCGCCGCCGGTCGGATCGGGCGGAGGCGCACCTTCGGGAACGGGAGCGAGCGGCATCGCGACTCGATCCTCTAGCTCTCCGCGCGATTACCGCCTAGCTGAACCGGCCACTTCGCGTCCTCGACCATCGACGCGACGGCGCGGATGTCGGCCCGCAGCTCTTCCGCGGTGGGGCGATGGCGCGGATCGCGGCGCAGCGTGGTCACGAGGACCTCGGCGAGCGGCCCTACCTCCGGATTGGCGATGAGCGAGCGCATCGGCAGCGGCGCGCCGTCGTGCGACACGTGCATCGTGATCTGCGTGACCTCGTTCGGCGCGTCGAAGAGCACCTTCCCGGTGAGCATCTCGAACGCGAGGCAGCCGAACGAATAGATGTCCGAGGCCATCGGGTGCGGGTGGTAGTCGTCCGGGACGACGCCCCACACCTCGGGCGCGCCGTACGGGCCGGTACCGCAGCCCGGCCGGATCTTTCGTCCGGCGAGACCGAAGTCCACGAGCACGCCCTGCTCGCCCTTGCGGAGCAGCACGTTCGACGGCTTGAGATCGAGGTGCCCGAGCCCGGCGGAGTGCATCGCCTCGAGGCCGGTGAGGACGTCGTCGAACGTCTTCAGGCACTTCTTCATGTCGAACGTCTTCGCGTCGATGGCGCGCTGGAGCGTCACGCCCTCGACGAGCTCCATGACGAGGATCGGCAGCGGCCGCGCCGCGAGATCGAACGTGACGAAGCGCGCGAGGTTCACGTGGTTCGGCAGCATGATCAGCGCCGAGGCCTCCTCGCGGAACAGCTTGAAGAACTCTTCTTGCGAGACCGAGCGCGCGGCCGTCGCGTTGTAGTCCGGGACCTTCAGCGCGAACCGCTCGGCCTTCTCTTCGTGACGGTCCTCGACGCGATTGACGACGAACACCGAGGCGGTGCCGCCGACGCCGAGCGAGCGCACGACGTAGAAACCGCCGATGGTGCGACGTGCCGGCAGCCATGCCGGGAGCTGATCGGCGACGTTCATCGCGACGTCGTCGGGGAACGATGCGCGGTCGATCGGCAGGTCGCCGAGCGTCCAGAGCACGCCGGCCACGAGCCGCGCGATGCCGTGTGGCAGACCGGCGAGCAGCTCGTCGATCGCCGGCGACAGGGTGTCCTCCGAGAGCACGAGGTCCTCGCCGGCGAGCACGCGCGCGACGGCGGCGCTGAGCAGCTTCGGTTGCGGCGGAGACATCGCCATCGTCGGCAGCTCGGGATCGAGCCGGCCGCGCGCGCCGATGCACATCTGCGCGAGCGCGCCGACCCAGGTCTCGACGGCCGCGATCACGTCCGGATCGGAGCTGTCCGAGCTCGCGAGACCGCGCAGCGAGCCGACCTTCGTGATCGTCGTGAGCGCCGCGTGGAGCCGCACCAGCACCGTGCGGAGCGCCTCGCTGCGCGCAGACGCCTCGGGCGCCAGCTCGTTCGCGAGGTCCTCGAACGCCTTGAGCCGCTCGATCGTCGGAGTGCCGCGCGGCGGCGCGATGGACGGCGGGAACAGGGAGTCCTTCGGGTCGGTCGCCGTCTTCTTGATCGGCTTGGTCGCGTCGGAGTCGCGAAGGAAGCGCGCGTAGCGCGACAGCACGTGGCGGAGGTCCGGGTCCATCGACGCCTCGGCGAGCGTCTCGAACTCGGCGGTCGACTTGATGCGCTGCGCGACCGCGAGCAACGCGTCGGCGACGTCGCACACGCCGAGTCGCATCAGCGCATCGAGCGCGCGAGAGAGGCACGCGAGCAGCGTGCGCTTCAACACCGGCGCGGGGCTGTGGTCGAAGTGCTCGAGCAGCGCGTTCACCGTGCGCAGCCAGAGCGCGCGAAGGCGCTTCGCTCGCTGGACGTCGGCGCCCTCCTGATCGTTCGGGCGCGCGCCGCGTCCGAGCGCCTCGGCGCCTTCACCGAGATCGCCGTCGACGAGATGAAGCAGCGCACGGAGGCGGCGCAGCCGCAGCGTCGCGTGCGTCGGCTGTCCAGCCGCGACGCCGATCTCGGCCGGACCTTCACAGCGGACGATCCACTCGGCGAGCCGTTCGCGGATCGCGTCGAGCCCGTCCTCGACGGCACGTACCTGCTCGCCGGAGCCGCCGAGCTTCAGTAGGTCCGCGATCACGTGGCGCTCGAGGAGCCCGGCGTCGAGATCGCGCAGCACCGCCATCGAGGTGCGCCTTGCGAACGAGCCCGCGCTGCCTTCGGCGTCGTCGTCCTTGGCGATCACCTCGAGCGCGTCCATCTTCGCCTTCGCCGAGGCGAGCGAGCTCCGCGCTCCGGTGTACGCCGCGAGCGCGCCCTCGGTGACGAACGCATCGAGCGCCGTTCCGACCTGGTAGCGGATCGGATGGTCCTTGCGCCCTGCGGGAGCGAGGTCGACCGCGACGTCTTCGAAGAGCGCGGCGGCGCCGTCGTCCTCGCCGCGCGGTTTCGCGTTGTCGCCGTGCAGGAGCTCGAGGGCCTTCTTTGCAGCCCGATCGACGATCTTCGACGCGCCGTACTCGAAGCGGAGCTCGCAGATCGCCTCGCCGACCTCGGGCGCCGCGACCGACAGCACGATGTCCATCATCTTCGTCGCGGCCTCGGGCTCGGCCTCGATCGTGCGCGGGATGCCCCACATGAACGACGCGGCGCTCGCGGGATCCTCCCATGTGAAGAAGCCTCGCTTCACGAGCGAGACGGTGAGCTTCAGCGCCTCGTCGGGCTTCACGGCGCCGAACGCCGCGAGCGACGCGGTCGCGCGGCGCCACTCGGTCGGGCTCAGGCCCTCCTTGAGGCTCTCCTGGATCTGCATGCGCAGCTCCGGCACCCAGGCGGCGCACAGACCGCGGGCCACCGCGACGTAGCGCCAGACCAGCGACTCACGGTCCGCCAGCAGACGATTGTAAGCTACACGTACCGTGTCGCCGATGAACACGCGCATCGCGTGCGTGTCGCCCATCTGCGCGCGGCGAGCGGCCTCGCGCGCGGCGCGCTCGAGGATCTTCGCGGCGAGCCGGCGCGCGGGCAGCGAGCGGGTCGACGGCGCTGCGATCCATTCACGCGCGAACTCGCGCCGGCTGACGAGCGCGAGCGCGAGCGGTCCGTCGGCGATGCCGTGCGCGATCGGCAGCTCGGTGATCAGGCCGACGCGCGCGCGGATGGAGGGAGACGAGAGCCCCTTCCCTCCGGTCTGCGCCATGATCGTGACCATCGCGGCGAACGTCTCGGCGTTGCCGGCGAGCATGCGCGCGAGGACGCGGCGCCCGAGCTCGCGCTGCTCGGTCCCGACCGGAAGCGCGGACGCGAGTGAGTAGAGGGCGATGCCCGCGGCCTGCGGCGAGAGCCAGTCGAGATCGTCGACGAGCCCGTTCGCGAGCGCGGCTTGCACGCCCTTCAGGAGGACGTCGGGATGGAGGCCTTCGAGCGGACCGGGCCCTCCCTCGCTCGGAGCGCGCGAGAGAGCCGCCATGGCTTGCCGCCATAGCCCGCGACGGTCGTTCGGGCTCGCATCCGCGAGCTCGAGCAAGCTCGAGACGTAGAAGGACGGGTCTCGCAAAAGGGGCCGGCGCACAGCGTACCCGGCTGAGCCTACGGAGAGCAAAGACTCGGAAAAGCCCAGCCTTACGGGCGCGGTTCGTCAGCTCTCCGTCGTTCCCGAAACCTCGCCGAACGAGATGCCACCGAGGTTCGCGACCATCGAGACCAGGCGGTCGAGGTCGACCGGCTTCGACGCATAACGCTGGAAGCCCGCGGCAAATGCGCGTTCCCCGTCCGATTCGCGCGCGTGAGCCGTGAGCGCGATGGCCGGCGTGCGCCCTCCGCGGTTCGGGGCGAGCTTCCGGACCGCGCGGATCAGGCCGTAGCCGTCGCCGCCGGGCATGGCGATGTCGCTGACGATGACGTCGGGCCGGAACCGCTCGAGCTCCGTGAAGCCGGCGTGCGCCGACGAAGCCTCTGCGACGGATGCGCCGCGCTCCGTGAGGACGTCCTTCAACAGGAGCCGGGCGTCGTCCTCGTCGTCGACCACGAGGATCTTGAGACCGTCGAGGCGGAGGGCCTCGCCGTCGGGGCGCGCGGGCGGCTCGGACGGCGCTCGCATGACGACCTGCGGAGACTTGGACGACGGCTTGAACGGGATCGTGACCTCGAACGTCGCGCCCTTCCCCGCCCCGTCGCTCAGCGCGCGGATCGTGCCGCCGTGCGCGTACACGAGCTGCTTCACGATCGCGAGGCCGAGGCCGAGGCCGGAGTGGCGGCGCGTCGACGACGCATCGGCCTGTCGGAACGGCTCGAAGACGTAAGGGAGGAACGAAGGCTCGATGCCCTCGCCGCTGTCGGTCACGCGGACGATGACCTCTTCGGCGGACGAGAGGACCCTCACCTCTACGCGACCGCCCTTCGGCGTGAACTTCAGGGCGTTCGAAACGAGGTTCCACAGGACCTGCTGGATCCGATCGGCATCGCCGGGAACACGCTCGACGGTCTCGGCGGCCACGTCGATGACGATGTCCTTCGCGTCCGCCGCGGGACGAACGGACTCGACGACCGCTTGCACGATGTCGCCGATGTCGATCGCCTGGACGTCGAGCCGCAGCTTCCCGCTGACGATCCGGGAGATGTCGAGGACGTCCTCGATGATGCGGGCCTGCGCTCGCGCATTCCGCTCGACGATGCCGAGCGCGCGATCGAGCTCGGGCGGCGCCTTCGAGCGCGCGGTCACGGTCCAGCCGAGGATCGCGTTGAGCGGCGTGCGCAGCTCGTGCGAGACGGTGGCGAGGAATGCGTCCTTGGCCTGGCTCGCGACCTCGGCGGCGGCGCGCGCCTCCGTCTCGCGGGCGAGCAGCTCGTTCCGCTCGGTCTCGTGGGCCTCGATGGCGCGCCTTGCGTCGACGTGCGCGCTCACGTCGAACGCGAACGTGACGACGCTGTCGACGATGCCTGCGCCGTTGCGGAGCGGCTGCGCGGTGAAGCAGAAGACGCGCTCTTCTTGCTTGCCGTTCGCGGCGAAGTCGCCGCGGACGGTGAGCTCGTCGTAGGCGATCGTCTCGCCGGTGCTGTACGCGCGCTCGAGGACGCCGATCGCCGCCGCGTCGAGGCCCGTCTCGGACACGTGATGCCCGACGAGGTCGCGACCGCGGAACAGCCTGCGAAACCCGGGGTTCGCGAGCTCGATGGTCATCGACGGGAACTGCACGATGCTGATCATCGCGGGCGCCGACATGAGCACCTCGTGCAATCGCGAGCGCTTGAGCTGCGTGGCCACGGCCGACGCTGCGCGATCGGCCATCGCGCCGAACAGGCGCTTCTCGACGTCCGGGAACGTCTGCGCGTTACGCGAGCCGATGTGCGCGACGCCGAGCACCTCTCCTTCGTAGAGGAGCGGCACGCCGTAGAGGCCCTTCGTCCCGCGCGAGCGAAGCCACTGGCTCCGGACGAGCGGCGACGTGCACGCGTCCGCGAGCTCCATGTTCGCGCGATTCTGCGCGATCGCGCCTGCGAAGCCCTCGCCGATGCGCATCGAGAGGCGCTCGTCGACCTCCTCGTTCAGGCCGACGCACGCCTGGACGCTCAGCACGTCGCGATCGCGCAGGAAGATGCACGCGGAGTCGGCGGCGTCCGCCGCGCTCATGAAGATGCCGAGCAGCTCCTTGAGGAACGCCGACAGCTCGGTGGTCTGGAGCGCGGCCGTCGCGATGCGTTCGAAGCCGATCACGCGCCGGATCGCCTCGTCGCGCTCGCGCGTCCTCAGCGCGACCTGCGCGCGACGGATCTGCTCGCGCTGCTCGAACAGATCGACGAACGCCTTCACGCGCGCGCGCACGATGTCGGCATCGAAGGGCTTCGTGATGTAGTCGGCGGCTCCCGTCGCGTAGCCGCGCTTCGCGAACGACTCGTCGCGATGGATCGCCGTCAGGAAGATGATCGGCAGCTCGCGCCCGTGATCCAGCGTGCGGATCTTACCTGCGGCTTCGAAGCCGTCCATCTCGGGCATCTGCACGTCGAGGAGAACGACTGCGAACTGTTCGCGCGCGACGAGGTCGAGTGCCTCCTTGCCGGAGCGCGCCTCGACGAGCCGAGCCCCGAGAGGCTTGAGCACCGCCGAGAGCGCGAACAGGTTCGCGGGGGTGTCGTCGACGAGCAGCACGCTCGGCGCCGGAGGGGGGACGGAATCGGGGGTCATCACGACGGCAGGTTTTGTCCGTTACCGCTGGAGGAACGACCGCGCCACATGTGGATGACCGCGAGCAGCTTTTCCGGGTCGACCGGCTTCGTGACGTAGTCCGAGGCGCCGGCCTCGATGGCCTTCTCGCGGTCGCCCTTCATCGCCTTCGCGGTGAGGGAGATGATGGGGAGGGACTGGAACTGCAGGATGTCGCGGATGGCGCGCGTGGCCGAGAGCCCGTCCATCTCCGGCATCATCGTGTCCATGAGGACGAGGTTCACGTTCGGATGCTTGGTGAGCATCTCGAGCGCGAGCTTGCCGTTCTCCGCATACAGGACCTCGATGCCGCGCTCCTCGAGCGCGCTGCGGATCGCGAAGATGTTCCGCATGTCGTCGTCGACGACGAGCACGCGCGTTCCGGAGAAGCTCGCGTTCTCGGGGAGCTTCGGCACGGCCTCCTCCTCGAGCGCGTCGCTCTGCTCGTCGGTGCGCGTCTGCGCTTCCGCGCCGAGGTACTTGGTCGGGAGGTACAGCGTGAACGTGCTCCCCTCCTCCGGCGTGCTCACGACGTCGATCTGCCCGCCGAGCAGCCGCGCGATCTCGCGGCTGATCGTGAGGCCGAGGCCCGTGCCGCCGTACTTGCGGCTCGTCGTGCCGTCGGCCTGCTGGAAGGCCTCGAAGATGAGCTTCTGCTTCTCCGGCGGGATACCGATGCCGGTGTCCTGCACGGCGAAGGCGATCAGGTTGTCGCCGCGCTCCTTCGGCGCCTGCTTCACGATCATCTGCACGCCACCCTTCGCCGTGAACTTGAAGGCGTTGGAGAGCAGGTTCTTGAGGATCTGCTGGAGGCGATTGATGTCCGTGAAGAGCGCGTGCGGGAGCTGGCCGTCCATCTTGATCTCGAACGCGAGGCTCTTCTGCTCCGCGACGTGGCGGAACGTCTGCTCGAGATAGTCGCGGACCTCGCCGAGGCGGAACGTGCGCGGATCGATCGGCATCTTGCCGGCTTCGACCTTCGACAGGTCGAGGATCTCGTTGATGAGCGAGAGCAGATCGTTGCCCGACGTGTAGACCGTCTGCGCGAACTGCACCTGCTCCGGCGTGAGGTTACCGTTGCGGTTCTCGGCGAGCATCTTCGACAGGATGAGCAGGCTGTTGAGCGGCGTGCGCAGCTCGTGGCTCATGTTGGCGAGGAACTCGCTCTTGTACTTGGAGATCAGCTGGAGCTGCTCCGCCTTCTCCTCGAGGCTCCGGCTCGCGAGCTCGACCTCGTTGTTCTTCACCTCGAGCAGCTTCGCCTTGTCGTTCAGCTCGGCGGCCTGGGCCTCGAGCTCCGCGTTGGAGCGCTTGAGCTGCGCGAGGAGCTCCTCGGTGCGCATGCTCGACGAGAGCATGTTCAGGATGACGCCGACGGAGTCCATCAGCTGGTCGAGGAACACGAGGTGGTTCGCGACGAACGGGTGGAACGTGGCGAGCTCGATGACCGCTTTGGTCTCGCCCTCGAAGAGGACGGGAAGCACGACGACGGTGCGCGGCGGCGCCTCGCCCATGCCGGTCGCGATGTACACGAAATCGTGCGGGACGTCGGACAGCACGATCGGCTTCTTCTCGAAGGCGCACTGGCCGATGAGGCTCTCGCGGATCTTGTACTTGTTCTGCAGACTCTTGCGCCCGCCGAAACCGTAGCTCGCGATGAGGTGGAGGAGCGGCTCGTTGTTCGAATCCGGCTCCATCATGTAGAAGGCGCCGTGCTGCGCGTCGACGAGCGGCGTGAGCTCGCTCATGATCAGCTGCGCGACGGAGACGATGCTGCGCTGGCCCTGCATCATGCTCGAGAACCGGGCCAGGTTGGTCTTCAGCCAGTCCTGCTCCTGGTTCTTGTGCGTCGTGTCCTTCAGGTTGCCGATCATCTGGTTGATGTTGTCTTTGAGCGCGGCGACCTCGCCCTGCGCTTCGACCGTGATGTATCGGGTGAGGTCGCCCTTCGCGACGGCGGTGGAGACCTCGGCGATCGCGCGCACCTGGCTGGTCAGGTTTCCGGCGAGCTGATTCACGTTGTCGGTGAGGTCGCGCCACGTGCCGGCGGCGCCGGGCACCTTGGCCTGACCGCCGAGCGTTCCCTCGACACCGACCTCGCGAGCCACGGTGGTGACCTGATCCGCGAAGATGCGGAGCGTGTCGGTCATGTTGTTGATCGTCTCGGCGAGCGCGGCGACCTCGCCCTTCGCTTCGAGCACGAACTTCTGCGAGAGGTCGCCGTTCGCGACCGCGGTCACGACCTTGACGATGCCGCGAACCTGCTTCGTGAGGTTCGAGGCCATGATGTTGAAGTTGTCGGTCAGGTCCTTCCAGACGCCGGCGACGCCGGGCACCTTCGCTTCGGCGCCGAGCTTTCCTTCGATGCCGACCTCGCGAGCGACCGTGG
>JAQBQJ010000218.1 GCA_028287065.1 Labilithrix sp. | reverse complement strand
GAGAACAAGAAGCCGAAGGACTGCGCGATCCTCTATCGCTCGAACGGCCAGGCGAAGCTGCTCGAAGAGCAGCTCCGCGAGCAGGGCGTGCCGTACCGCATGATCGGCGGCCAGCAGTTCTTCGAGCGCAAGGAGGTGAAGGACCTCCTCGCGTATCTCAAGGTCGGCCTGAATCGCTCCGACGAGATCAGCGTGCGCCGCATCATCAACTACCCGCCACGCGGAATCGGCGACAACAGCGTCGAGAAGCTCACGCAGTACGCGCTCGCGCGCGGCTGGACGCTGTGGGAGGCGATCGAGCGCGTCGACGCGCTCGACGGCCTGCCGAACGGCGCGCGCGAAGGGTGCAAGCAGCTCGAGCGCATCGTCTCCGACATGCGCAAGAAGCTCATGATCGACCGCGCGAAGGCGAGCGCCGTCACGCGCGATCTCTGCGAGGTGATCGGCCTGCGCAAGGACATCGATCAGACCTCCACGTCGACGAACGCCGCGGCGCGCCGCTGGAGCAACGTCGAGGGCATCCTCGGCGTGCTCTCACGACGCGAGGCGCGCGTCACCGGCAAGGGCCAGGACGACACCGCGGAGCGCGAGCTGATGTCGTTCCTCCACTCGCTCACCCTGCAGATGGACGACGAAGAGGAGGACCCGGGCAACGTCGTCACGCTCTCGACCCTGCACGGAAGCAAGGGCCTCGAGTTCGACAACGTCTTCCTGATCGGCTGCGAAGAAGGCCTGATCCCGCACCAGCGCACGCTCGACGTGAAGGCCTCCGACGCGACGGTGCAGGACGTCGAAGAGGAGCGACGCCTCTTCTACGTCGGCGTCACGCGCGCGCGGCAACGGCTCGACATGCTGCGCTGCAAGTTCCGGCTCATGCGCGGTAAGCCGGTGCCGCGGACGCCTTGCCGCTTCCTCGCGGACATCCCCGACGAGCTCATCGAGCACTTCGAGGTGAAGGACGCGGCGATGATGTCGACCGAGGCGATGGCCGAGCAGGCCACGAACCTGCTCGCGATGCTCGATGCGCTGAAGTGACGCTCAGCCGATCTGCACCGTGCGGCGCGTGAACGCGGGCGCCATCTTCCAGAAGCCGGTGATCGGGAACTTCACGTCGCCTCCGCGCTCGCTCGCGGCCGCGGCCGCCGAGATGACCGGCGCGAAGTGCTCCTCGCGAGGATGCGCGAGGCGCGCCGACGGCGAGCGCATCTTGAAGTCGACGAGCGCGTCGACGTCGCGCTTCGTGAGCACGCCGGCCGCCCAGGAGTCGAACTCCTTGGCCCACGAGGGTGTGGTCGGTTCGCCGAGCGCACGCATGTTGTGCGTGAGGAACCCGCTGCCGGCGATCAGCACGCCCTCTTCGCGGAGCGGCGCGAGCGCGCTGCCGAACGCGGCGAGCTCCTTCGGATCGAGCCCGGGCAGCGACACCTGGAGGACGGGGATCTCGGCCTCCGGATACATCGACATGAGAGGCACGTACGTCCCGTGATCGAGGCCGCGCTCGGGGTCGTCGACGTGCGCGATGCTCTTCGCGCGGAGCAGCTCGCGGACGCGCGCTGCGAGGGCGGGCGCGCCGGGCGCCGGGTACTTCATCTGGTAATAGCGCTGCGGGAAGCCATAGAAGTCGTAGACGAGCGGGATCTGAGCGGTCGCGCCGATCGCGATCGGGTGCGCTTCCCAGTGGGCCGAGAGCGACAAGATCGCCTTCGGCCTCGGCATCGACTTCGCCCATGCGGCGAGCTCGGCCTTCCACGGCTCGTCGTCGAGCAGCGGAGGCGCGCCGTGCGCGATGAAGACGACGGGCATGATCCCGCCGTTCGTGCTCGTGGTCGTGCTCGTCATCTCGCCTTGCCTCGATCGGCTGCATGCCTGCGCGAACGGCACGGTGATCGTGGCCGCCAGCCAGCGCAGGGCACTTCGCCGATCCATCAGCTTCCCATCGTAGGGAGCGCGGTGCCGGGTGCAAGGACGCTCGCGTGCAACACGCTGTTGCGAGCGGAGCAACCACGACGAGGATTGTTCGTCAGTCGATCGGCGCCTTCTTCAGCTTCCCGCCGCGCGCCTTCAGGAGCTTCACGACGCCGTCGTGGCCGCGTGCATCGGCCGCCTCGATGGGCGTCATGCCGTCGACCGCGTCGTCGACGCGCGCGCCCTTGCTCACGAGCAGCGTGACGAGCGCCTCGCTCCCCTGCTGCGCGGCCGCGAAGAGCGCGGTGCGTCCGTCGCGACCGCGCTTGTTCGCGCTCGCGCCGTGCTCGAGCAGCACGCGGACGACGCGCACGGAGTCGTCGGAGTCGCCGGCGGCAGCCGCGACGGCGGCGAGCAGCGCGGTGTCGCCGTCCTCGCCCATTCGATCCATCGGCGCGCCTGCGTCGAGCAGCGCCTTCACCATCGCGACGTCGCTTCCGACGATCGCGTTCGCGAGCGGAGGCGTCGCCTTCGGGTCCAGTAGAGGCCACGCGATGCCCTTCGCGGCGAGCTTCTTCATCGAGGCGGCGTCGTGCGTGTCGGCGGCGTACGTCACGCCGCGTAACGTCGCGCTGCGCTCGACGGTACCTGCGAGGAGGACATCGAGCAGCGCAGTGCGCTTGTCTTCTTCGGCGCCCATCGCCGCGACGAGCGCATCGCCATCGACCTTCGCGCCCTTCGCGACGAGCTTGCCGACGAGATCGACCGCGCGATCGCCCGCTTTTTCCGTGTCTTCGGTGCGTGCGACGGCGGACGCTAGCGCGATCGAGAGCGGCGTGTCGTCGTCGTACTTGGTGCTGGCGTCCGCGCCGGCCTTGAGGAGCGCATCGACGATCACGCGGCGCTTGGCGCCGGCCGTGTCGCGGATGGCGAGCATGAGCACCGGCTCGCCCTCGGCGGTCTTCGACGTCGCGCTCGCGCCCTTGGCGAGCAAGCGCGCGACGGCCTTCGGTGCGCCGACCGCCACGGCCTTCGCGAGCGTCGGCTCGTGCGCGCCCTTCGCGAGGAGCATCGTCACGACCGCGTCGTGCTCGTCGGCCACGAGGATGGGCGGCACGGTGAGGTCCTCGTCCTCCTTCGCGCTCACGCCGTGAGCGATGAGCCAGCCGACGAGCGATGCGTTGCCGGACTTCGCCGCGCTGCCGAGCGATCCGTCGAGGTTCACGCCTTTGAGCACGAGCGCCTCGACCTTCGCCTGATCGCCCTCGAGGCATGCCTCCATGAGCTGGATGCGGTCGGCCCGGGTCGGACCGAGGGGCGTCCGCGGGTTCTCGGCGGTGGCTGCCTCCGCCGGTGCGGCGCCCGTCACGCCGGGCGCGCCGGTCGCGGCCGTGACGATCTGCACGCGATCGGGCTTCGGCTTGTCGCCGGCGATGCGCGCACGGAGCGTGGCGATGCCGAATGCGACCGCCCCGATTCCCACGACGACGGCGATCTTGGCGGCTGCGGAGTCACGGCTCATGGCGAGTGCTACGTCCGACGCCCGGGAGCGATCTAATGTTCCCTGATTCCTGCGGGCTGGGGCGCTTTCCGCTCGCGGGACGAGGCTAACCGTACGCCCATTTTGCGGCGATCCGCGGCGTTTACGCCGCCGCACGTCCGGTCCAGCACTTAGAGCGTGATCAAGGATCTCTGGTAAAGCGCGGTTCCGCTAGCCTGGTCCGTCATGGATCGGGTGGCGGCGTTCCTCTCGGAGAAGACTCCTCGTCGATTCGTCGCGATCGCGTCGTTCGTCGGGGTGCTCTATCTGTTCCGGCATCTCGCGCTGCTGCTCGTGTTCTTCGTGACGTTCGAGCGGCTGCTCGGATGGGGCGCGCGCACCCTCCACGCGAGGACCGGCATAGGACGAAAGAAGTCGCTGCTCGCGCTCGTCGCGGTGATCGCGATGCTGCTCGGCGTGGGTGCGTGGCTCGGCATCGGCAAGACGATCCGCACGGTGAGCGACGTGCAGGAGTCGTTCCCCGATCGGCTCGCGGAGCTGAAGGAGAACCCGCTGCTCGCGAAGGTGCAGGAGCAGATCGGCGGCACCGAGAAGATCGTCGACGGCATCAAGCACTACGCAGGCGATGCCCTTTCGGCGGCGTCGGCGATCGGCCACTTCTTCGTGTACGTGCTGATCGGCTTCATCCTCGCGCTCGTGTACGTGCTCGAAGAGGACGAGATCGCCGAGTTCTGGGAGAAGGTCGACACGCGCTCGCTCGCGGGGACGCTCGGCCGCTGGCTCGGTCACGTCGCGGATTCGACGATCGTGACGGTGCAGCTCCAGCTCGTGGTCGCGGGGTTCAACACGGTCACCACGCTGCCGGTGCTGCTCATCCTCGGCGTGCAGCACGTCGGGCCGTTGATGGTGCTCATCTTCGTATCGGCGCTCGTGCCGGTGATCGGCAACATCGTGTCGGGCGCGGTGCTGTGTCTGCTCGCGTATCAGGCGAAGGGCTGGCTGGGCGTCGGCATCTTCGTCGCGCTGACGTTCATCCTGCACAAGGTCGAGTCGTACTACTTGAGCCCGCGGCTCACGGCGCGGCACGTGAAGATCCCGGGCTTCCTGCTCATCGTGAGCCTGCTCGCCTGCGAGCACCTCTTCGGGTTCAAGGGCTTGTTCCTGTCGTTCCCGATCCTCTTCGTGGCGGGCCGGATCCGCGGCGAGTTCCTGGCGGAGGACGCGCTGGTCGCGAACGCCGGCTCGCCGCTCGTACTGAGCGACAGCCCGGACCAGCTCCCGGGCCACCACGCGGATCGCTACAGCGACGCCGAAGGCCCAACCGGCTTCGAGCTGGAACGCGCGCGCGTACCGCTCGACAGCGTGCGTCCAGGCCGGGATCCCGAGCCGGCCCCGACCGTGAAGGTGAAGAGCGTCCCCGTGAAAGCGTCGCCGGCAAAAGCCGACGTCACGGAGTAACTAGAGTCTCCCGCACTCTTTTCGAACCCCGGTTCGTTTTACGAACCCGGGTCCGAAAACGAACCGGGGTCCGTCCTTGGTTCCGTTCACGGAACTAAGGACGGGCACGGGGTCGGGTTGGGCATCGGGCGCGGGTGGCCGGCGCCCGTCACGCAGAAGCACTTCGTGCCGCTCTCATCGAGGACGATCTGCGCCGTGCAGTGATCGAACGCCGGGTCGTTGGCCGCCGGCGGGCAGTCGACGAGCTCCGTGCCCGTCGCGACCTCGACGAAGCACTGGTCGTCC
This sequence comes from Labilithrix sp., assembly GCA_028287065.1. Taxonomy (GTDB): domain Bacteria; phylum Myxococcota_A; class Polyangia; order Polyangiales; family Polyangiaceae; genus Labilithrix. The sequence continues at coordinate 10,920 of JAQBQJ010000218.1, read as the reverse complement.
GCTCGCACGAACACCGTGCGGCCAAGGTTGTCCTTCGGGTTCAGGCGGCGGCCGTTCTTCGGCTTCGTGCCGTCGTGCGCCGGCGGGGACGCCGCGGCCGTGCGCGTTCGCTTCTTCGCGAGTGACGGAGACGCCTCGGGCGCCGGCGCTGGTTCATGCGACGGTGACGGTGACGGCGGCGCCGGTGCCGGCGCGCTCACTGGAGCAGCAGCGCCTCCGCAGCCGATCAGCAGTACGAAGACGGCCCTTCGCATCACGCGCGCAGCGCTGCCTTGATCCGTTCGTCGATGACGCGCGCTGCGTCTGCGACCGGGACCAGCTCCGCCTTCTTCGGATCCGCTTCGGTGCGCGGCTTCAGCTCGATGTTGCCGTTCGCCAGCGACTTCGCGCCGATCGTGATCCGCAGCGGCATGCCGAGGAGATCGGCGTCCTTGAACTTCACGCCCGGTCGCTCGTCGCGATCGTCCCAGAGCACGTCGACGCCGCGGGCGCGCAGATCGTCGTAGAGTCTCGAAGCTTCGGTCGCGACGTTCTCTTCCTTGCCCAGCGTGACGAGATGCACCTGGTACGGCGCGACCGCCATCGGCCACTTGATCCCGTTCTCGTCGTGGTTCTGCTCGATCGCCGTCGCGACGAGGCGCGACACGCCGATGCCGTAGCACCCCATCACGATCGGCTTCTTCTCCTGCTTCTCGTCGGAGTACTGCGCGCCCATCTTCTCCGAGTAACGCGTCCCGAGGATGAAGATGTGGCCGGCCTCGATGCCGCGATACGTCTTCAGCTTCCCGGTCTCGCAGCTCGGACATGCGTCGCCCGTCGTGGCGAGGCGGATGTCCGCGACCTCGCCCTGCCAGTCGCGCCCCATGTTCACGCCCGTGAAGTGCTGGTCGCTCTCGTTCGCGCCGGTCGCCGCGTTCTTCACCTGCGCCGCCGCGCGATCGACGACGATCTTTCCCTTGAAGCCGACGGGCCCCGCGAAGCCGACCGCCGCGCCGGTCGCCTTCTGGACGTCCGCGTCGTTCGCCATGAACACCTCGTCGACGCCGAGCGCGCGCGCGAGCCGGATCTCGTTGAGGTCGTGATCGCCACGCACCACCGCGAGCACGATCTCCTTGTTCGCGAGGTACACGAGCGACTTGAGGAAGCGGTCCTTCGGCAGGTTCAGGAACTTCGAGACGTCCTCGATCGTCCCGACCTTCGGAGTGTGGACCTTCTTCTTCTCGTCCTCGGCCGCCGACCCGCCGTCGGGCGGCGCGCCGACCTTCACGGTCGCGATCTCGACGTTCGCCGCGTAATCGCAGTTGTCGCACGCGACGATCGCGTCCTCGCCGGAGTCGGCAAGCACCTGGAACTCGGCGCTGGTCGAGCCGCCGATCGCGCCGGGATCCGCCGCGACCATGCGGTACGTCAGCCCCATGCGATCGAACACGGCGCAGTACGCCTTGCGCATCGTCTCGTAGCTCGCGCGCGCCGCCTCTTCGGTGATGTCGAACGAGTACGCGTCCTTCATCAAGAACTCGCGGCAGCGGAGCAGACCGCCGCGCGGGCGGGGCTCGTCTCGGTACTTCGACTGCACCTGGTACAGGTTCATCGGCATGTCGCGCCAGCTCTTGATCTCGCGGCGCGCGATGTCGGTGACGATCTCCTCGTGCGTGGGCCCGAGATGGAACTCGGCGCCCTTGCGATCCTTCAAGCGGAACAGCGTGTCGCCGTAGACGTCCCAGCGACCGGTCTCCTTGAAGTACTCGGCCGGGAGGAGCGCCGGCATCAGGATCTCCTGCGCACCCGCGCGGTTCATCTCTTCGCGGACGATGGACTCGATCTTCCTGAGCGCGCGCAGGCCGAGCGGGAGGAAGTCGTACATGCCGGCGCCGACCTTGCGGATGTACCCGCCCCGGACGAGCAGCGTGTGGCTCGCGTTCGCGGCGTCGGCGGGAGCTTCTTTGACCGTGGGGATGAGGGCGCGGGAATAGAGCATGGAGGCCGGGGGAGGATTAGCACACCCCGGCGGCGCCCTGTGTCGTGTGCGTTGCGCACGACTTAGATCTCGTCGAACGCCTTCGGATGCCGGGCCTCGAGCCCGAGCAGCGCGCGAAGGAAGTCGACGGACGACACCATCCCGACCGCGACGCCCTTCGCGTCGACGACCACGAGGTGATGGAAGTCCGTGTCGGCGAGCTTGCGCGCGGCCTCTTCGACGGAGTCCGTATCCTTCACGGTCGAGCACGTCGCGCTCGCCACGACCTCGTCGCCGGCGCGATCGAGATCGCGGAGCGACACGACCCCGATCGGTCGATGCGTCTCGTCGAGCACCGGCACGGCCGTGACGCCGAACGCGAGGATGTGCTTCCGCGCGAACGACAACGGCTGGCCTTCCTCGATGTAGAGGAGCTTCGGGTTCATGATGTCGCGAACGGTCTTGGAGGCCATGGGCGGAGGATAGCGCCGTTCGTCAGGCGACGAAGCGCGGTTGACCGGTGGTCTCCGTGACCGCCAGCCACAGCTCCTTGTGCGGATCGATCCGCTTCTTCGCCGAGAGCGCGAGAGGCAGCGGAACGTGCGTGAACGAGCGGTGCCAGCGGCCGACCATCACGTCGGTCTTGCCGGCCATCGCGGCATGCGCGGCATAACGTGCCAGCTCGTCGCAGAATACCGCGTCGATCGCATTGGCCGGGACGCCGCGCAGCATGTAGCTCGGGTCGATGTACTTGAGCGAGATCGGCATGGCGTTCTCGGCGAAGTAGTGTTCGATGCGCTCCTTCAGGTACGTGCCGATGTCGAGGTCCGCGCTCGCGAACCGGAGGTTGCCCGACGCATCGCGCGGACCGTCCTTCGCGGCGAGTCGCATCCCGCAGCCCTCCGCGACCACCACGACCGCATGCCCGCGGGTCTCGAGTCGGCGCTTCAGGTACGCGAGCAAGCCGTGCGGCCCGTCGACGTCGAAGCGGACCTCCGGCACGAGGCAGACGTTGACGTCGTGGCTCGCGAGCGCGGCGTGCGCCGCGATGAAGCCCGCGCTGCGCCCCATCAGTCTCACGAGGCCGATCCCGTGGAGTGCCGAGAGCGCCTCGGTATGCGCCGCGTCGATCGCGATCTTCGCCATCGACACCGCGGTCTCGAAGCCGAACGTCTTGTCGACGAAGGGAATGTCGTTGTCGATCGTCTTCGGGATCCCGACGACGGCGAGGTTCATGCCGCGCTTAATGGCCTCCTCCGAGATCGCATGGGCCGCGCGCATCGTGCCGTCGCCGCCGATCGCGAAGAGGCAGTCGATGCGGCTCTTCGCGAGCGTCTCGACCATCACGCCCGGATCATGACTGCCGCGCGAGGTGCCGAGCATCGTGCCGCCGCGAGCGTGGACGTGCAGCACGTCCTCGGCGCCGAGCGGAACCGGCGCGAAGCCCGATGCCGGATCGAGGCCCGCGAACCCGTAACGGAACCCGGTCACGTGCTGGACGCCATACTTGTAGACGAGGTGGAGCACGAGCGAGCGGATCACGTTGTTGATGCCGGGACACAGTCCGCCCGCCGTCACGATCCCGGCGCGCGTGGTCTTCGGATCGAAGAAGAGGTACTCGCGCGGGCCTGCTTTTTCGAACGATCGTGACGTATCGGGGATCTCGCCGGGAGAGAGCTCCACGTCGTGGAGCACGCGCATGCCGTCGGGGACGTAGTCCGGGATCTCGTCATCGGCGATCTTCGACAGACCGAGCGGCGAGAGCACGCGCCGCTCGCCGAGGTTCCTGACCGACCACTCCGAGGCGCCGCTCATGGCTGGATACTACGCCGCGGCGGCGCGCGCGGAAGAGCTGGGGATCCTCAGCGATCCCTTGCCCGCCTTGCGCCGGATGTTGTCGATGGTCGCGTGCACCTTCGGGTTGCCGAGGATGCGCGTGATCATCCGATGCTTGATCGGCAGGTCGAGGATGCTGAGGCCCACGAGGATCGTGAGCACGCCTTGCCCGGGCAGGACGATCATCGCGATGCCCAGCGCGATCAGCGCGAGGCCGACGACGGTGCGCAGGATCTTGAGCGGCAGAGGGTGCGCACGCGGCGGACGCACGAACCAGTCTTCCGGCACCTTCACGAGGATGATCGGAATCGCGACCACCGTGGCGACGAACATCCCCACGCTTCCGGCGGCAAGCGCGACCTCTACCGAATGCGAAACGCCGAACATCGCGGGAAGGAGATGCAAGGCATGAGCCGTCAGCTGCCGAAGATCTCCCGCGCCATCAGGCTGGGAGGCACCGTCGCGCGCATCAGGACGTCGGTGTGGAACTTCTTCAGCGAGAACTTCGCGCCTTCGCGCTGACGGTAGCGCTCGCGCATCTTGAAGATCAACTGCCGCCCGGTCAGGTACGCGAGCGGCTGCGTGGGGCTCATCGTGTAGCGCTTCACCTCGGAGAGGGCGAGCTGCCGCTCGAGGTGGACCTCGTCGGTCAGCATCTTCACCGCCTGGTCGAACGTCATGTCCGAGACGTGCAGCCCGACGTCGATGACGACCCGCGCCGCGCGCACGAGGGTCCACTCGAGCTGGAGCAGGCGCTCCTCGTCGGTGTAGTAGCCGAGCTCGGCCATGAGCTCCTCGGAGTAGAGGGCCCAGCCCTCGGAGAAGATCGCGTGATCGAGCGCCTTTCGGACGAGCGACGGGTTGCGGCGCGCGAACGAGAGCTGGAGGTGATGCCCGGGATACGCCTCGTGCACGGCGGTGTCGACGAGATCGCCGTGATCGTTCTCGCGGAGCATCTCCTCCTGCTTCGCCTTCGAGAGCCCCTTGTCGACGGGCGTCACGAAGAAGAAGCCCTTCGTCGTCGCGTCGAACGGAGGCGGCTGATCGTAGGCGGCAGTGACCGTGCTGCGGAGGAACGGCGGCGTGTCGATCACGTCGAGGTCGTCGCCCGGCGGGAACTCGACGGCGTCCTTCTGCTGGAGGAACGTGCGGGCGCGCGTGACCTCGAGCCGGTACGCGTCGAGCAGTCCCTCGGCCGTCGGATGATTGCCCTTGAGCCGCGCGACGACCTCGGGCCAACCCTTCGCCTTCGGGTCGATGCGCTTCGCGACCTCGGTCATCTGCATGTTCGTCTCGGCGAACAGCTTCTTGCCCATCGCGAGGAGATCCTCCGGGCTCTCCTCGAGGAAATAGTCGTTCTGCAGGAGGAACCCGAAGAGCTCGCGTCCGGCGGAGAATCGACCGTTCGAACGCGGGAGCACCTCCTTCTGGAGGAACTTCTTGTAGTCCTCGTACGCGGCCTCCGAGGCCTTCAGCGCCGCCTCGACGCGCGCGGTCTCGCCGGGCAGCGAGGCGGTGAGGAAGCCGCGCTGCGCTTCGAGGAACGACTTCGCCGACGAGGCGCGATCGATCCCGACCTCGGTCCACACGCGCGGCGGGTTGAGCAGGTTCGCCTTGGCGGCCTCGATGACCTTCGGGATCTTCTCGAGGCGTGCGACGACGTTCTTCGCGCGCTCGGCCGCCGGCGCATAGTCGCGCGCCGTCATGAAGAAGATCGCGTTGAGCGGCGACGCATAGATGTCCGGCTGGCGCTGCAGCGGTCGCTGAACGCGCTTCGTGCGGATGTCGACCTCGAGAGCGCCGAGCAGCATGGCGAGATCCGTGCGACCGGCCGCGCTCAGGTGCGGCGTCTTGAAGCGCTCCTTCAGCGCATCGAGCATCGCCTTCTCGCGATCGACGGCCTTGTCGTGGCCGGTCGTGGTGCGGTCGTCGAGCTCCGCGTCGTTCTTGTGGAGCCCGAGTGCGGTCGCCGTCTCCGGCGAGATCTCGACCAGGAGATCGAGGTACTCCTGCGCTGCCTTCTGCACCGCAGCGTCGTCCGGGTCCTTCGTGTCTTCGTTCTTCGCGCTCGAGGGAGAGAGGTCGATCACCGTCTTCGCCGGGCGTGGCGGCGCGGCCGGATGCGAGCCGTCGGCGGCGGGCGCGCACGCGAGGGCCGGAACAATCAGAGTGACGAAGGAGAGGAGTAGAGGAGCGAGCGAGGAGAGAGACGACGGGCGCGTACGCTTCACGATGCGGCGCACCCTACTCGACGAATTTTGCGTCGTCGATCGACGACTGAGTGATTCACATCACGGGAATGCCAAGCGCGACCGTCTGCGTCTCGATCTGACAGTTCTCGGCTGAGCAGACGCTCATCTTGTACGTGCCGGAGACACGTGCCTCGCCTGCCGCACTCGCCTTGAAGCGGACGGTCATGGTCGCGGCCTTCTCGCCGTCCTCGCGGAAATCGCCCGACGCACGGGAGAACGTGTTCGCGTGCGGATCGGGACCGCTGCCGAGGAACGTCACGCCGGGGGTTGCGGTCGCGGTGAACTTGTACGGGTACTCCTTGTTCACGTGGTAGTCGCCGGTAGCGGCGAGGCGCAGCGTGAGCGTGCACGGCGTGTCGACGCGGCATCCCGGCGAGGAAACATCGAGCGTGAAGTTCTTGCCGGCGACGCGGGTCGATGCCGGCTCGAGCGCGGGCGCGGCCGATGCCGCGGGCGGAGCTTGCTTGGTCGGCGCGGCGGACGCGCCGACGGCGGACTTGTGCGGGCCGGCCGACGCGGAAGCGGACGCGGGAGCAGAAGCGGAAGCGGAAGCGACCGGGACGGCGGACGCGAGAGGCGTTGCCGTGATCGCGATGACCGGCGCTTCCGACGGGACGGCCACGGCGGTCGGCGCCGGAGGGTCGGGCTTCGAGCACGCCGCGGCGAGCACGAGCGCGAGGGCGGCGGGCGAGATCGTCGAGATGCGCGTCATGACGTTGTCCTCAGATCTCGGTACGCAGGATCGCGCCGAGCGTTTCGCGCAGGTAGCGCACCGCGAGCGCGACCGTGCGTTCGGTCGAGTCCGGCTTGTCCCGGAGCGGCGGCGCGACCTCCATGATGTCGCCGCCGAGCATCCCGACCTCGGCGCCGATGCGACGGATGAGCCTCACGACGAAATCGGGCTCGAGGCCGGCCGGCTCGGGGGTGCCGGTCGCGTCGGCGTGCGCGCTGTCGGTACCGTCGATGTCGTTCGAGAAGTAGACCGACTCGATCTTGCGCTCCTTCAGATGCGCGAGCAGCGCATCGAGCGCGGCCTCCGGATCGCGCAGGCACTCCTCGGCCCAGAACTGCCGGACGCCGAGCGTGCTCTCCCAGTGCGCGCGATCGCGGCGCGACGCGCGCGTGCCGACCTGCACCATGCGACCGTCGCGACCGAGCAGCTCGTTCGCGTGCCACGACCACGTCGCGAAGCAGTACTTGATGCCGAGGCGCTCCTCGAGGAGATCGGTATGAGCGTCGGGCTGCACGATGCCCCAGCGATCCTTGCGCGCGCGAGAGAGCGCGGACGCGACCGGCCACGCCGTCGAGTGATCGCCGCCGAGCACCACCGGCGCGATGCGAGGGTTCAGCGTGAACACGAGATCGAGCGCGCGCTCCGCGATCGAGAGCGGCGAGACGGGCAGCGTCCGTCGCACGTCGGGCGGCACGTTCGGATAGAGCGCCGCGCGCGAGGCCTCCTTCTGACCCTCCGCGAGCATGTCGTCGTGGAGGAGCTGCGGCACGACGAACACGTCTCCGATGTCGACCACGCCGAGCGATCCAGCGCGCGCCGGCCAATCCGGGAGCTCGGCGAGGAGCTGCGTGCGGATCGCCTGCGGACCGAGGTTCGCGCCGCGACGAAAGCCGGCACCCACGTCCGAAGGGATGCCGAGGACGAACGCGCGCGCATTCGGAATGCCTGCGAGCGCGGCGCGGAAGCGATCGTCGACCTCGGCGTCGGTCTTCGCGCCGTAGAGCTTTCGTTGCAGCTCGAGCTGCGCGTCGCGTCCGGTGGAGACGAGATAGAGCCCGCCCGCAGCGGGCCTGAGGAGGAGAGCGAGCTCGTCGAGCGGCGTCACGGCGGGAAAGGTACCATGCCCCGCGATGGCGGCCCTGGCACTCGAGCGCGTGACGAAGGCGTTCGGGACGCGGGCCGTGATCCGCGAGACGTCGCTCGAGCTCGCCGCCGGCGAGAAGCTCGCGCTGATCGGCCCGAGCGGGTGCGGCAAGTCGACCTTGCTCCGCATGATCCTCGGCCTCGTCGTGCCGGACAGCGGCACGGTGCGCGTGGGCGACGTCGTCGTCAGTGCTTCGTCCGCGCGCGCGGTGCGGCGGCGTGTCGGGTACGTGATCCAGGACGGCGGGCTCTTCCCTCACCTCACGGCAGAGGAGAACGTCACGCTCGTCTCGCGCTTGAACGGGCGCGACGGCGCCGCGCTACGTGCGCGCGTGAGCGAGCTCGCCGAGCTCGCCGGTCTCCCGGAGGCGCTCCTCTCGCGGTTTCCGCATGCGCTCTCCGGCGGCGAGCGGCAGCGCGTCGGTCTGATGCGCGCGCTGATGCTCGATCCCGACGTGCTCCTCCTCGACGAGCCGCTCGGCGCTCTGGATCCGATCGTGCGGGCGCGCCTGCAGGAAGACCTCCGCGATGCGTTCCGCAAGCTCGAAAAATCCGTACTCCTCGTCACGCACGACATGGCGGAGGCCGCGTATCTCGCGGACTCGATCGCCGTGATGCGCGACGGCGCGATCGTGCAGCGCGGAACGATGAAGGACCTGGTCGACGCGCCGGCGCATCCGTTCGTCGCCGAGTTCGTGGGCGCGCAGCGGACGCTCACCGAGGCGCTGCGATGAAGCAAGCGCTCGTCACGGCCTTGCTCGTGCTCATGTCGCTTGCCGTCACGCGCACGGCGTCGGCCAAGGACGGAGCGACGATGCGCGTCGGTTCGAAGCGCTTCGTCGAGTCGTACATCCTCGCGGAGATGGTCGCGCAGCTCGCACGCGAGGGAGGCGCGAGCGTCGAGCACGATCAGGGTCTGGGCGGTACGGCGGTGGTCTTCCGCGCCATCGAGGACGGCTCGATCGACGTGTACCCCGAGTACACGGGCACGCTGGCCGCGGCGACGGTGAAGACCGGCGCCTCCGATCTCGCGGCGTTGCGTGCGGCGCTCGCGCCGCGTGGTCTCGCGATCTCCGACCCGCTCGGCTTCGAGAACACGTACGCGCTCGCCGTCAGCCGCTCGGTCGCGACGAAGCTCGGGCTCACGAAGGTCTCGGATCTCGTTGGGCATCCGGACCTACGGGTCGCGATGAGCCACGAGTTCCTCGGACGCCGCGACGGATGGCCGGGGCTTGCGGAGCGTTATGGCCTCGCGTTTGCGGCGCCGCCGAAGGCGATCGATCATGCGCTCGCCTACGAGGCGATCTCGCGCGGTGAGAGCGACGTGATCGACGTGTACACGACGGACGCGAAGATCGGGCGCTTCGATCTGGTGGTGCTCGCCGACGATCGCCGGTTCTTCCCGCCGTACGACGCGGTGCTGGTGTACCGCGCCGATCTGCCGGCGCGCGTGCCGGCGTTCGCGAAGGTCCTCGAGCGCTTGCGCGGCGCGATCGATGCGACGTCGATGCAGAAGATGAACGCGCGAGCGGAGCTCGACGGCGTGCCGTTCGCGCGAGTGGCCGCCGATTTCCTCGCGAAGAGGGCCGGCAGCGCGGGCGACCGCGTCGGCCTGCTCGCCGGCACGCTCGACGTCGTGAAGCGGCATGGCCCTCGGCATCTGATGCTCGTCGCGGTGTCGCTCGCGATGTCGATCGCGGTCGGCGTGCCGCTCGGGATCCTGGCGTATGCGCGGCGGCGGGTCGGCGCGGCCGTGCTGGGCCTTGCGGGCGTCGTACAGACGATCCCGTCGCTCGCGCTGTTCTGCTTCTTCATCCCGCTCTTCGGGATCGGACCGGTGCCTGCGCTGGCGGCGCTGTTCGTGTACGGCCTGTTGCCCATCGTGCGAAACACGCATGCGGGTCTGGTCTCGATCCCGGCGGACCTGCGCGACTCCGCGATCGCGATCGGCCTGTCGCCGTCGGAGCGCCTTCGCCATGTCGAGCTCCCGCTCGCGTCGCGCACGATCCTGGCGGGCATCAAGACGAGCGCGGTAGTCGCGGTCGGCAGCGCGACGATCGCGGCGTTCATCGGAGCGGGCGGCTTCGGCGAACCGATCAGCACCGGCCTGTCGTTGAACGACGTGACGATGATCATGGAGGGCGCGATCCCGGCGGCAGCGATGGCGCTGCTGGTGGAGGGAGCGTTCGTGGTGATCGAGCGCGCTGTCGTTCCGAGGGGGCTGAGAGAGAGCCGAGAAGTCTGAGAAAAGCGCGAAGGCGCGAAGGCCGAGAGCGAGATTGAAAGAGAAGCGCGGAAGCGCGGAACCGGAGCTGGAGGGTTGCCCCTCCATCCCTCGCTGGACCCGCGTCGCCGTTCGCGAAACTCGAAGGGCGCTCCCACCGGCTTCGCCGGCGGGAGCGCCCTTCGAGTTTCGCTCACCAATGGGAGATCTCCGTCCCGATCTTCCAGGGCGATCCGCCATTTCACGCTCGTCCGACCGACTGACGTGCTCGGAATACGCCCGAAATTGCGGGATCAGGTGACAGCTCGGGTCGGAGACTCAATTAAGTGAGCGAAACTCGGAGCACGCTCCCGCGCGCGAAGCGCGTGGGAGCGTGCGTAGTGTTTCGCGAACAGCGACGAGGGTAAAACAAGGGAAAGAGGGGCAACCCTCCAGCTCTCGTTCCGCGCCTCCGCGCCTCTCTGTCCCTCTCGTCTCGTCCGTCTCGCGCGCGTCCAGCGAGAACGTTACTTTGCCGACGTGACGATCGCGTCGACTTCGGCGGCGCGCTGCGCGGCGAGCTTCTTCTGCGTCGGATCGGAGAGGAGCGCCTCGGCCTTCCGGAAGCGCGCGGCCACGTCCTTCAGGTACGCCGCGGCATCCGCGCCGTCGGGCGGCGAGAGCGCACGGAGATGCGCCGCGTCGTACGCCGCGAGGCCGGCGAGCGGACCGCCTTCGGCGGCGAGCGCTTCGAGCGCCTCGGTGTGGCGCAGATCGAGCGCCGCGGGCGTGGGCG
>JAQBQJ010000168.1 GCA_028287065.1 Labilithrix sp. | reverse complement strand
AGGAACAGGAATGTGAATTTCGAGACCGCGCGCGGGTTTCGGAGCGCGCGAGGGCGAGCCTGGTCGTGCGCGCGGCCGTGTGTGATCGCGCCGCCCCCGCGCCCCCCTCTCAAAAAATTCTCGTTCTGATTCCTGTTCCTGTTCCTGTTCCCTGTTCTCTTTTGGGGGGGCGCGACGGAGCCTCAGAGAACAGGTGATGGAAACGGAAATGGAAATGGAAATACCGGACGCACCCCTCCGGCATTTCCATTTCCGTTTCCATTTCCATCACCTGTTCTCTCGCTCTGGTCGCTCGGGCCCTCACCCCACCACCCGCCGTGTGTGATCGTGCCGCCCCCGCGCCCCCCTCTCGGAAAATTCTCGTTCTGATTCCTGTTCCTGTTCCTGTTCCCTGTTCTCTTTTGGGGGGGGCGCGACGGCGCCTCAGAGAACCGGTGATGGAAACGGAAATGGAAATGGAAATGGCAAGATCACGCGTCTCGCATTTCTATTTCCGTTTCCATTTCCATCACCTGTTCTCTCAGAAAATCACCGAATCGCATAATCCAGATTCAATGGCTTTCCTCCTCTCGTCACATGAATCTGCATCTTCTCCGTCACGCCCGTCTTCAGGCGCGCATACACCTCCATCATCTTTTCCGTATTCGACACATCCTGGCCGTTGATCGTTTCCAATCGATCGTTGTTCTCGATTCCCAGCATCGACAGCACGCTGCCCGGCTTGATACCGAGCACCCGCACGCCCGCCACGCGATCTCCCTCCTTCTCCTGCACGATCCGGCTCCTCATCAGCTCCGCCTGCGCCTCGAGGATGCGATCCACCGCCGAGCGCTCGATCGCGTATTCGTTCGGGCCCGTCTTCGCGATCTGCTTGCCGAGCTCGGCCTCGAGCGGCGTCTGCGCCGGCACCGGTCCGCGGCCCGATGGACCCGTTGGCGCTGCGGGAACGGGAGGAGGCGCGCCGAACAGCGGCGCCTGGCACAGCCCGCCGCGCCCCACGAGCCACACGCGATCGCGACCCACGTACGCGACGCGCTGATCGCCGACCTCCCCGCCGCGCCTCCGCAGGAGCCGCTTGCCGCCGACGTCGAGTGACGCGAACGCGACGCTCTGATCTTCGTTGCCGACCACGACGAGCGGGCGCACGCCGTCGCAGAGCGGCGCGGTCCGCGGATCCGACGCGAGGTCCTCCCCAGGAAGATGATCGGGGCCCGGCAACGGCGGCCTGAGCGACCCGGTCAGGTGATCGAACGGGTTGCGATCGAGGATGGCGTCCGCGCTCGGCCGAGCTCCGCCGCTCGGGTTCGCGCCTGCGACGAGGCCTGCGCGCGGCTCGATCGCAGAGGGCATCATCATCGAGCCGCTGATCGTCGCTTCGACGAGCGCCGAGACGGCGCGCGCGTGGAGGAGCGCGATCAGCGCGATACCCGCCGGAACGGCCCCGGCGATTGCCATCCGATGGACCTGCATGGGCTTCCTCGTAGCGAGCCTCGTGCCGGCCGGCGCCGCCTGCGATCTCGCGAGGTTCGGGCCCGGGCTTCGCCAGCTTGGCGGCGCCGCCCGGCCGGTCCGGGCGGCGTCTGCCAACGTGTCACCAGCGTTGGTTTCGGCAGCGCTACGGGGTAAAAGCGCGCCGTGAACCGCACGCTCCGCCTCCTCGCATCCGCCGCTGCTCCCGTCGCGCTCGCGTTCGTCGCCATCGCCTGCGGAGGTGCCGAGCCCGCGCCCGCGGCGCCGTGTCCGAAAGCCGCGGATACCTCGACGCCGTCGATCGCGACCTCGCCGCCCGCGGTGTCCGCCGCGCCGACCGCCGAAGAGGCGAAGAAGTTCATGGAGCAGGTCGACAAGGACCTGCGCCGTCTCTGGGTCGCGCGCGATCGCGCGGGCTGGGTGAACCAGAACTTCATCACCGACGACACCGAGGCGCTCTCCGCCGCCGGCGAAGAAGCGACCGCCGCGTACGTCACCGAGGCGATCTCGAAGGCGCGCCGCTTCGACGGCGTGAAGGGCATCGACGGCGACCTCGCTCGCCAGCTCCTCCTCCTCAAGCTCGCGCAGGTCGTCCCCGCGCCGTCGAACGCCGACGAGCGCCGCGAGCTCGCCGAGCTGCAGAGCGCGATGACCGCGATCTACGGCAAGGGTCAGTACTGCCCGCCGCCGAGCTCGCCGATCGCGGCGAAGGACGGCAAGTGCCTCAAGCTCGACGATCTCTCGCGCATCCTCAAGAAGAGCCGCAAGTACGACGAGCAGCTCGAGGCGTGGAAGGGCTGGCACTCGATCGCGCCGGTCATGAAGGACAAGTACGCGCGCTACGCCGAGCTCGGGAACAAGGGCGCGAAGGAGATCGGCTTCGGCGACATGGGCGCGCTCTGGCGCTCCGGTTACGACATGACGCCCGAGGATTTCGAGGCCGACATCGAGCGCCTGTGGCAGGACGTGAAGCCGCTCTACGACGACCTCCACTGCTACACGCGCAAGAAGCTCCGCGCGAAGTACGGCAAGGACAAGATCCCCGAGAAGGCGCCGATCCCCGCGCACCTGCTCGGCAACATGTGGGCGCAGCAGTGGGACGCGATCTTCGACGTCGTCGAGCCGTATCCCGGACAGGGCTCGCTCGACGTCGACAAGAAGCTCCGCGACAAGAAGTACGACCCGACGAAGATGGTGAAGCTCGGCGAGGGCTTCTTCACGTCGCTCGGCCTCGAGCCGCTACCGAAGTCGTTCTGGGAGCGCTCGCTGTTCACGCGTCCGAAGGACCGCGAGGTCGTGTGTCACGCGAGCGCGTGGGACGTGTCGTGGAACGACGACCTGCGCATCAAGATGTGCATCGAGCCGACCGAGGACGATCTCATCACGATCCACCACGAGCTCGGTCACGACTTCTACTTCCACTACTATTACAAGCTGCCGATCCTGTTCCAGGCGGGCGCGAACGACGGCTTCCACGAGGGCATCGGCGACACGCTCGCTCTCAGCGTCACGCCGCAGTACCTGAAGAACCTCGGCCTGCTCGATCAGGTGCCGAACAACGACAAGGGCCGCTTGAACGTCCAGATGAAGATGGCCCTCGACAAGGTCGCCTTCCTCCCGTTCGGGCTGCTCATCGACAAGTGGCGCTGGGACGTGTTCTCCGGGAAGACCCCGAAGGCGAAGTACAACGAGGCCTGGTGGGCGCTCCGCACGAAGTACCAGGGCGTCGCCGCGCCGGTGCCGCGCAGCGAAGCCGACTTCGATCCGGGCGCGAAGTATCACGTGCCGGCTTCGACGCCGTACGTGCGCTACTTCCTCGCGCGCATCTACCAGTTCCAGTTCCACCGCGCGCTCTGCAAGGCGGCCGGCCACAAGGGCTCGCTCGACACCTGCAGCATCTACGGAAACAAAGAGGCCGGCGCGAAGCTGCGCGCGATGCTTCAGCTCGGTCAGAGCAAGCCGTGGCCCGAGGCTCTCGCGGTCCTCTCCGGCGAGAAGAAGGCGGACGCCTCCGCGATGCTCGAGTACTTCGCGCCGCTCCGCACGTACCTCAAAGAGCAGAACAAGGGCGAGCAGTGCGGCTGGTGAGCCGCGCCAAAGGCCGATGAGTACCGTGTATCCTGCAAGTTATTCGGTGTAGTCTACACGCGATTCGTCGCCTCGCGCGCCCGCGTCGGCGCATCCCGCCGGACGTCCGGCGTCGAGCGAGAACACCCGTCAACGCGGTGATGCTCGAGATTGATCGATCACCGGAACGGGGGATCTTCCCCCGATTTTTCCGGGTTTTTCGACGATCGACGAACAACCGTCGACAAAAGCGTGATCGTCGCGACATTGTGCGGATAGGATACTCGCCATGAACCAACCCCCTGGTGGCAATTACCCCCCCGGCTATCCCCCGGGTTATCCGGGCCAGCAGCCCCCGCAGCAGGGTGGCTACGGTCAGCCGCAGCAGCCGCAGCAGGGTGGCTACGGTCAGCCG
>JAQBQJ010000123.1 GCA_028287065.1 Labilithrix sp. | reverse complement strand
CGGCGCGACCTCGCGCATCCCGCTCGCATACGTCGACGTGCCGCCCGACCCGTTCGCAAAGCAGATCGCGGTGACCACCGTCCTCGCCGGGCACAACCGGCCCGCGAGCGATCCCGTCGTGCTCGTCGCGCGCGGCAACGACACCGCTCTGCTGCTCGATCTCAACGCCGCGACGGCGTATGCCGCGGCTCCGGTCGAGCCGCCGCTCATGGAACCGGTGAACTTCGGCTCCACGGGCTCGGCGTTCACGGCCGGTGCTTCGCCGCTCGTCGTCAGCGGCTCGCGGCTCGTCGTCGGGCAGATCGCCGCGAACGGTGCGCCGTCGTTCGCGTTCGTGACCGCGGCCGGCAGCGGCACGCCGATGACCGGCCCCGACACGGCGATCCCGACCGCGAATCCGGCGTCGAACCCGCAGTTCTTCGCGCAGAGCGCCGACGGCGCAGTGTTCTGGTCGTACGTGTCGCTCGTCGCCGCGCCGGGCGGTCTGCCGCCGCCGCCGGGCATCCGTGCGGTGAAGGGCTACTTCCTCGTCGCCGATGCCGCGGCGCCGTTCGATCCCGCCGCCGGCATCGATCTCGAGGTGTACCCGGGCGCGCCTCCCGTCGGGACGCCGACGGCCGGACCCGTGGCGATGCTCGACGCGAAGACCGCGATGGTCACGACGTCGAACCCCGCCAATCCGGGCATGCTCACGAACGTGTCGTTCGTGACGCGCTCACCGGCGATCGCATTCGTGAAGAACGCGGACATGAACCCGCGACGCTTCGCGATCACGCTGCCGGTCGGCCAGCTGGCGGCCGCGGGCTCGAACGGGCTCGGCTACATCCTCGCCGTCGATCCCGCCGCGCCCATGGCGCCGACCGTCTACGTCTTCGATCCTGCGTGCGCTCCCTGAGCGCTCAGCACATCGCGCCGTTCGGGATGCAGGCCATCTGGCCCCAGCACGCCGAGCACCACTTGCCTGCGCCGCAGCCGCTCGAGCGGCAATCGGCGATGCACTCGTAGCCGGTGATGCAGCTGTTCGCGTCGTGCTTCGGCGTGATGCGTCCGTTCGGGCAGAAGCCCGGCGCCGGCGGCGAGAGCGTCGGGCAGCTTCCGTCGACGACCTTGACCGTGAACGTGAAGGTCTTCGCGGGCGCGACGTTCGTCTCCCACGGACGCTTGTATTCGAGCCGAACCACGTGCGAGCCGACCATGTCGAGCGGCGACGTCGTCTTCCACGTGAAGCGCTGGAGTCCGCCCGAGCCGACCGGGCCGTTGTCGCCGTTCGCCACGTAGCGCTCGGAGGACGGTTGACCGAACGTGCGATCGGTCGAAGCGACGGTCCACTTGTACCCGGTGGTCGGGTTGGACTGGAGCTTCACGAGGATGCTCTGACCCTTCGTGACGGTGACGGTCTTTCCGTTGTCCGCGTCGGTGATCGACAGGCTCTTGAGCTCGTCCGCCGAATCGCCTTCCTCGCTCGGGCTCGACGCGTGGTCGTCCTCCGTCGGGCTGGCGCACGCGATGGGCGCGAGGGCGACGGCGAAGGCGGCGAGGGCGAGGAGAACGGAGAGACGCATGGGACGATCCTTTCAGGAAGAGACGCGTGAGCGCTTGTGTTGCCATGTCGGAGTGCATCCGACATGCCAGAATTGACGCGCTATGACGTGGTCCACCATCAGCGGAAAGTGCTTGGTTTTCCGCCGGCGGCCAGGCGGCGAACCGCAGGGCACCCGGGGAGATCGCTGGATCATCGTCCCACCATGTGAGCCTATGTGGGCTCACAAAGGCGACGGGCTCAGCGTCGGTCGATCGCGACGATGAGCCCGCTCTCGCGCGCGCCGGTCGCGACGAAGACCGTGCTCGGATCGGCGACGATGGCCGTCGCGCTCGCGACGATCTCGTCCTCGACGACGACCCGCACGTCTCCACCCGTCGCGCGAACGCCGCGGACCTGCGGCCTCTGCGCGTCGAAGAAGAGGACCTCGCCGCCCTCGATCTCGATCGGCGCGTCGCGCACTTCGCGCGCGAGGATGGTCGGCGGTCCGCCGCCTTTCGGGACGCGGAGGACGACGCGCACCTTGTCGATCTCGCCGACCACGTAGACGAAGCCCTCGTCGATCTGCGGATTCGCGAACGCCGCGCCCGTCGCGATGGTCTCGAGCTCACCCTTCGCGTGGGGCGTCCTGACGATCTTCGTCGGCGTGATCACGTACGCATGCGTCGTGTCCGCGACGACCGCGCGCGGGGCACCGTCGAACGACACGAGGCGCGACGCAGTGGCGCCGGTGACGCGCAGGAGCGCGCCGCCTGCGCCGATCGCCTCCGTGATGAAGACGTCGCCGCCCGCGGTCGCCACGTCCGAGAAGATGCCGCGATCACGCAACGTGGTCGGCTGCACGCCGCCGCGCAGCGGGAGCTTGAGCACGGCGTCGCCGGGGCTCGCGATCCACATGATGGACTCGGCATCGACCGCGATCGCGCCCGCGACGGGAGCGTGGCGCGCGAGACGAACTGTGTTCCCGTCCTTCTTCGGCATCGCGTAGATGCCGTCGTCCTCGCTGTCGCCGTAGTAGAGCGTCGTCGCGTCGATCGCGAGGGCACGCGCGCTCGCGCGCACGAACGGCCGCGGCTTCTTGCCGATGGGCGCCGCTTGGACCACGGCCGGCGGAGGCTCCGGGACGGACGTGCCCGTCCCGGCCTCGGCCGACGCATCCGGATCCTCGCGACGAGGGCGGCGATCGCCGGCGACGTCACGCGCGCGCGAGCCGTTGCTGCTGCATGCGGCCGCGAGCATTGGCAGCGCCACGAGCGCGAGCACGACGCGAACCGGGAGCGACATCGCGCGCAACGTAGCCGACCTCGCGCGTCAGGCCCACCGCACGAGCGATGTTTCGTACGGATGGCTCATCGCGACGTTCCAGGGCATCACGCGCGCCGCAAAGGCGTGCGAGCCGCTCTCGTGCGTCGGGATGCCGCCCACGAACGTATGCGTACCGTCGGCGTTCACGCCGGCGACGCGCATCCGCGCGAGCGAGCCCTTCAGGAGCTCGTGGCTGCCCATCGTCGGCCCGAAGTAGAGCTCGACGACGACGTCCTCGGGGCGCAGCTCGCCGAGGCGTACGCGCGCTTCGACCTCGACGAATTCGCCGACGCGGACCTCGGCGGCGGTCTGCGCGACGTCGACGTCGACGACCGCGACCGACGGCCATCCGGCGCGCACGCGCTCCTTCCACGCGACGAGCTCCTCGACGCGCATGAGGCCGTCGCGCTCGGCGAGACCCGCGGCACGCGCGATCGCCGGCGCGTACGTGCGCTGCGTGTACTCCTTCACCATGCGCGCGGTGTTGAACGCCGGGACGAGCTTGGCGATCGATGCCTTCATGCGCGCGATCCAGGCGCGCGGCAGGCCCGAGGCGCGATCGCGCTCGAAGAACAGCGGCACGACCTCGCGCTCGAGCACGTCGTAGAGGAGCTCGGCCTCGATGCGATCGCCGGCGTCGTCCTCGTACTCCTCGCCGCGACCGACCGGCCAGCCGACCTGGCTGCCGTGCGCGGCCCAGGCCTCGGCCCACCAGCCGTCGAGCACGCTCACGTTGAGTGCGCCGTTGGCCGCGGCCTTCATGCCGCTCGTGCCGCTCGCCTCGTGCGGGCGGCGCGGCGTGTTGAGCCACACGTCGACACCCGAGACCATCGCGCGCGCGATGCGCATCTCGTAGTCCTCGAGGAACACGACGCGGCCGCGGAGCCCTGCCTGACGGCTCGCGTGCACGATGCTGCGAATCAGCTCCTTGCCCCCCTTGTCCTGGGGATGCGCCTTTCCTGCGAAGACGAGCTGCACCGGGCGATCGACGTTGCCGAGCAGCCGCTTCACGCGCTCGACGTCCGTGAGGAGCAGGTCGGCGCGCTTGTACGTCGCGAAGCGCCGCGCGAAGCCGATGGTCAGCGCGCGCGGATCGAGGACGTCGTCGTTGCCGAGCCATCGCCGCGCGAGCGTCACGAGCCGATGGCGCCGGTGCTCGTGCACCTGCCAGAGCTCGGCGTCCGGGATCTCGTGCGCGCGCGCCCAGAGCGCGGCGTCGTCGGTCTGCTCGGCCCAGCGCGGTCCGAGGTAGCGCGTGAAGAGCGCGCTCATCTCGGCGCTGACCCACGACGGGACGTGCACGCCGTTCGTGACCGATTGGATGGGCACCTCGTGCTCGGGGAGATCGGGCCAGAGCTCCTTCCACATCTTCCGCGCGACGTGGCCGTGCAGCTCGCTCACGGCATTGCAGCGATCGGCGGTGCGGATCGCGAAGATCGGCATCGAGAACGGCGCGTGCCGGTCGGACGAGCGCGCGCGGCCGAGATCGAGGAGCTGGTCCTCGCCGATCCCGAGCGCGGCGCGATACGGCTCGAGGTACTTGCGTGCGAGCTCGCGGTCGAAGACGTCGTTGCCGGCGGGGACCGGCGTGTGGGTCGTGAAGACGTTGCCCGCGCTCGTCGCCTCGCTCGCGACCTCGAAGGTCGCGCCTCGCTCGCGCATCACGCGGCCGATGCGCTCGAGCGCGAGGAACGCCGAGTGACCCTCGTTCATGTGGCAGACGGTCGGCGAGATGCCCATCGCCTCGAGCGCGTGCACGCCGCCGATGCCGAGCATGATCTCCTGGCGGATGCGGAACTCCTTGTCGCCGCCGTACAGCGGGCCGGTGATCGAGCGATCGACGGGAGAGTTCTGCTCGATGTTCGTGTCGAGCAGGTAGAGCGGCACGCGTCCGACCTGGACGCGCCAGATCTGCGCGTGCACGACGCGATCGGGGTACTGCACGTCGATGATCAGGCGCTTCCCGTCCTGGCCGTCGACGGCGAGCACCGGGAGCTTGTGCCAGTCGTTGCGCGGATAGCGCTCGCCCTGCCAGCCGTCCTCGTTCAGCGTCTGACGGAAGTAGCCCTCCGCGTAGGCGAGGCCGACGCCCACGAGCGGCAGGCCGAGATCGCTTGCCGTCTTCAGGTGGTCGCCCGCGAGCACGCCGAGGCCGCCGGAGTAGATCGGCAGCGACTCGTGCAGCCCGTACTCCATCGAGAAATACGCGATGCGCGCTCCGTGCGCCTGCGGGAACGATCGCTCGAACCAGCTCTTCGTCGTGAGATACGTCCGGAGCGCAGCGTGCGCCGCGTCGAGGTGACTGAGGAACGCGTCGTCCTGCGCGAGCTCGTCGAGGCGCGCTTGCTTCACACGCGAGAGCAGCTCGATCGGGTTGCCGTGCACCTCTTCGAACAGGTTCGGGTCGATGCGCACCAGCAGCTCGCGCGCCACGGGCGTCCACACCCAGAAGAGGTTGTGAGCGAGCTCGCGAAGCCGCTCCAGCGCGAGCGGCAGCCGCGGGACGACGGTGAACCGTCGCAGCGTCGGCGAGGCGGGGAGGGGACGCGGGCACTCGAACGGCTGGGATGGCTTTTCGTAACTCACATGTGAGTTACTAGCAGCCTCTTTCGCCGACACAAGCGGCATTTACTGTCGGGGTTGCCGGCGCGTCATGGCCCGAGGTACGAAGCGCGCGGCCATGCCCGCGCATGAATTCCGCCTCCCTCGCTGGCTCCGCAGCCCGCACCTCCAGACGCTCGGCGCGGCCGCGCCGCTGTTCTGTCCTCCCAGGTCGCACGCGGACGTCGAGACCGAGGCGCTGCGGATCCCGATCGGCGAAGGAGGAACGCATCGCCTCCATGCGCAGGCGTGGTGGGCGCGCGAGGGCGGGACGACGCCGCGCCGGCCGGTGGTCGTCGTGGTGCACGGGATCGGCGGCTCGAGCGAGTCGAAGTACGTGGTCCGCGCGGCGGTCGCGCTCCATCGCGCGGGCTACCACGTCGTCCGCCTCGATCTCCGAGGCGCGGGCGCGAGCATCCCGGACGCGCCGTCGCTCTATCATGCGGGGCTCTCGGCGGACCTCGGCGTGGTGGTCGCAGAGCTCGCGAAGGATCCACGCGCGGACGGCGTCGTGCTGCTCGGCTTCTCCGGCGGAGGCACGATGGCGCTCAAGCTCGCGGGCGAGCTCGGCGACGCGGCGCCCGCGGCGCTCCGTGCGGTCGTCAGCATCTCCGCGCCGCTCGACTACACGCGCGTCGGTGCGTGGATGGATACGCTCGGGCGCTTGCCCTATCGCTTCCACGTGCTGCGGGGCCTGTCGAACGGCGCGCGCGAGTTCGCACGGCAGCATCCGGGTCGCGCGCACTACGAGCCGAGCGACGTCAAGCGCATGAGCACGTTCCGTCATTACGACGCGACCATCATCGTGCCGATGCACGGCTTTCGCGACGTCGACGCGTACTACGCGGCCGCGAGCGCGGGACCGTGGCTCGCGAAGATCGCCGTGCCTACGCTCCTCGTCCATGCCGACGACGATCCGATGGTGCCGGGCGACACGGTGCGCCCGTGGCTCGCGTCGGCGTCGAGCGCGGTGCGTGTCGACCTCACGCCGCATGGCGGGCACCTCGGGTGGGTGGCAGGCTTCGACGAAGCGAGCTGGATCACGGGCTGGTCGACGAAACGAGCGCTGTCGTTCCTCGACGAGGTCGTCGGTCCCACTCCGCGCTGATCTCGATGGCGAGAAACACGGAGGCGCGGGGGGCCGCGGAGGTACGCGGAGGGGTTGCCCCTCTCTCTCTGACTGGACCCGCGTCGCCGTTCCGCGAAACTCTACGCACGGCTCCACGCGCTTTCGCGCGCGGAGCCGTGCTCCGAGTTTCGCTCACCCATGGGAGATCTCACTCCCGCGCCGCCAGCGTGTTCCGCAATTTCACCCTTCATCCAACCTACTGACCGGCCAGCGGAGTGAGAGAGGGCTCGCAGGACTGACCGGCACCGGAACGAGAGAGGTGCTCCGCAGGACGGCATCAGGTCGGACGACGGTGAAATTGCGGATCGCGGTCGAAGCTCGGGAGTGAGATCTCCCAAATGTGAGCGAAACGTGGAGCGGCCTCCGGCGGGCGGAGCCCGTGGGAGCCGCGTAACGTTTCGCGAACGGCGACGAGGGTACGGCTAGCGATCGAGACGAGACCCCTCCGCGTCCCCGCGCCTCCGCTTGTTTCTCGAATCAGTCGGCCACGACGGTGTTCTCGAGGCGGCCGAGGCGGTCGATTTCCAGCGCGACCACGTCGCCCGGTTTCAGCCACTGGTCCTTCGTGATCTTCGAGCCGTTCAGCTCCAGGAAGCACCCCGTGCCGCACGTGCCCGAGCCGATCACGTCGCCGGGATACAGCGTCACGCCGTAGCTCGCGCGCTCGAGGATCTGCGCGAACGTCCACGTCATGTCGTTCACGTTGCCCTGCGAGAGCTTCTCGCCGTTGACGAACGCCCGCATTCCCAGGTCGAACGTGTTGCCGCGCGGCGTCTTCACGGTGCGCTCGGCGAGCTCGTCCATCGTGACGAGATACGGGCCGAGGCCCGTCGCGAAGTCCTTGCCCTTCGCGGGGCCGAGCGAGAGCAGCATCTCCTGCATCTGCAAGGCGCGCGCGGAGAAGTCGTTCATGATCGTCATCCCGAAGATCA
The DNA here is from genome assembly GCA_028287065.1 of Labilithrix sp. GTDB lineage: Bacteria > Myxococcota_A > Polyangia > Polyangiales > Polyangiaceae > Labilithrix. The sequence goes on along the minus strand of JAQBQJ010000123.1, from coordinate 3,613 downwards.
CCTCGTCGGCATTGGCCGCCGTCAGATCCCGAGCCTCGCGCCCGACCACGATCGCGGCCTCGAGCTCGTAGTCGAGACGCTCGAGATGACGCGGGCGAACACGCAGCGGGCCCGGGCCGATCACGGCTTGGTGATTGGTGAAGTAGAAGACCGGGAACTGATCGAACTCGGGGATCATCTCGAGGCCGCGGTTCTTCCGCGCGGTCTCGACGTGCTGGCGGAACGCGTAGCCGTCACGCATCGACGGCGGGCGCGGGATCGGCGAGAGCAACGTGACGTCCGCGGCGGGCATCGCGATGGCGCCGGCGTCGGTCTTGGCCGGCAGCTCACCGCGGCCGTGAGCGGCGATGGCGTCGGCCGCGAGCGGACGCGCATCGACCGCGTGCTCGATGAAGCCGAGCACCGAGTCGCCGAACTTCTCGGCGAAAGCGCGCTCGTCCTTCGCCGCGGCGTTCTTCCTGCCGTCGACCCAGGCGAGAGAGCGGATCAAGTCGAGGACCACGGCGCCGGACGCGTCGTCGGTCTTCACGCCGGGCGCGGTCACGAGCAGTCCCGGGCGAGCGATCGCGCCGTGCGTATAGGTCACGAGCTTCATGCTGCGCGATTTACCACAGCTACGGCGGGGCGCGGCTCGGCTACTGTTCCGGCCGTGCTCCTGTCCTGGTTACCGAAGGCCGCCTACGGAATCGTCCACGAGGCGACCCGGCACATCCTGAAGCGACCCGTCGTCGGCGTCTCCGCGGTGGCGCGGACGCGCGACGGGCGCATCCTCCTCATCCGTCGCGCCGACACGGGGACGTGGGGGCTTCCGGGCGGAACGCTCGAATGGGGCGAGACGCTGCGGGTCGCGCTCGACCGCGAGCTCGAAGAGGAGGCCGGGGTGGTCGGCCCCGAGGTCGTGCGCGTCCTCGGAGCATGGTCGCTCCCTTCGCGCGATCCGCGGTTCCATGCCGTGACCATCGCCGTCGAATGCATCGTCGAGCCGCCGAACAAGCCGCCGAAGAACCCGCTCGAGATCCGCGAGGCGAGGCTCTTCACGCCCGAGGAGATGCCGCCGGTGCTCGCGTTCGATCACCAGGACATCGTCGCCGCAGCCGCCGACCCCGGGCGGACCGTCCTCGAGTAGGCGTCCGTCTCGAGGCGCACCGTAAGAAGAGGAGGGGTGCGACCGTTCTTCGGGGGCGCGGGAAACTTCGTCCCCTGCCGCGCGTCGTAGAGGGCGGCAATCGGGGACTTCTTTTCGCCATGGCAACGCGCTCTTACGGACCACTTCAGGAGACACACACACGGCCGTCCATCGTCCACCCCGTCAAATGCGGGAAAGACGAGGCGTGTCCGACGTGCGGTACGCTCCGCACGACGCGGAACGATCGGAAAGATCGACGCAACTCGTCGTCCGTAGAACCTTTCTGGCAGGGCGATCGCGTGTCCGCGATCGTGCCCGCCGTGGAGCCTCAGATGGATCGGATCGGCGAATACCTCGTCAAGCGCCTCATCGGCGAGGGCGGCATGGGCAAGGTCTACGAGGCCGAAGAGCGCCTCTCGAAGCGCCGCGTCGCGCTCAAGGTGCTCCGCCCGGAGCTCACGCGTCACGAGGACGGCCGCCGCCTCTTCCTGAACGAGATGCAGATCCTCGCGCATCTCGAGCACCCGAACCTCGTCCGCAGCCTCGCCTCGATGGAGACGGACGGGCAGCTCGTCCTCGTCCTCGAGTACCTCCACGGAAGGACGCTGCGGCAGGAGCTCACACGCCGGGGCACGCTCCCCTGGCACGAGGCGCTCGAGCACGTCGTGAAGGTCGCCGAGGCGCTCGCCGTCGCGCACGGTCAGGAGCCGCCGATCGTCCACCGCGATCTCAAGCCCGAGAACGTCATGCTCACCGCGCCCGAGGACGGCGCCGAGGACGCTCCGTCCACCGGCCTGAAGGTCATGGACTTCGGCATCGCGAAGGTGCTCGAGGGCATGCACGGCACCAACACGCAGAGCATCGGCACGCTCCAGTACATGAGCCCCGAGCAGATCGACGCGCGCACCATCGACGCACGGAGCGACCTCTACTCGCTGGGTCTCATCTTCTACGAGATGCTCTGCGGTGACCCGCCGTTCAACTCGCCGTCGCCGCGCGAGCTCCTGAACTTGCAGTGCACGGCGGTTCCTCCGGCGCTCGACGAAGAGGTCCGAAAGGGCCTGCCGCGTGGCGTAGAAGATCTCCTCTTCGCGCTGCTCGAGAAGAAGCCCGACGATCGCCCGGCGTCCGCGCGCGAGGTCGCCGATCGGCTCTCGATCTTCCGCGCTGCGTCGGATGCCGTCGCGCCCGGGCGTCCTTCGCGCGGAGGTCCGCCGCGTGCGTCGCGCTCGGACGTCGCACCGCAGACTCCGCGCATGGCGAACGCGCCCATCCTCGATCTCGCGCGCGACCCGCGCACGGGCGACACGCGTCATTCGGGCGTACCGAAGGCGGCCGCTGCACCTTCGAAGACCGAGGACAAGCCGGCGGCGCGCCCGCGCACCGACACGATCGCGCTCGTCGAGCAGAATGCGTCGCGCGCGCGTGAAGTGCCGACGTGGCTCGCGATCGTCGCGATCGTCGCGCTCTCGCTCGTCGCGGGAATGACGACCTACCTCGTGCGGCTGAAGACGACGGCCGGCACCGACCCCAGCACCACGACGACGGCCAGCGCAGCGTACGAGAAGGGCGCCACAGCCAAGCCGCGCGTGCCGGCGCCCTAGTCGCATGAGCATCGAGGCGCTCCGTCGCGATCGCCCTCGGCGTGGAGAGGCGCTCGACCCGATCGGCCGCGCGACGCGCGTCGCGTGCGCGTCGGGCACCGGGACGCCCGCGGAGATGTGGTGCTTCGCGAGCGCCGACATCGGGCTCGTGAAGCGCTTCGTCACCCTCGGCATCGAAGGCGTGTCCGGCTTCGACGTCGGCTTCGGCGAAGACGACGAGGGCGTGTTCGTGCTGCGCCGGGCTCCTGCGCGCACGCTCGACGGGCTGGCGAAGGGCGAGCGCCTCGAAGGCCTCACTGCGCTCGCGAAGGTGCGCGACCTCGCGCGTGCGCTCGCCGCATGCGAGAAGAGCGCCATTTTTCCGGGTCCGATGCGTCCCGTCGACGTCGTGCTCTCGAGCGCGGGTCGTACCGAGGCGTGGTTCGCGGCGGAGGGCTGGGTGCGCGCGCTCGTCGGCGATGCCAGCAGCAAGACCAGCACGAGCAGCGGACCGTCGCCGCGATGGACGCCGCCCGAGCAAGCCGGCGGCGCCCCGTGGGACAATGCCGCGAATCGCTACGTGCTCGGGCTCGTCGCGTATCGATTGCTCGCGGGCGTGCATCCGTTGTCGGGGATCGGCCTCCGCGATGCGATGCGCGCCCAGGGCTCGCCGCCGCCGCCGTTCGACGACGACGTCGCGCGCGCGCTCCGTCCGGGCATCCAGAGCCTGGTGCTCGCGATGCTCGATCCGGATCCGTCGAAGCGCCCGCCCTCCGCGGCCGCCCTCGCGACGCGCTGCGACGAGATCCTCCACGAGCTCGCGCCTGCCCGCGGTCCCGCTCCCGCTCCCACTCGCGCCCCCGCACCCGCCCTCGCGCCCGCGCGCGCCCTCGCGCCCGCGCGC
>JAQBQJ010000122.1 GCA_028287065.1 Labilithrix sp. | reverse complement strand
CGCCGCCGCCCTTCGGCACCGCGCCGGGCGCGGCCGGAGCTGCGCCCGGAGCTGCGCCCGGTGCTGCCGGTGACGTTCCACCCGCGGCGACACCGGCGGGCGTCGCGGTCGCGGTCGAGCCCGCGTTGATTGGATTGAGCGCGACGTTCCCGCCGTCGTGCAGCACGTAGAGCGCGATGCCGCCGGCGATGAGGACGAGAAGAAGCAAGGCGAGCGCACCGCCGACGAGCAGGATGATCGCGCCGATCCCCTTCGACTGCTGCGGTGGCGCAGCCCGAGAATGAGCATGCATCGGCGCCGGCATCGACATCGACCGCGGTTCGTCGAGCGTCGGCGCGAGCGGCGCGGGACCATTCGCGGTGTACGAAGGGCGCGGCGGCGCATGCGACGGTGAGAACGAAGGCGTGTGACCCACCGGATAGGTCGGGGCGCCATCTGCTTCGAGCGTCGTCGAGCCCGGCACCGTGTCGGCCGCGAGGCTCGGCGGCGCCGGGGCTCCCACTCCGAAGCGCGGTGCCTTCATGCTCCACGGTTCGAGCGCCGCGCGCATCTCCGCGGCGGACCCGAACCGGCCCGACGGATCCTTGTGCATCGCGCGCGCGACGACCACCGAGAGGCGCGGATCGATCCGCGGGTCGATGCTCGAGAGCGTGGGCACGGGTTGATGGACGATGGCGTAGAGCACCGCCGAGAGGTTCGGGGCCTCGAACGCGTGCCGTCCGCTGAGCGCGAAGTGGAGCATCGCCCCGACGGCGTAGAGATCGGCTCGGTGATCGACGTCGATGTTCGCGACCTGCTCCGGCGCCATGAACGCGGGCGTGCCGAGCATCGTGCCGAAGCCGGTGAGCGCCGTGTTCGACGTCGTGAGCTTCGCGATCCCGAAATCGAGCAGCTTCACGAAGTCTTCGACACCGGGGAGCGAGACGAGGAAGACATTGTCCGGCTTGACGTCGCGATGGACGATCCCGGCGCCGTGCGCGACGTCGAGCGCGGAGAGGACCTGATGCGCGATGGCGCACACGCGCGGGGCATCCAGGCGCTTCTCCTTCCGCAGCAACGCGCCGAGCGTGAGCCCTTCGAGGCACTCGAGCACGATGAACGGCGGCTCGCCGGGGCGCATCTGGAAATCCGAGACCTGCGCGATGTTCGGATGACCGAGCGCCGCCGCGGCGCGTGCCTCACGCGCGAAGCGCGCGAGGCCGTCACCGGTGAGGACTGCGTCGGCGTGGAGGATCTTCACCGCCACGGTGCGACCGAGGTCGCTCTGCACTGCCTTGTAGACGGCGCCGAAGCCGCCCTTGCCGAGGAGCTCGCCGAGCACGTAGCGCCCGCCCAGGGTCACGCCGGTGTAGCTCGAGGGCTGCTGCATCCGGACGGGATCCTACCCCGACACGGGGCGATGCGCGTCACCCGTGGAGCGGCTGACGAGGCCGTCAGACCCCCCCGTTGCTCCACCCTCGAAGATGGCGGCATGTCACGGGCAGGTGTCGGTAAACGATGCGCAGGCGTTCGGATTGCGAACGGTCGAGAACACCGTGCCGCCCAGCGCCTGAACGGCGGTGAAACCAAGGCCGCCGCTGACCGCCGTGCAGGATTTGCCGGTCTTGTCGTCGGCAGGCGCGGCGGCGATGTCGACCGCGTCGCAGATCGCGCCCTTCGCGAGCCCGTAGGCGTCGGCGGAATGGCAGAGACCGGCGTCGGTGCCGAAGGGATCTTGGAGCTGTCCGATCGCGGCGAGCAGACGGCCCGACGCCGAACGCCCGACGAGCTCGCCTCGCTCGAGCCGGAGGATGCCTCCCTCCCGAACGACGTGCGCGGTCAGGATGACGCTCGTGAGCTCGATCTCGAACCGCCCGGTCTTCGTGGAGACGACGAACGGGGCTCTGTCGATCTGCGCGACCAGCTGATCGTCCTTCACGTAGCCCTTGAGGTCGGCGTAGAACGGCACGCAGCGCGTGCTCGTGTGGCAGTCCTCGCCGATGAGCTGATCTCCGGAGACCAACGACTCCGGGTCGATGGTCCAACGATCGGTCCCGTCGAAACGAGGCTTGCTCTTCCCCGCGTCCGGCGGGGTATCGAGACCTCCCGACGTGAAGAAGCCGATCGTGACCAGGGGATCATTCGGCAGCTGATTCCACTGGGAGAGCGAGATGATCGCGCCGTAGTTTCCGTCCCGGATCCCCTGCGTGGCAAAGTCCCGACTGCCGAACGGATCGAGGAGCTGCCCGAACAGCGGGCCGAACGCGTTGTCTCGGCCGTCGCTCCGATCGCAGCGCCGATCGCCGCCGTCCGGTGGAACGCACGTATCGTCTTCCGGACAGGTGCAGGCGTCGTCGAGGTCGAAGCCCAGCGGCATGCCGGCGCTCTGCTCGTCGAACTGAAGCGAATCCATCGCGAAGACGACGGTGGGCATGCTGGCACCGTCCGGGGTCGTCGGGCGCTGCGCTACGTGCTTGAGCGCGCAGCGTGCGTCGGCGGGCGGGGCGACGTCCGCGGCGACGTCGGCGCTGCCTCCGTCGTCGTAGGGACCGGCGAAGAGCTTGTCGATGAAGCCCGAACCGCATGCGACCACCGGGCTCGCGACCGCCAACGTCACGAGCGCGAAGAGGCCGATGCGCGGGAACGATCTCACCATGCGAGCGCCGACTGCGGAGGAGCCGCCGACTTGCCATGGGGAGCAAACAGGAACCAGCTCGCGGCCGAGAGGACGACGCTCGTGATCCCGATCGCGAGCGATACGTTGGCCACCGCGAGGTCGTCATGAAGGCGATCCCTCTCCGACGGATCGCACTTCGTCCCGCACGATGCCTGGAGGCGATCGGCGTCGTCGCCGAGGCGAAGGCGTGTGATCCCGGCGAAGGTGAGCGCTCCCGCCCCCACGACGGCGAAGCCGATCGGAGCCGCCCAGCCGATGAAGCTGCGCTTCTCCTCGTGGAGCGGAAGGTTGGACGGTGCCTTCGGGACGTTCGGCAGGGCGGACCTTGCACCGAGGACGGTGCGCACCGCGCGGTTCTTCTCGCCTTCGCCGACGAGGACCTCGACCGTCACGGGAGGCCCGCTCGCCCCCCGCGCGAACCGGAGCACGAGCTTGCCGGGGTCGACCGAGACCGCCCGCCCGTCGAGCTGCTCGGCGATGCGACGCCCGCCCAGATCGACATGGACGTCGGTGACGTCGTGACCGTCTCCGTCCGACGCACCGAGCACGATGGACGGCGTCGCGAGATCGACCTCGCGGAGCACGTTCGCGCAGTCGCTCCGGATCTCGCTCGGGCACTCCGTACGCGCACAGACGAGCAGGCGCTCGCGAGCCGCCAGAAGGTGGTGCTCGGCCCGTAGACGCTGGCCGTCGTCGAACGCCGTGATGCACGCGACCGTCTGCGGCGCCGCGTGGGCGAGCGAAGCGGCTCCGAGAGAAATGCCGAGCGCGACGCCGAAAACGAGAGAGCGGAGCGGGGCGCGCGCGTTCATTGGAAGCATTCGGGCTTGTAGTGGCGGCCGGCGTCGTCGACGGTGAACGAGGGGTTACAGTCCGGCGCCTTCGCCGTCGAGCTCGAAGGCACCTGCGGCGGCCGTTTCCCATTCGTGCTCGGCCGCGCTGCCGGGGTCGGCGTTGAGGTCGACGCAGACGCCGACGGAACGAGCACGGTAGGGCTCGCGACGATCGCGGACGGCATCGGCGGGGCCGTGACCCCAGGAGCCTCTGCAGACGGCGCGGCCGTGGGCGGCAGCGCGGCCGGCCCGGTGCGCAGGAGGAACATGAAACCGGTGACTCCGAAGAGGGTTCCGGCGATGCCGAGCGCCGCGGCGGTCATGGGGGAGAGGCGGCGCCACGAGGGGGGCGAGGGGGGGGAGGAGCTCGACGGGGTCGACGGGGTCGACGGGGTCGACGGGCTCGACGGGCTCGAGGCCTTCTTCCACGCGCGAGTTTCGATCTTGTCGGTGAGCGCTTCTTCGAGCATCGCGCGCTCGCTGTTGTCCGGGATGGTCTTCGCCTCCGCGGGCGTCGAGAGCCGCGAGGGCGCATCGAGGAGGTCGCGGGCGAGACCGGCGACCACCTTCTTCACCTCCGTGTGCGGCGCCGCCGAAAGGGCGGCGGCCAGCGCGAGCGCCATCTCTTCGGCCGTGGCGAAGCGCTCGGCGGGGTCCCTCGCCAGCGCCTTGAGCAAGGCTCCGTCGAGGGCCTCGGGGATCTCCTCCGCGGCGTACAAGCTGACCGGGTCGACGAGTCCCTCGGTCACCTTGAGGGACAGCGCGCCCTGGTTCGGGGCATCGAACAACCGGCGACCGGCCAGGGCCTCCCACAGCACCACGCCGGTGGCGTAGATATCGGTGCGGCGATCGACTTCCTGGCCGTGCAGCTGCTCGGGGGACATGTACGCGAGCTTGCCCTTGACCTCACCGGTGCGCGTCTGTGTCCGACGGTCGTTCGCCTTGGCGATGCCGAAGTCGAGGACGCGCGTCAGCCCGTCGCTGCCGACCAAGAGGTTGGCCGGGGAGACGTCGCGATGAACGACCGCGAGCGACCTGCCCTCGTCCGCGAGCTCGTGTGCCGCGTGGAGGCCGTTCAACGCGTCGATCGCGATGGCAACGGCCACGGTGGCCGGTAGTCGTTCGCCGGCCATGATCGCTCGGTCGAGAAGGGTCGAGAGAGCCACACCATCGACGAACTCCATGACGAGCAGGAGCTTGTTCGAGGCGTAGACCACATCGAGCATCGAAACGACGTTGGGGTGTCGGATCTTCGCGGTGAGGTGCGCCTCGTCGAGGAACATCGACCGGAACTCGTCATCCTTGGCGAGCTGCGGGTGCATGCTCTTGATGGCGACGGTGCGACGAAATCCAAAGGCGCCATGCTGCCGAGCAAGGTAGACGGTCCCCATGCCGCCGCTGGCCAGCTCTGCGATGATCTCGTAACGCTCGACCTGTCCGGACGGGAGCACCGTGGTGATGGTAGCGCCACACGCGGGAGGACGTCGATCAGAGCGACTCGAGGTCGCTCGTCAGGCCCGGCGACGACGGAGCGCCAGGAACGCGCCGATCGCGAGCGTCACCCATGCCATCGAGGGCACCACCGCCGCGATGCCGATGCGGCACCCGCCACTGGTGCCGCCGGCATCGGCTCCGCCGCCACCGTCGACGGTTCCACCGCCGCTGCCACCATCGACGGCTCCGCCGCTGCTCCCACCGTCACCAGCTCCGCCGCCGTCACCGCCGCCGCCGTCCGAACCCGCGTCGATCGGCCCGCACGTCCCGGCCATCCCTCCCGCGGTGTACGGGTCCGCCGGCTGGTAGATCAAAGTCGCCGCGCCATCGATGGCGACTTGATACGTCGTGGTGGTGCCGCACCAGTGCGTGAAGTCGTAGCTCTGCCCGTCGGCGTCGAGACGGCTCACCGTCAGCATCCCGTAGACCAGCGGCGAGCCGGCCTTGACCGCGGTCGCCGACGCTCCGGTGATGATGTACGCGGTGCCGGTGCCAGCCGTGAGCTGCTTGAAGGTGCCGAGGCCGTTCTTCCCGATGACGATGGCGCTGGCCTCGTCGACCCCGATGCCATGGACCGGGGCGGTCGCGGCGCCGTCGGCGATCTGTCGCGCCATGAACGTCG
>JAQBQJ010000059.1 GCA_028287065.1 Labilithrix sp. | reverse complement strand
GGTGTGCCCGCACCAGAACGTGAAGACCGTTTCGGAGGCGTGGATCGAGCGGATTGGCTTCCCCGCCGAACGCGTCGTCGACACCCGCAAGGAGTATGGCAACTGCGGGCCGGCGAACGTCCTCCTGAACCTGAATCGCGGCGCTGAGCGGAAGAAGTTCAAGCACGGTGATCGCATCTTGCTGTTCGGGCAGGGGTCGGGCATGTCGGTCGGCACGCTGCTCCTCTCCTGGCACGGGGCAGCGAATCCGCGCATGGCTTGAGCCGTCCTTCCGCGGGCGCCAGCCCTGTGCTACCTCCCCCCGCTTCCCGATGGCGTCCGCCTTCAAGCGTCTTCCCCTCGCCGAGCAGCAAGCCCTCATGTCGCGCATCGTCGCGCGTTGCAAGGCGACTGACTCGAACCCGCAAAAGCCGCCCGTGGTCGTGTTCGATCTCGACGGCACGCTCATGGACAACCGCCCGCGCACGCTCGCGATCCTCCAGGAGCTCGCCCACGAGCTGAAGGAGGAGGCGCATTCGGCGGCCGGCGTCTTCGCCGCAGCGCAGGCCGAGCACCTCGCGTACCTCCTCGGCGACACGCTGCAGAAGCTCGGCGTCGATCATCCGGAGCTCGCCGCGCGCGCCGAGGCGTTCTGGAAGACGCGTTTCTTCTCGGACGCGTACCTGAAGCACGACGTCGCGGTGCACGGCTCGGTCGAGTTCGCGCGCGCTTGCTACGAAGCAGGCGCGAGCCTCGTGTACTTCACGGGCCGCGATCTGCCGCTCATGGGCATCGGCTCGTTCCAGAGCCTCCGCGATCTCGGCTACCCGATCGGCGTGGTCGGCACGGAGCTCGTGTGCAAGCCCGACGCGAAGATCCCGGACGAGCTGTTCAAGCGCACCGAGGGCCCGAAGCTCAATCGCGTAGGCCGCGTCGTCGCGGCGTTCGACAACGAGCCCGCGAACTGCAACGCGTTCCTCGAGATGAACCCCGATGCGGAGATCGTGTTCGTCGACACGCAGCACCTGCCGGGCGCTCCGCCGCTCGATCCGCGCGTGCACATCGTCAGCGACTTCCGCATGAGGTGATGGATGTCGCCGCGCTCGAAGGTGATCGCGGCAGTCGTGATGCTCGCCGCGCCGGCGTGCAAGGGCGCAGGCAGCGGAGGCGAGGGGACGCCGGACGCAACGGCGACGCCGAGCCCGCAGGCCAGCGCGATGCCTGCGCCGCTGGCCAACACGCCCACCTCGACGGCGAGCGCCGTCGTGACCGCGAGCCTCGAAGGCGGTCCGCCGCCGGTGCCGCTCCGTGGTGACGTCGCGCTCGAGGCGGACTCGCTCGCGCGCGAGACCGTGGGGTACACGCTTTCGGCCGTCATGCGGCAGGGTGATCTGAGCGGACCCACGCGCGCGCCCGAAGTGAACGTCGCCGGTATCGACGCCGCGCGGAAGAAGACCGAGCTACGCCTCGCGATCGAGCTCGGCGCATCGCGGATGCGCGTTGCGCTGCTCGGTGCGGGCTGGGTCGTGCCGGCGGAGACCGAGCTCCGGGCCCGCGCGGATCGCTACGGCCACGTGGTCGTGTGGCCGGGCGGCGCGACGTACCGTCCGGTCGCGCCGGGAGCGCTTCGCGCGCTCATCGGCGAGCGGAGGTTCGACGTCGCGCCGGTGACGCCCGCGGAGCTCACGCCGAAGGAAGACGTCGGCAAGCGGATCGGGATCCGTACGCGCAAGGTCGAGGTCGCCACGCGCGCGGCCAAGGCGACGTTCGAGATCGGACGCGCCGCGGATCTCGGCGAGGGCGGCGTCCTGCTCTGCCGGATGCTGCTCGATCTCATGAACGCGCCGCCGTCGAGCGCGCTCTGCGGCGACGGCGAGCTGCCCATGCGCGCGGAGCTGCGCTGGACGGCGCGCGGCTCGATCGTGTTCGAGGTCACGGGGATGTTGAAGCGCGACAAGGTGGATCTCCCGACGAGCTCGCTCCTCGTGCCGCCTTCGGGCGCGACGTTCGCCGAATCGCCGCTGCCGGTCGCGGGCGTGCAGGCCGCGCTCTCGCCCCCCGAGCTCGCGGCGTTCCGGACGACCCCCATCGAGATGCCGGCCGTTCCTCACGGCAACGGCGACGGCCTCGTCGTCGCGAACGCGAGCGATCAGCTGCGCGTGCTGCACGTCGACGGCGTGCCGGTGGCCTGGGCGGCGCCGGGCGCGAAGGACGTCCTCTCGGGTCTCCAGCGCGGGCGCTACATCGTTCAGTCGCGCACGTTCCTCGGCGAGGCGTTCGACCCGCCGGTCACGCAGACGGTGCCCGGCCTCGCGCAGCTAGGGACGAGCGACGCCGGCGTGCGCTGAGATCAATCGTAGTCCTCGCGCGTGAACGTGACGTCGCCTGTGCCGCTCGCCTCGGCGCGAGCGCGGAGCGTCTCGACGACGACGGTGATCACGTCGAAGCGCGTCGTCGGCAGGTAGTACTCGTCCTCGTCGACGTCGGGCATGACCGCGAGCCGCTCCTCGATCGCCTCGCGCTCGGCGGGGTCGAGCGTGAGGTGGGCGTTCCAGCCTGCCTCTTCTTTCATCGTGATCGCCTCGCGGGCCATGCCGACGGGGTTGAAGGCGAGGTAGACGTTGTGGAAGTAGAGCCGCCACGCCTCGTGCGAGCCATCGGCGAACCACTCGGCAGCGAACTCCTGCCGCATGACCTCGCCGAGGTAGGCGCCGACGGCGGGCGCGACGAGATCGATGCTCTCGGGCCGTGCCTCGTAGGCGCTACGAGCCTCGCGGATGTACTGGTCGACGAGGCTCAGCGTCTCCGGCGTCCCGTCGAGCGCCACTTTGTACTTCGAGGCGACGAAGCGCATGCAGGCGGCGACGAGCTCGGCGACCTGTGGAGGGGCCGGCGGAAGCGGCTCGGGCTCGGGGTCCGGCTCTTGATGAAAGCCGGCACCATTCGAGCCATTCGAGCCGTTCGCGTTGTGCGAGGGAGGCTTCGACGGAGGCTGCGAGGGAGGCGGCGGGGGAGGCGTGTGCGGAGGATCTGAGCCCATCTTGAAGGTCTCCTCTTATACCTCTTCCCGTTTCACGCGATGCCGCCTAGCCTGGTAGTTCTATGCGGATCGGTGTCTTCAGCGACATCCATGCGAACCTCGAAGCGCTCTCGGCCGTGCTCGAGGCGTTTGGGAAGGAGAACATCGATGTTTACTACTGCCTTGGCGACACGGTCGGCTACGGCGGTTCGCCCAATGAGTGCGCGGATCTCGTTCGAGAGGTGGCCAAGGTAACCATCCTCGGGAACCACGACGCCGCCGTCTCCGGTCGCATGGATTACTCGTACTATTACGAGGCTGCGCGCCACGCGCTCGACGTCCACGCCGCGATGATCTCGACCGAGAACATGGCGTGGCTCAAGCAGCTGCCCTACCAGCACATGCTCGAGGACGCGAACGTCCTCCTCTGCCATGGCTCGCCGGTCCGCCTCGAGGAGTTCGAGTACATCTTCGCGCCCGAGCAGGCGCGCGAGTGTCTTCCGCTCTGGGACAAGCTCGGTCATCTCACGCTCATCGGGCACTCGCACCTCTGCAAGGTGTTCGCGCTCACGAAGAACAGCGTCGAGGAGATGCCCGCGGTCGACTTCGAGCTCGCGCCCGACAAGAAGTACATCGTCTCGGTCGGCTCGGTCGGTCAGCCCCGCGACTTCGACAACCGCGCGAGCTACGTCGCGTACGACACGGACAAGAAGCGCTTCGAGTTCAAGCGCATCGAGTACGACATCGAGCTTGCCGCCGACAAGGTCCTGCGCGCGCGCCTCGAGCGCAACTTCGCGCACCGCCTGTTCATCGGAGTCTGACACCGCGCGTCTGAGACGTCGAGGCTGAGACCTCGACGCTGAGACCTCGAGTGTGAGAGGCTCGCGCGGCTCGCGAGGCGACCTCGAGCCGATCAGCGGCCCGCGTCGATGCCCGACAGGCGCGGGTGCGCCGGTGGGAGCGCGCGGCCGCCCGGGACCTCGGCCACGACGTCGCGCACGAACGTCGCGAGGTCGACGTCGATCTTGTACGTCCGGTTGCCGGAGCTGAGCGTGCCCTGAAGCGCGATCGCAAGCTCGCCGCCACGCGTGCGGTCGACGCGCGCCGTCGTGATACGGCAATCGCATTTCGCCAGCGGATGAACGATCGTGGCCTCTCCAGGAACCTCGAGCTCGAGGCGCTCGAGGACGGGCTTCTGCGGATCCTTCGACGTCGCGCCCGGCTCGAACAGCACGGCGATGCCGAGGCGCGCGCGGCGGTTCGGCGAGGGCGCGATCCGGGACGTCTCGCTCTCGCCGATCATCCCGAGCTCCACGCGTGCACGGTCACGCGACGTGACGACGACGCCACCCCGCGCGAACTCGGAGGCGAGGTCTGCCTCGGTGGTCGGCGGATCGGGGGTGCCTGCCTCGCCCTTCACGATCAGCTTGCCGCGCGCGGCCGGTAGCTTCGGCAGCCCCGAGAGCGGCGCCGCCAGCAGCGTGCGCCACCGAGCGAGCTCTCGCTTGCACGACGGCGCATCGCTCGGGAGGAGCACGTCGCACTTCGCAGCGTCCTGCGCGGCCATCGCCTCGCACGTCGCGCGCGCCGCCGTCCGCGGCTCGCCCGTGCAGAGCCGAGGATCCTTCCCGGCGACGGCCAGGCACATGACGTTGCGCCCGCGGGTCGTGATCCCCTCGAACTGCGGCGGGCAGGTGTCCGGCGTCTGCGCGACCATCGCCACCCAGCTCTGGCACCGCAGGCGCAGCGCGCTCGAATCGATGCGGTCGCACTTCTCGCGACTGTGATCCTTCGCGGCTTCGAGCAGCCGGCACGCGTCGCGCAAGAACGTCTCGTAGCCGATCGCGCGCAGCGCATCGCCGACGAGCGGGTCGATGTTCGCGCGCTCCTTCACGCACGTGTCGACGCTCACGAAACGGTCGATGTCCGCCTTCAGATCGCCCGCCGGCGCGGGCGGATCGGTGGTCTCGCTGAGGGCGCCGGCATCGAGGCCTAGCATCGCCATCACGCTCGCCGGGCTCGCCGGGCTGGGCGGCGCGACGTTCGCCGACGGCGCGGGCAGCGGGCCCTTCTTGTCGTCGCAGGCGACGACGACCGCCAGGGCCGTTGCGACCCCGAGGAGCACCGCGCCGGCTCGGGCGACGCGCTTCGACGTGCGAACAGGCATGGCTCCGATTACCACGCCGAGGCCCCGACGCGCGCCCTTGACACCCCGGCGAACGGCGCTAGTGACTCAGCCATGAGTGACGTCGCTTCCATGAAGCTTTCCTTGTTGTTCGTGGGGTTCACGGCCTTGGCCGCGAGCGCGCTCGCCGGCTGCGCCCCGGCGGCGACGGACGACGCGACCCAGCTCGGTACCAGCGAAGCGGCGCTCGGCGAGGCGGGGACGCTCACCTTCGGCGCGGACTTCCGGGCGTTGGTCTCCGGCACGCTCCAGAAGGGGAAGAAGATCCGCGTCACCTACGACGCGAACCGCCTCACGACGTGCCGCGGCGACCAGAACGGCCATCCGGCGTGGACGATCACGGGGTACTGGAAGATCGGCGGCGGCGCGGTCCACTCGTTCGAGGCCGGCGGCTTCTCGCCGTCGGGCGGCAGCGACCCGCCCGTCCTCGCGCTCGACGCGTCCGGCGAGCTGCAGATCTGGTTCCAGAACGTCAGCGTGTGGGGCTGCAACGCATACGACTCCGACTTCGGGAAGAACTACCGCTTCACCGTGCAACCCGCCGCGAACGAGCCGGGCTGGGTCGGCAACGTCCAACGCGTGATCTCGCGCCAGACCTGCAACGGTCCGTGCGACGGCGACATGCAGTCGGCCGAGGGCGAGATCCTCTACGACACGTGGGCTCGCCAGCGCGCAGCCATCCGCGGGATCTTCTTCGAGGTCTGGAAGGACGGCGTCACCAACTGGGACAACCCCGACCTCTGGAAGCAGCTCGACGTGCAGGTCCACTCTCGCGTCGGCTCGTCCGGCGCCTTCACGACCGCGTACGTCGATTTCGATCGTCGCCGCGGGAACAACGCGCGCTACGTCGCCGATCTCGGCGCGCTCGATCCGATCAAGGGCCAGTGGACGATCACGAACGTGTCCGACTGCCCGACGTTCCCGCTCTCCGCGCCCGCGGCAAATGGCGGGCAGTACGTCGAGGCGACGGTCGAGCTGTACTTCACGGTGAACGGCGTCGAGGTCAGGCCCGCGGCGGGAGGAAACTTCCGCGTGCGGTACCAGAACTACAAGTCGAGCTACGCGGTCTGCGTGCCGTGAGCGTTCTCACGCTCGCTCGATCGCGATCGTGAACGGACCGATCTCGAGGGTGTCTCCCGCGCGTATGGGCGCACGCGTCACGCGCGTGCCGTTCACGTGGATGCCGTTCGTCGACGCCATGTCGATGACCACCCATCCGCCCGGCGTTCGCTCGATGATCGCGTGTTGCCGCGAGACACCGCCGTCGCGCAGCGCGAGCTGAGCATCGCGCGCGCTCCTTCCGATCACGAAGCGATCGCGATCGACCACGACGCGCTGCGTGTCGAGACGCAGCGCGAGCCGCTCGTTCGCGCCAGAGGCCGCCGCCTTCTCGCCGACGAAGCTCCCCGTCGCGCGACGCGGACGTGGCGGCGGCGGAGGAGGCGGCACGAGCGGCGCGCCGCGCATCAACGGCGGCAGAGGAGCCACCGCAGGCAGCTGCACCTTCAGCGCGGCATCGGCGAGCAACCGCTTCATCGCTTCGCCGACGAGCCAGTCGACCGAGCACTCGAGCTCGTGCGCGCGTCGTTCGAACGCGCCGTACAGGTCGTCACGGCACAGAAATGTGCGAGGCCGGCGTCCGTCGGTTCCCTCGGGATTCCCAGGCGATCGTGAGTCGCGTCGGTGGCTCATGGCGTTCATCGGAAGACCTTCCGAACGAACAGGCCGCGAGCCGCGCGCCGTTTTGCACGTGGACGGAAAAATCCGCGCGCGCGCTCAGCGCAGCGTGCAGCGGATCTGGTGCGTCGTGATCTCGATGAGGTCGCCGTCCGCGATCGGACGCCGGCTCACGCGCTGCCCGTCGACGTAGCAGCCGTTCGTCGAGCCGAGATCGGCGAGGAACCACTGGTCGCCGACGCGCTCGATCGCGGCGTGCTGCCGCGAGACGTTGGCGTCGTCGAGGACGAGGTCGGCTTGCGTCTTCGAGCGACCGAGGATGAAGCGCTCCTTCGTCACCTCGACCGAGCGGTTCAGGTACGTGAGCGTCAGCATCGTCGCGGCGCGCCCACGTCCCGCGAACGGCTGCGCCGAAGCCACGTAGGGATCCGACGGCGGCAACGGCGGAGGCATCGAGCGCGAATTCGTGGGCGGCGACATCCGACCCGGCGGAGGCGGCGGAAGCGGCGACGCGCCGCTCGGGAAACGCGCTCCACCGCGAGGAGGAGGCGGCGGCAGCTGCTGGCCGATGGGCTGCGTGAACGGACGCTGGAGCGGCACGCGCGCGGGCGGCTCGGGAAGCGGCGCAGGCGCACGCGGAGGCGGCGCGGAGTGAGGAGGAGCGACGCCTCGCGCCGTCGGGATGTTCTGGCCCGCGCGCGGGTTCGCGGCGGGATGCGCGCCCGGCGGCCTTCGCATCGCCGGAGCCTCGGCGGTCGGCGCGGACATCCGGTGCGTGGGTTGCCTCATGGCACCCGTGCGCGCGAGATCGGGCGCGTCCTCCGCGGCGTAGTCGTGCGGAAGCGGATCGCTCGCGCGCGGCTCCTCACCGGTCGCGCCGCCGTACGAGCGCTGCCGTGCGTACGAACGCATCGCTTCCGCGAGCAGATCGTCCACCGGCGCGCCTTCTTCGCGCGCCATGTCCTCGAATGCTTCCCAAAGTGCCTCGCGACACAGGAATGTCCGCGCGTGCATCGCCCTCGCCTCGTCGCCAGGATAGAGCAGGGACGCGGCCGCATCGACATCCTCGGCATTCCCCCGGACGAACGCCACGCACCGGCCGTCCTCGCAGACGAGCAGGTGCTCCGACACGACCCGCGCTTTTCCCGCGGAGAGCTGGCTCGTGGCATGGCGCGCGAGGGTGTCGATGTCGGGGTGATCCGAGGGGGACGACCCGGCCACGCGCGCCACCTCGGAGCGGTGCCCGCCGAGCCACTGCCTGAGCTGTCGGTCGTCGTTCATCGCGCGCCCCGGTCCCGATCCTCGATCCGAAGGACGCGCCGGAACGCGCCGTCGAACCGCTCCATGGATTCCTCCCCCAGCGCGTCGCTCTGCGCAAGGACGGCGAGCGATGCCGACGCCCCCGCCCGGTACAGCTCCCGGAACTCCGCGAGACCGAGGGCGGGCCTCCGGAGCGCGATCCGCAGGGCGTTCAGGGCTTCTCCGTCACCGGGATCGCCGGGCGAGAAGCGCCGCGCCTCGAGCGCCGCACGCTCGCGCGGATCGAGCTGCTGCAGCACGTCGAAGAAGATCACCGAGTAGCGGTAGATGCCGAGGTACTTGCGATCGGTGACCGTCGCATCGCTGCACCCGAGCGACGCGCGCCATGCGGCGACCTCGAATTCGCCTCGCATCAGCTCGACGACCATTGCGTACGCGACCGCGTCGACGCGTCGAACCGCATCGAGCGCGCGCAAGACGCGCCCCGGCAGCGTGGGGTCGTCGCCTTCGGGATCCGGGCGATCGGGCGGCTCGGACCAAGGCTGCTCGCGCGCGTTCCGGTACTGCCTGCGGACCGCGTTCCGTCCGAGGTAGAGGTAGGGCCACGACGTCAGCCAGAGGCGCGCATCCAGCGGTGCGTTGCCATAGGACGCGCGGAGGGTCTCGGGGTCCCACTCCGGATCGAGCCAGCTCACGAGCGCATCGCGGGCCACGTCCGGTCCGTGCGAGCGGAATCTTCGCTCGAGGAGCCCCTCGACGTTGCAGGGCATCGTGAGCAGATGACGCCTATTTTCCGCGGTCGGATGATGGAGCAGGAGGCAATGCGGCGCGCCCGGTCCGTTGCTCTCATGGAGCTCGCAGGCTCGGCAGCACGCCGGCAGCTCGCTCGCGGCGCGCCCCGCGGATCCCACGTCGACCACCGCGGCATCCTAGCCGACCTGTGCCAAAATGATGGGATGACGCGCTTGCTTGCTCATGTGCTGTCGGCGGCGCTGGTGACGGGAGCCGTCGCGAGCTGCTCCTCGTCGAACGAAAGGGAACCGGACTTCGTCGACCCGGACGTGCCCGGCCGCGACGTGAATCCGGACGGCGTGGCGTATCCGACCGATCATCTCGGCGGCCATCCGCGCTCGGGAAAGCGCCCCGGCGATCGGATCCCGAACTTCACGTTCCAGGCGTACGTCGAGGGCGATCGCGCCGCCGGCCTCCAGACCGTGTCGCTCGCGGACTACTTCGATCCGCAGCAGAAGCGGCAGAAGATCCTCCACATCGAGGTCTCGGCGGTGTGGTGCGCGATCTGCTCGAGCGTGACCGACGCGACCGTGAAGGTGAAGGAGCCGCTCGGAAAAGAGGGCGTCGTGTATCTCGAGGTGATGACCGCCGGCGCGAGCGGCGCCTCCGGTCCCGCGCTCGGCGAGGTCGACGACTGGGTCACCGGCCATCAATCGAACATCACGACCGCGATCGACGTGAAATCGAGGCGCCTGGCGGGCATCGGCGTCGACCCTGGCGTGCGGCCCTGGGACATCGTCGTGGACACGCGAACGATGGAAATTCTCGACTCGTCCGGCGGCTCGCCGCTCGACATCGTGAAGTACGATCGCAGCTACGTGCAGCTCGTCGGCACCTACGCCCCGCCGTACTGAACAGAATAGACACTAGTGGCGGTTTATAAGGGTGAGGTGAAACCTTGATACCTGAACAAAGAACCAGTATATGTTCAGGAAGACGCTGCCAGTACCTGCGGAGCCGCCAACATGGATGACAAGTCACGCTCGAAGGCCATCGACCTCGCTCTCGCCAGCATCGAGAAGGAATACGGCAAGGGCGCGATCATGCGCCTCAAGGAGGGCGCGTCGCTCGCCGACGACGTCGTCGTCGTGCCTTCCGGCTCGATCGGCCTCGACATCGCCCTTGGCATCGGCGGTTACCCCAAGGGCCGCATCATCGAGATCTACGGCCCGGAGTCGAGCGGCAAGACCACGCTCACGCTGCACGCGATCGCGCAGGTGCAGAAGGCCGGCGGCGTCGCGGCGTTCATCGACGCCGAGCACGCGCTCGATCCCGCGTACGCACGCAAGCTCGGCGTGAAGACCGACGAGCTCCTCGTGTCGCAGCCCGACTACGGCGAGCAGGCGCTCGAGATCGCCGACATGCTCGTCCGCTCGAACGCGGTCGACGTCATCGTCGTCGACTCGGTCGCGGCGCTCGTCCCGAAGGCGGAAATCGAGGGCGACATGGGCGACAGCCACGTCGGCCTCCAGGCGCGTCTCATGAGCCAGGCGCTCCGCAAGCTCACCGGCACCGTCGCGCGCTCGAACTGCCTCCTCGTCTTCATCAACCAGATCCGCATGAAGATCGGCGTCATGTTCGGCTCGCCCGAGACCACGACCGGCGGCAACGCGCTCAAGTTCTACGCGTCGATGCGCCTCGACATCCGCCGCATCGGCCAGATCAAAGAAGCCGCCACGAGCGACAAGAAGGACCCGATCTCGATCGGCAACCGTACGCGCGTGAAGGTCGTGAAGAACAAGATGGCCCCGCCGTTCCGCGAGGTCGAGTTCGACATCCTCTACGGACAGGGCATCAGCCGCTCCGGCGACATCATCGACCTCGCGACCGATCTCGGCCTCGTCGAGAAGAGCGGCGCGTGGTTCTCGTGCGGGACCGAGCGCATCGGGCAGGGTCGCGAGAACGCGAAGGCCTACCTCGACGCGCATCCCGAGCTCATGGAGAAGCTCGAGAGCCAGATCCTCGCGAAGCACAACATCAAGCGAGGCGGAGGCCCGGTGGAAGAGACCGCGGCGACCACCGCGGCAAAGCCCGCTCCGGCGGCCGCCGCGAAGACTCCCGAGGTGGCGCCCGACGGCAAGCCAGTCGTCCGGATCCCGGCGGCTGCGCCGAAGAACGGCGTGGCGGGAGCTTCGGACGACCCGAAGCGCGCCGCGACGAAACCCGCGAATTGACGCTCGAAACGAGCCTTCCGCGGGCTCCTCGCGCCGGCTTGGGGTAAAGTCGCGGCTCGATGAAGCTCTACGTCATGCGCCACGGTCCCGCCCAGGACGACTCCCCGTCCGGGCGTGATGCCGATCGTGCGCTCACGCCCGCCGGGCGCGAGCGCGTGGCAGCGGTCGCGAAGGCCCTCGTCGCCGAGGGCGAGGCGCCGTTCTCGATCCTCTCGAGCCCGCTCGTGCGCGCGATGGAGACGGCGGAGATCGTCGCCGACGTCACCCATCTCTCGCGACGTGCGCGCGAGGACCAAAAGGCCCAGCGTGGGGGCGCGACGGGCGAGATCGAGATCCGGCGCGAGCTCGGCATGGGGACGGAGAAGCTCGCGCTCGTCGCCGAGCTCGTACGCGCAGGCCGAAAACGCGTGATGATCGTGGGGCACGAGCCCGATCTCTCCATGCTCGTGATGTCCCTCGTGGGCGCGGATCTGCCGGGCGGGATGGGCAAGGGGATGGTGGTCGGGGTGAAGGTGACCCCGGACCCGCAGGTCGCAGGGCTCGAGTTCCGCTCGACGCTGAAGTTCGTCCTCGATCCCAAGTCGCTCGTCTGGCAACGCCACTGACCACGCGCGGAGACCGCAGCAGGGCCCTCCACTGCTCGAGGTAACGCGCGCTCGTCGTGCGACGAAGCGTGCAACCTACACGTGGCGTGTTGCCTCGAACGAGCCTGCGTGAGGGGCGGACTGCCCCGGGTCAAGGACGGCCGCGTAGGGTCATTTTTTTTCGAAAAACGACACCTGCCTACATTGTGTTGGGGGCCGCGGCCTACATAGCCAAGTGCGCGTCATAACACATCAAAAGTGGCTTCCTTGACAGCGGAACCCCTGTCCCTTACCCCCAAGAGAGACGTCTTCAACATGAGCGCTCGAACCGGGTCGAACATCGAAGCTTGGCTCGCCCCGAGGTGGTCCCGCGGTGGCGCGGCCCTCGCCCGTCCGTCTCTCTCCGCCGCGTCGGCTGCGGCCATCCGGATCCCCGAGCGGCTCAGCGCCCAGCTCGCGCTGGTGTTCCCGACGGCCTCACCGCAGCTCTTCATCCACGAAGGCGCGCGCCAGTCCCTCGAGCGGAAGCTCAAGGCCTCGAGCCCGGGCCGGGTGGTCATCCTCTCGATCACCGACAACCGGCACTCGATCATCTCGCATTCGATGCGCCACGGCGTTCTCCACGCCCGCATCCACCACATGTTCCTCGACGCGCCCAGCCGGGTCGTCAATGCGCTCGTCCGTTACGTGACCCGTCACGACAAGGCCGCGAGCATCATCGTCGGGAACTACATCGAAGCGAATGGGGCGCGCCTCGCGCGCCGCCGCCCGCGCGCCATCCCGCTCTTCGCGAAGGGCTCGCACCACGACCTGCTCGCCATCTTCAACGAGCTCAACGAGCGCTACTTCGGCGGCGCTTGCCACGCCCTCATCACGTGGGGGCAGAAGCAGCCGCGTCGGACCGAGGCGCCGCGCAAGGCCATCCGGCTCGGGAGCTACAGCAGCCTCGAGCGGCTCATTCGCATCCACCCCACGCTCGATCGCAAGTGGGTCCCGCGCTACTTCGTCGCGTACGTCGTCTACCACGAGATGCTCCACCACATGATCCCGGCCGCACGCGGGAGCATGCAGCCGGGGCGCGGCGCCAGCCTCGCGCTCGCGTCGGCGAAGGGCCAGGCCGCGCGGCGCGTGCTCCATCCGCCGGAGTTCCTCGCGCGCGAGCAGCAGTTCCGGAAATACGATCGCGCGCTCGACTGGGAGCGGCGCCACATCACGCGGCTGCTCCGATCGTCGTGATCGGCTCGTGATTCCGTAGAGAGTGGTAACCTCCCGGCGCGCCACGCCAACGCGCGTCGCGAGGAGGTATAGGCCTTGCGCTCTCGACCCGTGCTCGTTCTCATCACCGTCGCTTCATTGCTCGGCTCCGCATGCGGAGGCGCGAAGACGTCCGACACCAACGCACCGGGCAGCCCCGGCGCCGCCTCCGCGAAGAACGTGAGCGACGGCGGCGCAGGCGCAGGCGCAGGCGCAGGCGGCGCGACCACCGCCGCCGACGCCGGCCCGCCCGCCAAGCCCTTCGCCGGCTCCGCCGTCGAGGCAACGCAGCTCATCGGCGCGGCGGTCGACAGGAAGACCGCCGACGTCCAGAAGTGCGTCGCCGAGTACCGGACGCGGAAGAATCTGCCCCACGAGCGCGTCACCATCTCCATGGGGATCGATCAGGAGGGCCGACTGCTCGGCGCGACGCTGCCGAAGGGCAAGACCGACTCGGCGCTCTCCGATTGCATCCAGGCCGCGCTCGCGAACGCGCCGTTCCCGCGGAGCCACTCCGGCGTCATCTCCATCACGAAGAGCTACGAGGAGATCGTTCAATGACGGCAGCGCCGCCGGCGCGGCACGACTCGCCCATGCGGCCCGTCGTGCTGGCGCTGGTGGCTGCGGTCGCGGTCGTGATGGCCACCGCGTCGTGTGGCGGCGGGACGCCGAAGCCGGTCGGGATCAACGACACGCCCGCGTCGACGAAGGCGCTCGTGCCTCCGGCAGCGCAGGCGGTGATCGGGCACATGCTCGGATCCATCGCGGATCGGACGATCGGTCCGTTCCTCGCGCGCGTCTCGAACCAGGCGGGCGTCGTGGCGTGGGTCACGCCGGCCGAAGGCAGCGCGCGGCGCGTCGTTGCCGTTCCCATCACGGCCGTCGGTGAGCCGCGTGGACCGGCGAAGACGATCGCGAACGTCGGTGTCGATACGACGATGCTCGTGGTCCGGCCCACGCGCGGCGCCGTTCCGGGCGCCGCTATCGCATGGACCGTCCTGACCGATCGCGGCGAGGCCCTGTGGGTCGTGGTCGTCGGCGACGACGGCGTGCCGCGCAGCAAGCCGATCGAGCTCGCTCGCACGAGCGACGACGTGGTGTGGGTCGACGTCGTCGCGACCGAGGTCGGCGCTGTCGTGGTGTGGGCCGAGGAGACGCGCGGCGGCGAGGCGAACGTCGTCGCGGCTTCGCTCGACGTCGACGGCAAGGTCCGCGGCGTCCCCGCGCGCATCGCACGCGGCGTCGCCGGATGGCACGCGCTCGCGCTGCCGAACGGCGTCGGGATCTCGACCATCGTGACGGCGAAAGGCGCGAAGGGCGGCGCGCTCTCGTTCCAGCGCCTCGACGCCGACGGTCATCCCGGCGGACCTCCGGTCGCGGTCGTGTCCGCGCCCGTCGTCAGCGGCGACGTCGAAGTGGTGCGCTCTCCGGGGCGCCTCGTCTTCGCATGGACCGATCGAACGACCGACGACCCGTCCGTCGCGGCGGCGGCGCTCGGCGACGACGGCAAGCTCGAGCCTCCGCACAAGGTCGTGGAGGCGCGCGGCGGCGCAGCGCTCCTCGGCCTCGCGTCGGGCGCCGCGGGCACGGCCATGATGTGGGAGGCCCCGACCGGACGCGCCGTCGAGAATCGTCGGTTGTATAGTGCACGCATCGGTCCCTCGCTCGGGATCGAAGGCCGGCCGTCCTCGATCGAGATCATCGGTCGAGCGGCGCCCGAGCTCGCGGCGACCGACGCCGGGTTTGCGATCCTCGCGTCGTTGCGCGACTGCGAGACGGGCTCACCGCGCTGTCCGGATGCCGGGATCGTGCCGACGCTGATCCGCACCGACGCGCATCTCGTCCCGGTGCAGCGCGAGCCGTTCGGCTTCGGCACCGACCCGGCATCGATGGCGTGGGGCATGACGTGCGAGCGCGACATATGCGTGGCGCTCGCGGCGTCCGGGGCGTCGCCCGCGCGCGTGCGGGCCGCGGAGGTTCGTTCGCGCGTCAACCTGCGGGCGCCCGCCGACCCGACCGCCGTCGGCAAGGACGGCCCGAAGGTCACGGACGTCACCGCGATCGCGACCGGCGAGAGCGTGGTCGACATCGCGGCGACGCGCATCGGCGACGTGACCATGCTCGCGACGCTCGCGGTGAAGGCCGACGCTCCAGGCGCGAAGGCACGCGCCGCGACCGAGGACGCACGCAGCGCGCCGATGGTGCTGTCCGTGCGCGTGATCGACGCAGTAGGCAACGTGTCGCCTCCGGCCGTCATCACGACGCGCGCGCTCGCGGTCGGCGGCGTCGCCATCGCACCCGCCGAGAAGCCCGAAGACGGCGCCGCGGTCGCGTGGGTCGCGCGCGACAACGGCGATCCCGAGGTGCACGTCACCAAGATCGACAAGAAGGGCAAGAAGGGCAACGACCTCCAGCTCACGACGATGAAGGGCGACGCGAGCGACGTCGCGATCGCGTGGGCCGGCGGCGGCTGGGTGGTCGCATGGATCGACGGACGCGACGGCAACGGTGAGGTCTACGCGACGCGGGTCGGTACCGATCTCTCGCGCGGCAACGGCGTCCGGATCACGAACGCTCCGGGCGACGCGAGCGACCTCGTCGCCATCGCACGCGGAGATCGCGTCTGGCTCGCGTGGGCCGACCCTCGCGAGAGCCCGAAGGACGGCATGGCCGACGTGTTCGTCGCCGCGGTTCGCACGAAGGACGCGCAGCGCGACGTCGACGAGCAGCGCTTGCTCGCCACCGCCGCGCACTCGCGCACGCCGCAGCTCGCGCCGGCGGCGGACGGCGGCGTGCACGTTTCGTGGATCGAGGAGGCGCCGCTCGGCGTCGAGTCTCCTGCCTCGAGCGGTTACGGCGCGATGTGGGCGACGGTCGCCGCGAACGGGAAGATCGCGACGAAGCCCGTGAAGCTGCCGCTCGGCGGCGAAGGCGCCGCTACGTCGGTCGCGCTCGAGGGCCATGCCACGGGCCTGCGCGCGGTCGTCGCGCGCAGCATGACCGACGCGATCGCGCTCGACGGCATCGATCTCTCGGCATCGGATCCGCGTGCTTTCCCGCTGCTCACGCTCGACGGTCCGCCGTCACTCGACGTCGCGCTCGTCCTCGAGGGGGGCTCGCTCTACTTCAACGACGACGGACCCGCGACCGCGGACAAGCGCGCCCGCCGTGCTCGCATCGCATGGCCGCGCTGAGCGGCATTTCATCGCTATTTGCCCGCTCGACGCGGTCTTCGACTGCGACTTCACTGCAAGGAGACGTTTTGCAGCAACCGTTCCCGCGAGCGGCCGACAGGGGGTGATGCCCAGCCATCCCGCCTGGGCGCCACCTCGAGGAGAGCCATGGATTCGCCCACGATCGCGTCACGTCCGGACGTCACCGTCGCCACGACCGCCGCTCGCGTCACCCCCACGCCTGCGCGCGGCGCCTTCAAGCAGGTCCTCGCGCAGTCGCTCGTGCGCGGCGCAGAGACCGCCATGAAGGTTCTTCCCGGCGCGCCGCTGATGGCGGTCGCCGTTCGCGGAGGCAGCGGGCCTGGCTCCGCGCTCGGCGTCCCGATGACCGGCACCGGCACGCCTCTTCGCAGCGGCGGCGGCTCGCCCGAAGGACCCGGTGCGGGCTCCTCGATGCGATCCGGCTCGTTCAACTCGACCCTCCAGAACGCAGGCGGCGCCGCGGTCGCGAACGCGGCCGGGCTCAGCGCGAGCGGCGGCAGCGGCGGCACCGCGGGCGTGCCCGGAGCGGAGGGCGGCGGCCTCGAGTCGTCGCTCCAGCAGAGCCAGGAGATGAACCTCTACTACCTGCAGATCCAGGAGGCCGTGAACTCGCAGAACCGTTCGTTCACTGCGCTCTCGAACGTCCTCAAGGCCGAGCACGACACCGTGAAGACGGCGATCGGCAACATCCGCTAGAATAGGAGTGTCCCATGGCGATCGATCGCATCGGAAAAGGCGCGGGGCTCCCTCCGTCGCCGGAAGCGCAGCCGGCCGGCGGTCCGTCCAAGGCGGACCGCACGGACCGCGCGGACGCGCCGTTCAAGGTCGATCGCGCAGACGCGACGAACGCAGCCTCGCCCGCAGCCCGCACGGACGGTGTCGATCAGGCGTCGCCGCTCGGCCGGCTGCGCGCGGGCGAGGTCGACGTGCACGGGTACATCGATCTCAAGGTCGACGAGGCGACGTCGGCGTTGAAGGGGCTCTCGGCAGCGGAGCTCGACGAGATCAAGAGCATGCTGCGCGATCAGATGAAGAGCGACCCGGGACTTGCGGATCTCGTCCGCACCGCGACCGGGAAGATGCCGACGCCGCCCGAAGACTGAGGTACGGTCGCGCGCGTGACGAACGTGATCGGTCGCAGGATCTTTCTCTCGTCGACGATCGTGGGCGCGCTCGCGGCGTGCTCGCGCAAGGAGCGCGTGGCGGCGAGCGAGCCGCCGCCCGTTCCGACCAAGCTCCCGGAGATGCCGCCGCCGGACGCGCCGGTGCTTCCTCGCGGCCAGGTCGGCACGCAGACGTGGACGTTCGACAATGGCGGTCGAGCCGTCGTCATCGTGCCCTCGTGGACGAAGCCGGACGAGAAGCTTCCGGTGCTCATCGCGCTCCACGGGCGAGGGGAGGCGAACAAGGGCCCCGTCGAAGGCGTGATGGGATGGCCGCGCGACTACGCGCTGCTCCGTGCGATCGAGCGCGTATGCGCGCCACCGATCACGAGCGCGGACCTCGAGGGCTTCGTCGATCCGAAGCGCCTCGCCGATCTCAACGCGGGGCTCGAGACGAATCCGTTCAAGGGCATGGTCGTCGTATGCCCGTATCTGCCCGACGTCGATCTGCGGAAGCTCGCGCCCATGAAGGAGTACGGCACGTACCTCCTCGAGACGGTGCTGCCGCGCGTGCGCGCGGAGCTTCCGGTGCTCGCGACCGCCGCCGCGACAGGCATCGACGGCGTCTCGCTCGGCGGCGCGGTCGCACTGCGCGTGGGGCTCGGCAACCCGGAGGCGTTCGGCTCGGTCGGAAGCCTGCAGGCGGCGCTCGGCGAGGATCAGGTCAACGAATTCACCGAGCTCGCGAAGGCCGCGCGCGCGAAGAACCCCGCGCTGAAGCTGCGCCTTCTCACGAGCAAGGAGGACTACTTCCGCGGCGCGATCTCGCACACGTCCGCGGCGTGGAAGGCCGCCGGGATCGAGCACGACTTTGCCGACGTACCTGGTCCGCACGACTATCCGTTCAACCGCGGGCCGGGGGCCATCGAGATGCTCGTCTGGCACGATCGCACGCTCGCGCGCAGCTGAGCGAAGGCCCGCGCGGGAGTCACGCCGCGGGCCTTTCCGCCTGCTAGCATGGCGGATTCTCATGGCAGACGCGATCGCGAGCGGCGGGAAGGGCACGCACAGCCGAGGACAGGCAGCGCCCTGGCTGCTCGGGCTCGAGGCGCTCGCGCGCGACGAGTCGCTCTCCGATCGCAAGAACGTCGGCGGCAAAGCGGCACGGCTCGCATGGCTGCGCCGGCACGGCTTCCTCGTCCCGGAGACGTGGGTGGTGCCGCAGAGGGCGTTCGTCGCCGCACTTCGCGAGCTGTCGCCCGCGTGTGAGCCGCGGTCGCTGCTGCGTGCGGCGAGCGGACGAGCGGTGTACGCGCGAGCGGCCGAGGCTCGCCAGGAGATGCTCTCGGCGAAGCTCCCGGCGCACCTCGAGGACGAGCTCGAGGAGCTTTGGGCGAGGCACGGAGCCAGCGCGCCGTGGGGCTTCGCGGTGCGCTCGAGCGCGACGTGCGAGGACGGCGCGCTCGTCTCGATGGCGGGGCTCGCCGAGTCCGTGCTCGGCGTGCGAGGCGCGCCCGCCCTCGCCGATGCGGTGCGGCGCGTATGGGCGTCGATCGCGTCCGGTCGTGCGCTCGGTTATCTCGCCACGCACGGCGTGCGCGACGTCGGCATGGCCGTCGTGCTGCAGCCGATCGTGCGGGCGACGTCCGCGGGCGTCATGTTCACGCGCAAGCACGCCGGCCCGCGCGAGCGGATCGTCAATGCCGGCTTCGGGCTCGGTTCGCCGGTCGTCGACGGCGTCACCACGCCGGACATGCTGCGCATCAGCGAGGACGGGCAGGTGCTCGAGAGCACCATCGCGCGCAAGCTGCGCGCCGCAGTCGTCGGCGACGGCGGCGTCATGGAGGTCGCGGTCGACAATCCCGACGCGCCCGCGCTGACGAAGGAGCGCATCGACGAGCTCGCCTCCGTCGCGCGCCGGCTCGAGGCGATCGAGGACGTGCCGTGGGACGTCGAGTTCGCCTGCGAAGGCGAACGCGTGTGGATCGTGCAGGCGCGTCACGTCACCGGTCGCGGCTATCCCGAAGGCGGCGAGGCGACGACGGTCTGGAGCAGCTGCAACGTCGGCGAGGCGCTGCCCGGCGTCGCGACGCCGTTCACGTGGTCGGTCGCCGGCGACTACAGCGAGTCCGGCTTCCGCAAGGCGTTCGGCACGCTCGGCTGCTCGGTGCCGAAGCACGCGCGTCTCGTGGGCAACGTGCACGGCCGCTTCTATCTGAACCTCACCGAGTTCATGCGCATCGCGGCGCAGGTGCCCTGGCTCGATCCGCGCACGCTCGTCGAGCTCGGCGGCGGCTCCGGCGGAGACGAGCTCGCGAGTCAAGTCGGCGAGGTCTCGCACAAGGGCTTCTACGCGCGGCTTCCGCTCACGGCGACGCGCCTCTTGCGCGAGCAGCTCCGCCTCGACGATCACGTGTCGAAGTTCGAGCAGGAGGCCGAGCACTCCTTCCGGCTCCACAACGCGCTCGATCTCGCGATCCTCCCCGACGAGGGGGTGGCGCGGAAAATCCGCGACGTCCAGGCGCTGCTCGAGCGCACCGGCGACGTGATGCTCACGTGCGCGTCGAGCGCGCTCGGCACGCACATCATCCTGAAGGGCGTTCTCTCGCGCGTCGAGCCGGACGGCGCCGAGCGCCTCGCGCACGACCTCACACGTGGCATCCGCGATCTCGAGAGCGCGCGGCCCGCGATCGGCGTCATGCGCATCGTCGATCTGGCGCGGCGCGATCCCGAGGCTCGCGCGGTCCTCGTGCAGGAGGGCGCGACCGTCAGCTCGATCCCCGACGGGCCTGCCAAGCGCGCGCTCGTGAGCTTCCTCGATCTGTACGGCGATCGCGCGGTGCGCGAGGCCGAGCTGTCGACGCCACGCTGGAAAGAGGACCCGCGCCCGGTCCTCGCGATGATCCGCGTCAGCCTGCGGGGACAGGCACGCGACGTCGAACCGCAGCTCGCGCGCGCGAAGTCCGAGGCGCACGCGGAGATGCAGCGCCTCGTGCCCCGCCTCAAGTTCGCGGAGCAGACGCTCGTCCGGCACCTCATCACGCGCGCGCAGAAGGCGGCGCGGCGGCGCGAGCAGATGCGCACGCAGGTCACGCGCGTGCTCGGCATGCTGCGCGACGTCGCGCTCGACGCGGATCGGCGGCTCCTCCGTCTCGTACCGGAGCTCGCGAGCGACTGGGCGGCGCTGCGCGCGTCCGGCTCGCCGCTGAGCGCGACGCACACGGTGTTCTTCCTCACCGTCGACGAGGTCGTCAACGCGCTGCGGTCCTCGCGCACCGATCTGGCGCCGCTCGTGCGGGCGCGGCGCGCGGAGTACATGCGCGATCAGGCGCGCCCGGACCCGCCGGCGACGTTCATCGGTACGCCGCCGTCCGTGCAGCTGCCGCCGGCGGGCGGCGACGTGATGAAGGGAACGGGCGCGAGCTCCGGCGTCGTCGAGGGGCAGGCGCGCGTGCTGCTCTCGGCCTCGCAGATGAGCGATCTCCAGCCCGGCGAGATCCTCGTCGTGCACACCACGGACGTCGGTTGGACGCCCCTGTTCTGCATCGCCGCCGGCGTCGTGACCGAGCTCGGCGGGCCGCTGAGCCACGCCGCGGTCGTGGCACGTGAGCTCGGCGTTCCGAGCGTCGTCAACGTCGACGCCGTCACGCGCGCCATCAAGACCGGCGATCGGCTGCGCCTCGACGGCGATCGCGGCATCGTCGAACGGCTTCCGCCGAAGCCGTGACGCGCGGCCGTCAGAAGCGCTGGGTGGTGCGGGCGGGCGACGGCGCGACCGTCGGCGAGATCGTCACGAAGGCGCGCGAGCCGGAGAGCGCGATCGGCGAGGGCCGCGTGTTCATCGGCCGCGTGCGCGCGAAGAGCAGCGCCGATGCGGTGAAGCCCGGCGACGAGGTCGTCATCGGAAGCGGCGGCGGCAGCGCGGACCGCGCGTCGAAGGTCGGCACTTCGACGGCCGTCGCCGAGTGGACGACGATCTGGGCGCGCGACGGGTTGCTCGCGTGCGCGAAGCCGGCGGGGATCCCGACGGTGCCGGATCACGGTGGCGCATCGCATTCGCTCGTGGCGCTCGCGGCGGAGTCGATCGGGCGGAAGTCGACGGACCTCTTCGTCACGTCGCGGCTCGATCGCGAGGTGAGCGGCGTCGTGGTGTTCGCGACGACCCCGGAGGCCGAAGCGAGGCTCAAGCTGGCTCGCGAGCAAGGGCGCTACGCGCGCCGGTACGTGGCGATCGCGTCGATGTCGTCGGCCTCGTCGACGTCGTCAATGTCGTCGGTATCGTCAACGTTGATCAACGTTGATCAAGGTGCCTGGGACGCCCCCATCGGCGCGGGGAAGGACCCTCGCCACCGCGCCGCGCACGGCCCCGACGCCAAGCCGTCGCTCACGCGCTGGTCCGTCGTCGCGCGCGCCGGTGGATTCGCGATGCTCGCCGTCGAGCCGCAGACCGGTCGCACCCACCAGATCCGGGTCCACGCGAGCCACGCGGGCGCGCCGCTCCTCGGCGATCGCGACTACGGCGGGCCGTCGAGACTGACGCTGCCGGACGGCCGCGTCGTCGCGCTCGCGCGCATCGCTCTGCACGCCGCGCGTGTGACCGTGCCGGATGCGCGCGGCGAACCGCTCGTCGCCGAGGCGCCCGTGCCCGACGCGTTGAAGGCCGCGTGGACGGCGCTCGGCGGCGCGGACGGGTCGTGGAACGACGCCGTGTCGCGCGGGCTCTAGTGCACCGGGCTTCACGTCGCGGCGGAAGCGTGAGATAGGCGTCTCATGCGAGCTCGAACCGTCAAGCGCGCTGCGATCCGCTTCATCCCCGGCGCCCTCACGCTGGTCGTCGTCCTCGGGATCGCGACGGCGGCCTCGAACGAAGCGGCGGCCGACACCAACGATCCCCGCGACGCCGGCGCAGGCGCGCGCGACGCGGGCGGCGGTCTCCTGCGCGACGCCGGCGGCTCGGACTCCGGCTCCCCCATCTCGCGGATCCCGCCGGACCCGCCGCCGATGTCCGAGCGCGAGCAGTGGGTCTTCGATCTCCGCTGGGATCGCGGCGACGTCTACCTGCTCGAGGTCCACAAGGTCGACATGGGCGCGCCGCACGTCACGCCGCGCGTGATGGGCCGCTTCGCGCTCGAGCTGTTCGAAGGGCCAACGCTCATCGAACGCGTTCGCTTCGACTTTCCGATGCTCGGCGTACCCGAGAGCCCGGACGCGGGGATCCGCACGCAGCCACGGTTCGAGCCGAAGCTGAAGACGCGCATCGGCGTGCTCTTCCCGGCGACGAAGCGCGGCACGAAGCTCGAGCTCTGGGATCGCGCGCGCGACGTCCGCATGCCGCTCCCGTGGCCGCCGAAGGAGGGGCCCGCGGGGCCGCTCCCGGACGCAGGTCCGGCAGGCGATCCCGCGCGCTAGCTCGCGTGACGCGAACGCGCCGTCACACGATCGGGTGACAGCTGCTCTCTCCGTTCGCCGCATAGCGGAACTGCGAGCTCCGCGTGCGGAACGGGCGCCCAGGTTCTCGCGCTCGTCGTCCTCGCGGCGACGTGCCGCGGCCGAGCTCGGCCATCGGCGCGACGGCGGCGTACAGACCCGTCCCCGGGCTGGGCCGTAGAAGCCCCCAAGGTGTCAAGGAATGTCCACGCGATCCCCCCTCGAGGGCCATGATCCTCGGCAAGAACCCACTATTTGTGCGACCCTTCTGCCGATGACCCAGGGCGAAGAGCAGGCGGTCGATCCCCTCGTCGGGACCGTCGTCGCGAACAAGTACCGCATCGTCAAGCAGCTCGGCGAAGGCGGTATGGGGTGCGTCTACCTCGCCGAGCAGCAGCTCGGCACGTCGGTACGCAAGGTGGCGCTGAAGACGCTCCACAAGCACCTCTCGCACGACCCGGCGATCAAGAAGAGGTTCGACCGCGAGGCCGGGACCGTCGCGGCCCTCGAGCACCCGAACACGATCCAGGTCTACGACTTCGGCGAGATGGAGGACGGCACCCTCTACCTCGTCATGGAGTTCGTCCAGGGCCGGAGCGTCGCCGACATCCTCGAGAAGGACGGGCCGATGCCCCCGGCGCGCGTCGAGAACATCCTCCGCCAGGTCTCCGGCTCGCTCGAGGAAGCGCACAGCCACGGCATCGTCCATCGCGATCTGAAGCCCGACAACGTCGTCCTCTGCGAGCGCGCCGGACAGAAGGACTGGGTCGAGGTCCTCGACTTCGGCATCGCGAAGCGCTCGAGCGAGCACGATCCGAACGAGGCCAAGCTCACGCAGCAGGGCATGGTCCTCGGGACGCCGCCGTACATGAGCCCCGAGCAGTTCACCGGGCAGCCCGTCGACGTGCGCTCCGACATCTACGCGCTCGGCGTCATGACCTACGAGATGCTCGTCGGGAAGTACCCGTTCGAGGCGAACACGGCGTGGGAGTGGGCCTCGAAGCACATGACCGAGGCGCCGCGTCCGATCGAGACGCAAGCGCTCGGCCAGCACGTGCCCGAGCGGATGCGCCATGCGATCACGCGCGCTCTCGCGAAGAACAAGGACGAGCGCTTCTCGAGCGTGAAGGAGTTCTTCGAGGCGCTCTCGGGCGGCGGCATGCCGAACCAGACCGCCGTGATGAACCAGTCGCACGGCCACGACGCGAACGGCGGAGCGGCAGCAGCCGCCGCGAATCGACCGAAGACCGAGATGGGCGCGCCCGTGATGGACGCCGGGCCCTACGGCGGTGGTGGCCCTCCGGCGGGAGCGACGCCGCCTTATGGTGGTGCAGGCATGGGCCCGGGCATGGGGACGGCCGGCCCGTCGCCGAGCGGTCCGGGCAGCGCAGGAGGCGCGGTGGTTCCGGCCGGACCCACCCACACGCCCGCGAAGGGCGGCGGCAACGGTCTCGTCATCGGGCTCGGAGCGCTCGCGGTGCTGCTCATCGGCGGCGGCGTGCTCGCGTTCGCGCTTCGTGGAAAGCCCAAGCCCCCGCCCGGCGATCCGCTCGCGGATCTCAGCGGCACGCCGAGCGCGACGGTCGCGCCGGTCGAGAGCGCGACGACCGCGACGACCGACGACGCCGATGCCGGCGTCACCGGTGCGACTCCGCTCGGCGGTCCGGTCGTGACGACCGCGGTCGGCGTGAAGCCCGGCACCGGGACGGGAACGAAGCCGACCGCGCCGGCGAAGCCCGTTCCCACGCCGGTGCCGAAGGCCGATCCGCCGATCTGCGTCGTGGCGCGCAATGCCGCGAAGAGCAATCGACCCACGGCCGCGCAGCTCGCGGCGCAATGCAAGGCCGCTGGCGGGACACTCTGAAGCGATGCAATGCCCGTCGTGTCATAAGGACGTCGAAGGTCATCCGCCGTTCTGTCCGCTCTGCGGAAAGCCGCTGCCGAACCTGGCGCCGCCCGATCCGCTCCTCGGGCGAACGCTCGGCGGCAAGTTCAAGATCAGCAAGCTGATCGGCGAAGGCGGCATGGGCGCCGTCTACGTCGGCGAGCAGGCGCTCGGCCAGCACACGCGCAAGGTCGCGATCAAGACGCTGCACCAGCACCTCTCGCGCGACGAGAAGATCCGCGTTCGCTTCCAGCGCGAGGTCGGCACGCTCGCGACGCTCGAGCACCCGAACACGGTGCAGGTCTACGACTTCGGCACGACGGAGGACGGCGTCCTCTACATCATCATGGAGTTCGTGCTCGGCCGGAGCATCGCGGAGGTCCTCGAAAAAGAGGGCCCGATGAAGGCCGATCGCGTCGAGAAGATCATCGCGCAGATCTGCGGCTCGCTCGCCGAGGCGCACGGCAAGGGGATCATCCATCGCGATCTCAAGCCCGACAACATCATCCTCACCGAACGCGCCGGCCAGAAGGAGTTCGTGAAGGTCCTCGACTTCGGCATCGCGAAGCGAAGCGGCGAGGAAGATCGCAACGAGGCCAAGCTCACGCAGCAAGGCATGGTGCTCGGTACGCCTCCGTACATGAGCCCGGAGCAGTTCACCGGTCAGCCGCTCGACGCGCGCAGCGACATCTACTCGCTCGCCGTGATGGCGTACGAGATGCTGACCGGAACGCTTCCGTTCGACGCGAAGACGCCGTTCGAATGGGCGACGCTCCACATGACCGCGGCACCGAAGGCGATCGAGGCCACGCCGAACGGCGCGGCGCTGCCGGAGTCGATGCGCGGCGCGATCATGCGCGCGCTGTCGAAGGACAAGGAGCACCGCTTCGCGTCGATCACCGAGTTCCACGATCGCTTCGCGGGGCGCGCTTCGGCATCGCCGGAAGAAGCCGCGCAGCGCAAGGCGACGGCGAGCCACAAGTCGACGGCGCAGCCGGCGCGTGCGGGCACCGCGGGGATGGCGAATGCGCCCGCGCACGAGGCACCTGCGCCTGCACCTGCACCCGCGCCTTACGTCGCGCCTTCTGCGCCTGCCGTGCCGGTCGCGCCCGTCGCAGCAGCAGCAGCTTCGAACGAGCCGCTCAAGGGCAAGACGCAGATGGGCGAACCGCTCGTCATGCCGCCCGCGGCTGCGTACGGTCCCGCGCCGGCTCCGTATGCCGCCGGCGGAACCACGAACGGTCCGCCGCTGAACGCGCCGGCGCCTGCGGCCGCTGCGGCGGGCTACGGACCGCCTCCGCAGCAACAGCAAATCTCGATCG